>JAADED010000065.1 GCA_013153605.1 Chlorobiota bacterium | reverse complement strand
ACTATGTTCACACCCGGCAACGGCTCTCCCGTCTGGGCATCCGTGACCGTCCCGGTAACCTTGTGCTGCGAAAACGCCGCTTGCAGCATCAACGCCATTACCAGCGTCAAGAGTCCTTTTAACTTTGTTCTCATCTGAATGAATTTTAGTTTAGCTAACTACAAAAATAATAGATTTTTTTTATTCGCGCAAGTGTGATTCAAAATCAATTTTTTACCATTGAAAAAATTGGCGGATCGAGAGCATAAACTTCTGATTTTCCGATTGATAGTTTTCCTTCAAGCGAAATCCCCCTTCCAAAGCCAACGTAAAACCCCGCATCCGCAAGGTCCATCCCGCTCCCGTAATCAGGCAGCTCCGCGGCGCTCCTTCCGCATAAACGGCTCCGTTCCATTCGGCAAACCCGTACCATCCGAAGTTCCGGTACGGCTTCCCTCCTCGAATTCGCACCCGGCCGAAGCGGCGTAGGCCGGGCAAAAGCAACAATTCCCGATTATAAGGGCCGGCATATTTACCGAAGGGAGCTTGAAGGCGGGTTTCTTCGTGGTAAAGGAGGCGTATGCGCCAATCCGTCCGGGCGCGGCGCCTTCCTTCGACTCGGGCCGCCATGCGCCGGAGCCGCGTTCTCTCGGCGGCCAGCACAACCTCGCCTTCCAGTTCGTAAAATTTTCCGTACTTCCGCCGGCCGGCCGCTCCCGTGAGCCAATGACCCGGAGAAGCGGGATCGAAAGGCCGTCCCCGGCCGAGAAAGATTCGCCAAGTGCCCAAGGGAACTTCCGCGTAGGTTTCCCACAAGCCTTCCGCTACCGTATCACGCAACTCCTGCAAAATCCGCACGTGCCATGACAGCGGAAGTCCCAACGGGTATTTCCAAGCATATGAGGCGTCCAAACGGCGGTAGGCGGGCGCCCCGTCGTAGCGGAAGCTCAGGGCGTCGTTGCCGGACAAAAGGTTGTGTACGTCCAAACGGGCGATGCCGTCCAAACGGACATTTTTCCCCTCGCCCATGAGGCCCAATACCGCTTCGGCTCTTCCGGGCGGATGATAGCGGCCCTTAATATATATTATATATATGGTATCATGCCGGACGGGGCGAATGTCGGTAACGTGAATAAAATCGGAAACCAAGGAGGCGCGGACGGCGGGGGTGAGACGCCCTCCGCTTCGGCGCAAGCGGCGGCGGTAATATTTACGGACATTAGGGGGCACCGGCCGGTCCGTAAGAAAGCGGATTTCGCTCCGGGAACCGGGAGCGCTATAATACATATGCCACCGGCCCTCCCGGCGGTGTACCGAATCCAAAACAGCCCACGAATAAGGCAAATGAGCCCACAAGGAATCCAAGCGGCCAAAAGCGACGGTTCCCGCGTGACGCCCGTTTACGTAAATACGCAAGCTGTCGGGCAAATCCTGTTGTGCCGCTCCCCGCATTGTCGTCAAAAGAAGAAACAAAAACAGGAAAAGCCCAACGCCATATTTATGCGGGCGTCCAACCCGCACGGGAAGAAGCATCCGCCGAAAGGGGCTTGTCATATTCTTTATAATGCACAAAGGTATGGGTTCCGCCGGGATCCGGGTGCAAGGATTCGCCGTCATAGCGGTAATTGACGTCCAAATCGGTGGTGATCACCGGCTCACCCTCCCGCGAGAGGCGCACCATCAACACATCGCCCAGGATGCCTTCGCGCCGCGCAAAATCGGACGGCGGTTTCCAATAGCCCGCCACAAAAGGGGCGCCGGTCCGGCGGAGCAAGTCTTCCAAATACCGGAAAAACCGTGCGAACGAAGGAGTATGGCGCTTGTACAGCAAAGTGCCCCGCTCCAGGCGGTAGGCATACAAATAATCTTTGCCCGCTTTTAAGGGAATATGTTCGGCGGGAACGAACACGGCATCGGTTCGGACCGAACGGCGTCGGAACAAAGCGCCCAATCGGGAAAGCCAGATCTTCAACCGGTTAATCCATTTGGATTCGGTGGTGGTTTGCACGGCATAAATCATCCAAATCACCGGCGGCAACAACACCAGCACGGGCAACCAGGCACCCAACCAGGGAGGTACCAATCCCTCTTCGGCCATGCTTTTGCCCAACATGTTGAGCATGTAAAAGGCGGCATAAATGATAATGCCCAGCACGAAAGGCAAGCCGAAGCCTCCCTTGCGAATCATGGCCCCCAACGGAATGCCCACCAAAAAAAGAAGGAAGATGTAGAAGGGCAAAGCGATTTTTTCGTGATAGGTATAAATATATTTGTTTAAAAAGGTTTGTTTTTTGTAAAAGAACTTATTTTTTCTCCGCACGTAATTCAAATGTCCCTGTGCTTTGGTATGCGCTCTGGTCAAAATCGAATTATGCAATCCCGGAGTGAGTTCCAAGAGGGAATCCGCCTCGGCGGGGCCGGGCACGCGTGTGCCTTTCACATCGAACAGGTGGCGCCTGAGCAATTCACGGTAATAATCTTCGCGCATGTCCCGGAGATTGCCCGACAGCGAATCGATATACCGGGACAGCTCCTTCATGTTGAGCATATGATATAACTTCATGGAAGATGCCCCTTCCTTCAATTCGTTCATACCCGAGAGGTCGATGTTTATCACGTATTCCTTAAAGCGGGATTGGAGGGCGGGCAAGCGGGCCCGGTCTTTGGATTTGCGCTGGCGGCGGGTGAGATCCTCGAAAAATTCGCCGTCGTATAATTTGAGCTGAAGGTATCCGGTGCGGGGGTCGTTGCGGAATTCACCGTGGCGGGCGGTAATCACTTTGTCGGGCAATCCGCCCACCTCTTGGTGGATAATGATATCTTCCAACAGACGATCGTCCTCTCCGTATTTGCGGCGTACTTTGATGCTGAAATCCCCGATTTCGGAAAACCGCCCCTGGCGGATTACGGCCGAGGGCATCTTGCGGGCAATGGCCACCCGTAAGCGGGTAAATTTCAAATTGCCCCGCGGTTGTACGGTGTTGACAAAAACAAATACGCCGATAAGCAAAAAAATATTGAAAACGATTAATTTTTTCATGGAATCCGCGATGGACACTCCCGCGGATTTGATGGCGGCCAACTCGTTTTTTTCGCCCAAAGCGCCATAGGTCATAATCCCCGACAAAAGGATGGCGATAGGTAAGGCGTAAAGCACAATATTGGGGGAGAAATAATAAAAAAACTTAAGGATGACCCGCATGCTGAGGCCCTTGCCGGCCAATTCGTCGAAATAGACCCAAAAAGTTTGCAATACGAAAATTAAAAAGAGCACCACAAACGCGGGAATGAAGCGTTTGAGGAACTCGCGGAACACGTAATCGCGGATCAGGGAAGGGCGGGACATGGATTACTCCGGTTCGTTGATGTAGTAATTTTGGTATTTCTCCCTGTCAAAGCGAAAGATTTTTTCGTTCATCGGCCGGTTCACGTTGATTTTGCGGATTTTCACCGTAATGCGGCTGCCGTCTTTCTGGACCACGATCACCTTGTAAATATGCTTGGTGGTCATGTCGATCCCCACCAGTATGTATTCCGTTTCGCCTTCTTCGCGGGGTATAAGTTTCACATATTGGATCAATCGGCCGTTCACCTTTTGTTTGATGTCCATGCGGGCGTCGTATTGATCGGTATAGAGTCGGAAGAGATCGGCGGGGGTAAATCCCCAATCTTCGTCGCCCGGTTTCATGATATGAACTTCTTCGTTTTCGGGAACGATAAGGTAACGGCGTTCGCCGTCGAAAATGTCGATCACGCCCATATATTCGGCATAATATTTATTTCCCGCCATAATCACCTTGCCGTTGGTTTCCTGGCTGAGTCCGGCACCGGGATTGTAAAATTCATAGGTAAAATGGACGGTAAAATTTTCATAGCTCCCGAATTTGTCGGCCACTTCCTTGAGGAGGGCTTCCGCGCGGTTGTCTTGCCGCGCTCCGAGGGCCACGGCGGCGAACAGGATAATCAATATGACGGATTTTTTCATATCAAAGGGCGTTTAAAAATTTTTCGAGCTCCACGATGTCGGGAATATTCACCTTGCGGGGTTTGCTCCCGTCGGGAGGGCCCACGATGCCGGCGCGATACAATTGGTCGATAAGCTTGCCGGCCCGCGGGTAACCGATCTGCAAGTGACGTTGCAATAATGATGCCGAACCCTGCTGGCGTTCCACCACGATATAGGCCGCTTCTTTGAAAAGGGGATCGCGGTCTTCGTCGTCGGCCAAACCGGCCGTACCTTCGCCTTCGTCCACTTCGGGTAAAGGGTATGCGGACGGATAGCCGGGCTGGGCGGCAATAAAGTCGGTAACGTTGGCGACCTCTTCGGTATCGATGTAGGCACATTGAAGGCGGGTTACGCCCAAATCGGTGCGGAACAGCATGTCGCCCCTGCCGATCAATTTTTCGGCGCCTTTTTGGTCCAAAATGGTTCGGCTGTCGATTTGCGAAGCGGTTCGGAAGGCGATACGACCCGGAAATTGGGCTTTGAGCACGCCCGTAATGATGTCCACCGAAGGCCGTTGGGTGGCAATCACCATGTGGATGCCTACCGCCCGCGAAATTTGGGCCAATTTGATGAGCGGCACTTGCACTTCCTTGCCGGCCGAATAAATGAAATCGGCAAATTCGTCTATGATCACCACGATGTAGGGCAAAAAGCGGTGACCGTTGGCGGGATTGAGGCGGCGTTCGCGAAATTTGCGGTTATATTCGGCGATCTTGCGCACCTCGGCTTTCTTGAAGAGGTTTAATCTGTTGTCCACCTCTTGGATGAGGGAATGCAAAGTATGTTTGACCCGCATGGGGTCGCTGATGATGGCTTCCGCTTCGTTGGGCAATTTGGCCAGAAAATGTTTTTCAATTTTATTGTAAAGCGACAATTCCACCTTTTTGGGATCCACCATCACGAATTTGAGTTCGGCCGGGTGTTTTTTAAATAATAAGGAATTGATAATTACGTTCAACCCCACCGACTTACCCTGACCGGTGGCTCCCGCGATGAGCAAATGGGGCATGGCGGCCAGGTCGAATACAAAAGTGCGGCCCGCAATGTTTTTGCCCAAAGCGATGGGTAACTCCATGTCGGCGCGCTGGAATTGGGGGGTACGCAATACTTCCCGCAAAGGCACCAAGGTGGGATTTTTGTTGGCCACCTCGATTCCGATGGTGTTTTTGCCCGGCATGGGGGCGATAATCCGCACTCCGTGTGCGGCCAAAGCCAAGGCAATGTCGTCTTCGAGGCTTTTGATGGTTTTGATCCGGGTACCCGGCGAGGGTTTGATTTCATATAAGGTGACGGTGGGCCCCACGGTGACCTCGATATCGGGCTCGATGCTGATGCGAAAATCTTCGAAGATTTTGAGAATTTTGGCCCGGTAACGTTGCAATTCGCGGGGATCGAGTTCGACGCCCACATTTTTGTATTCCTTCAATAAATCCAGATGGGGGAACTCGTAACTTCCCAGTTCGAGGGTAGGGTCGAATTCCCCGTATTCTTCCACCAGCCGGGCTGCGGTGTCCACCACTTCGTCGCGGTGGACTTTGACTTTGATGCCTTCCATGGCCATTTCTTCCTCCCCTTCTTCGGTGAGGTGTCGGGCTTCGACTTCTTCTTCCGACGCGTACTCCGGCGCTTCTTCATAGTCCGCTTGAGATTCCTCTTCTCCCGGCAAGCCTTCGGGAGGCACACCACCCGGCGGCGGTTCGTCCGCGGGAGAATGACCGGCCGGTTCCCCTTCCGATACACCCTTTTTGCCTACCGGAATATTCGGCCACCGCATTTTGGGCATGCGGGGCAATTTACCGGCCGCCGCTTCCATTTGTTCGGGACGGATTTTGAGGAAATAGGCCAAAACGACGGCCACCAGCAATAACCACAGGAGCCAAGCACCCCCTTTACCGGCATAAAAGCGGACTTGGCGCACCCATTCGAGGCCCGCCACGCCGCCGGCCACAGGCACCGACGGAAACACCATGGCCAACAGCCACGAAATCAGCCACAGGGCGATCAACAGCTTGAGCCACCAGCCCAATAAACGCCACGGGCTTTTGCGCTTAAACACATAGTAAGCCGTGATCAAAAGGGCCGCCGCCAACAAAAGGGAAGCCGCCCCGTACCCTTTAAACACCGTGTGGAACCCCGCAAAGGCGCCGATCTTGCCGAAAATATTTCGCGCCTCCTCCGATTGGGCCGACCAATCCAAAGCGCTGAAATCGGCTTTCCAATTAAAAAGGTAAGAAATTTGGGCTCCCGCCAACATCAAACCCGCCATGCCCGCCACGGCGGCCGCAATGGTGCGCCAATGGCCGCGGGAAGTCGGGGTCCGCTTCTTTTTTTTTCGGGTTCGGGACATGGGGGCAATTTGTTCCAAAGATACGAATTTTCATGCGCCGGCATCAAGGGAGGTCATATCTCCCGCCAGATGTGCCACTTACCTTTGTCATGCCGGAGAATGGTAAGGTGGCGGGGCATGAATTCGGCCCGGTAGGGATCGTCCTTAAAAAGATTCCATGCATCGTCGAACACTTCGCGCCGCAAATCCTTAAAAGCCACCGTCACGTGGGGATGGAAGCGGTTGGGTTTGCCATAAGAGGGAAAACAGGCGCGAAATTCGTCGAACAAAGCTTGTTGGTAGGCTTGCAACCGGGGATGGGGACGCACGTCCACAAAAATCACCCGTTTGTCGAAGCGGTCGAAACCGTCCAATTCCACCGGTTTTTCCAATTGCGACACGGGATGGCGCGACAGGCGGGCGGCCAAATTTTCAATTTCCTCCTCATCGGCCCAAAAAGGGGGAATCAACGTGATATGAGCCGGCGATTTGAGGGCGTGTCCCGCATCGAACATCACCTTGGCGGTTTGCTTCATTTGGGTGATTTCGGACTGGTACGGCTCGGGCACCACCAGGGCCACGAAGTAGAGTTTTTTTCCTTGCCGAGGCGCCATATTTTCCCGTTTGCCCGCAATTTACGGATTTTCCGCCCACGGACCGCCCGCGGGCAAAAGAATTAGTATCTTTGGGATACCCAAATCCACGACATGAACAATTCCCGCGGCAAGCTGATCGTGTTTTCGGCTCCATCCGGAAGCGGCAAAACAACCATTGTCAAGCGGCTTCTGGAAGATCCCTCGCTGGGGCTGGCCTTCTCGGTGTCGGCCACCTCGCGTCCCAAGCGGCCGGGTGAGATCCACGGCAAAGATTATTACTTCCTCACCCCCGACGAATTCCGCCGAAAAATCGAGGAAGACGCCTTCATCGAATGGGAAGAAGTGTATCCGGGCAAATTTTACGGAACCCTCAAAAGCGAAGTGGAACGCCTCCTTCGCGAAGGTAAACATATTGTTTTCGACATGGACGTGGTGGGAGGATTGAATTTAAAGCGATATTTCCCGCAATATACGATGACGGTGTTCGTGCAAGCTCCCGAATTCGCCGTCTTGGAACAACGGCTCCGCGCACGCGCCACCGAAGACGAAGATACCATTCGGGAACGCATCGCCAAAGCGAAACGGGAATGGCAATTTGCCCCCCGGTTCGACCGCATCCTCATCAACGATGACTTGGACAAAGCGGTAGCCCGCGCCAAAGCTTTGGTCAAAGCATTTATTTATGAAAAACCGATCCGATAAAAAGAAAATCGGCCTGTTTTTCGGCAGCTTCAACCCCGTTCACACGGGCCATTTGATTTTGGCCAATTACTTTACGGAACACGGGGGATTGGACGAAGTATGGTTTGTGCTCACTCCCCAAAATCCGCTCAAACCCCGCCGCACCCTCCTCCCCGACTATCACCGCCTCTACCTCTTGCGCCTGGCCACCGAACCGTACGATAAATTCAAGGTATCCACCGTGGAATTCGACTTGCCGCGACCCAATTATACCATCCACACGCTGGCTCATCTCGAAGACCTCTATCCCGACAAAAATTTCGTGCTGTTGATGGGTGAAGATACGCTGGCCTCGCTTCCCAAATGGAAAAATTACGAAGAAATTCTCCGCCGTTATCAAATTTACGTATATCCCCGCCGCCACAGTCCCGACACACCGCTGAAAAACCATCCGCACGTACTTTTTTTCGATGAAGCACCGCTGGTGGAAATATCCGCCTCGGCCATTCGCCGCGACCTGGCCGAAGGAAAAAACGTGCGTCCCCTTTTGCCCGAAGCGGTTTACCGACACATTATGGACATGCATTTTTATCGAAAAAAGCCCGGAAGTGAAACTTAATCACATCCGAATCGGGGCCGTCATTCTCCTTTTGGGAGGAATGTATCTGTGGCTGGCATGGCGGTGGCGCTACCTCCAAAACGCCGACGGCGTGATTTACATGGACACCGCCCGCAATTGGCTCGAAGGGAAAGGCTGGGTCCACTTGGACAACGGCCGCTTGGTGCCCACCGTATTTTGGCCTCCCCTTTTTCCGGCATTGCTGGCCGCGGCTTCGCTACTCACGGGGGGCGACCCGCTCAAGGCGGCTCTTTTGGTCCAAGGGGCGGGATTGGCGGCGACTTACTATTTGATTTATCGTTTTTTGAAAGAAGAACGCATCCGGCCGCTCGTCATTTTTTTGACCTTATGGATTTTTACGGGCTCCTGGGTGTTCTTCCTTTATTTCGGGACGCTGTCGGAATCGGTGTTTTTGCCGTTGACGGCGGCTTCTTTTTATTTCTATCGAAAATGGCAAAAAACCGGCTCACGGCGTCTTCTATTGCTCACGGGCCTTTTGGCCGGCCTACTCATGCTCACCCGCTATGCGGGAGCGGGATTAACGGCGGCATATGCCTATTTGATTTTGAGGCGTAGCGGAAAGGTTAGAGATGTCCTCTCCTTCCTTCTTCCGGCTATTATTTTGTTTTTGCCGTGGTATGCTTATACTTCCCGTCATTCCGTTTTCTTTTCCAGGCCCGCGGCTTGGCATCCTCCCGGATTCGACCATTTGCGGCAATTGGTGATTACGGGTGTCAACGCCTTGGCACCGGGTGCCACGGAGGTGCTATTTCCCCTTTTGCTCTTGGCCATAGTCGCCTACATATTTTTCGGTAGGAGAAAGGGTATCGACCTTCCTCTTTGGGCCGCGGATGCCACCGTAGGGGCGGGAATGTACGTGCTGTTCATCCTCCTGTCCATATCGATATTCGATTACGACACGCCCCTGGACATTCGCATCCTCTCTCCCGCTTATCTGATGATCTTGCTTGCGGCGGCCGCCGTGTTCGACCGTTTGTACCGGCTTCGTTCGCGTTATTTTTATTTGTTGGCTTCGCTTCTCTTCCTGACCCACGGCATCGATATGTATCAAAAAAGCACGGAAATCGAAAATCAAGTCCGAGAATTGTACCGGTTACGAAATTCGCCGTTGACGGCGGAAATCCCTCCGCAAAACGATTTGATTATTTGGACCAACGTTACCGAATTCGTACGCTTGCGAACGGAAAACGATACCTTGGTCATGGACTTGCCGGCCAAATACGATCGTAAATCTCTTGTGCCCGACACCTCCTATTCCCGGCGAATGGATGAATTAGCCCGCCAAATCCGCCAAGGGCGGGCGATGCTGATTTATTTTTACGGCTTTCATCATCGCAAATTCATCGCGGGACCGGAAGAATTGGATTCGCTTTTCGGCGATTTGCCCGTACGCACGTACCCGGAAGGATTTGTGATTTTACCCCCTCAAAATTCACGGCATGAATAATTTGCCTTTCATCGATTTCCATACCCACAAGCCTCCTCCGCCGGGGGTGACGGCGGTGGTGAGTCTTTTTCCGTCCGATCCCGTTCCGGCCCGAACTTATTTCAGCGCCGGCATTCATCCCTGGTATGTGCAAACCCAAGCCGAGGAATGGGACCGGTTGGTCGAAAAAATTTCCCATCCCCTATGCCTAGCGGTGGGCGAATGCGGTATGGACCGGATGCCCCGTTTTCGTCAAACCCTGGCCTTGCAAGAAGAAATCTTCAAACGTCAAATCGACCTATCGGCGGAGACGGGAAAACCTTTGGTAATCCATTGCGTGCGATGCTACGACCGTTTGCTCCGATTATTACCCTCCTCGGGACCTCCCAAAATCATCCACGGATTTACCAAAGGGCCGGAGCTAGCCGAACGCCTGACGGAAAGGGACGACATATACCTTTCGTTCGGACCCGCCCTGTTGCGTGAAAAAAGCAAAGCGGCCGAATCTTTTCGAATTTTACCGCCCGAACGCATCCTACTGGAAACCGATGCCTCCGAAATTCCCGTTCGACGGATCTATGAAGCGGCGGCGAGCCTCCGCGGTACGACTGTGGAAAATATCAAACGAATAATGGCCGAAAATTTCAGCCGGATCTTCAAAAAATCCGTATTTTCGCCTAAAAGCTGAAACGTTATGGCAGCAACCCCTTCGGTAATGTTACCCTTGGGCACGCCGGCACCCGATTTCGCCTTACCCGACACGGTGAGCGGCAAAACCCTCACTTTCGACGACGTCAAAGGCGACAAGGGCACGGTGATCATGTTCATATGCAACCATTGCCCTTATGTAAAGCACGTGAATCCCGAATTGGTGCGGGTGGCCCGCGATTATATACCCAAAGGCATAGGCTTTGCGGCCATCAGTGCCAACGACATTACGCGCTATCCCGACGATGCGCCCGATAAAATGAAAGAAACCGCCGAACGGCTGGGATATCCTTTTCCTTATTTATACGACGAAAGCCAGGATACGGCCCGGGCCTATCAAGCGGCTTGCACGCCCGACTTTTTCGTATTCGACGCCGATAACAAGCTGGTATATCGCGGCCAATTGGACGACAGCCGGCCGGGTAACGACATTCCCGTAACGGGTAAAGATTTGCGGCGGGCGCTGGATCTTCTCCTGGAAGGCAAAATCATGCCCGAAGAGGAACAAAAACCCAGCATCGGCTGCAGCATCAAATGGAAAGAATAAGCCGTGCATAGCCGTAAACCCGGAGCCCGGCGGTTAATCGGCGCCTTGAAAGCGGCGGGCATCGAGCGTATCGTACTCTCACCCGGCTCCCGCAATGCCCCTTTGGTGATCGAAATGCCGGCCCACGGTTACGAGCCCGAAGTGATCGTGGACGAGCGGGCGGCGGCTTTCACCGCCTTGGGTATGGCCCGCCGGACGGGCAAGCCGGTGGCATTGGTATGCACCTCGGGTACGGCGGTACTGAACTACCATCCGGCGGTGGCCGAAGCCTTTTACTCCCAAGTGCCGCTCATCGTCATATCCGCCGACCGACCGCCCTACCGCATCGACCGGGGCGAGGGCCAAACCATCCGTCAACACGGGGTGTTGGCCCACCATACCGCTCGTTCGGTGACCCTCCCGTTGGACGGCGAAGGAGAAGAAACCCCCGGCCTGATTGCCGAGGCTCTGGAAACGGCTTTCACCCGCCGCTTGCCGGTGCATATCAACATCCCTTTCGAAGAACCGCTGTACGAAACCGGCCCCGCTCCCGAAGAAGCTCCCCTCCCCGTCCGCACCCAACCGGAAGAACCGCCCCTTCCCGATACGGATTTGGACCGACTGGAACACACGTGGAAACAAGCCCGGCGCAAACTGATCATCGTGTCCCAGCTTTCCCCTTCGCCGGTTTTGAATTCCCAATTGGACAGATTGGCAAAGTTTGACGACACGGTCATACTCACCGAAAATTTGGCCAACGTCCGGTCGCCCCGCCTGTTAGGACATATCGATCGCCTGGTTTTTCCCATGGACGAGCATAGCTGGCGAGCCTATGCCCCCGATTTGGTGATTACGGTGGGGCTAAACATCATTTCCAAAAAAATCAAATTTCTCCTTCGCGCCGTTCCTCCCGCCCTGGGCCATTGGCATATCGGCACCACTCCCCTGAGGTTGGACACGTTCGACGTATTGCGTTATCACGCCGACACCACGCCCGAAATGTTTTTCTCGCAACTCCTTTTCCGCATTTACGACAGCGAACCTTCGTCCGATTACAGCCGAAAATGGCGGGAGTTAGCCGCTTATCGCGCCCGGCGACACGAGGCCTTTGCCCGCACGGTTCCTCCGGGAGATTGGTATTTGTATCATGTGCTGTCGCAATCCTATGCCGGGCCCGGCATTGCGGAATGGGGGAACAGTACGGTAGTGCGTTACGCCCAATTGTTCGATTTCGATCCTCATCTTATTCATTACGGCAACCGGGGCACCAGCGGAATCGACGGCACGCTGTCCACCGCGGCGGGCACCGCGCGGGCAAGCGATTTACCGGTCCTGGCGGTGGCGGGAGACCTGTCGTTGCAATACGACAACAATGCCTTTTGGGCGGGTATGCCGGCCAATCTCAAAGTGATTGTCGTGAACAACGGAGGCGGCGATATTTTCCGATTTATTCCCGGTCCGCAACAAGTGCCGGGGTACGAAAAATATTTCGTGTATCGCCGGGAAGGACCTTTCGACCGGCTGGCGGCCCATTACGGCATTCCTTATCGCCGGGTGAAGGCGGAGGGGAATCGAGAAACCTTTGCCCGGGCCATACGGGAATTCTTGGCTTCTGAAGGTCCGGGTATGTTGGACGCGGACACGTCGGCCGTACCCAATGCGGAGATTTTGCGGGCCTACTTCGATTTTCTTCGGTAAAAAGCCCTCCGAACCAACGGCTTGCATATCGGGAAAAAGTGCTATCTTTGCGCCGATTTCAGACACCGAAAATCCGAGCGAATGAAACGTACATACCAACCTTCGAAACGCAAGCGCCGCAACAAGCACGGATTCCGCAAACGGATGGAAACCCGCTGGGGACGCCAGGTGCTGTCGCGCCGACGCAAAAAGGGACGCAAACGGCTCACCGTTTCTTCCGAAATTTTCAACAAACGATAAGGCCGGAAATTCTCCGGCTTTTTTTATATTGAGGGAAAATTTTTACCCATGAAAAAAATTCTCCTCTTCGGATTTCCGCTTTTGTTTACGGGTCTTTTTTTGATGCGTTATACGGGCGGTCCGCCCGCCGGATATACGGGTTCGCCCGGTGATCGCAATTCATGCACCGCCTGTCATGCGGCTGCCAACACCTACAACCCTACGGTAAATCTTACCCACAACATTCCCGCTTCGGGTTACGTGCCGGGCGCCACTTACCAACTCACCCTCAGCGTGCAATCGGCTTCCCGCAAGCACGGATTCCAACTCACCGCCGAAGACGCCCAAGGCCAAAAACAAGGGACTTTCCAATCCCTGGACGCCAATACCCAAACGGCGGGCAACAACCAATACATCCAACACACTTCGGCGGGCACGTCCCAAACTTCCTGGACCTTCAATTGGACGGCTCCCGCTTCTTCCGGTACCAACGTGACCTTTTATGCGGCCGTCAACGCCACCAATGCCGACAATACCAGCAACGGGGATACGCCCGTGTTGTTCAACCTTTCGGTCCAACAGGCCGGCGTGGCGGCGGACGAGCTTCCGGGAATTCGCCTTTATCCCAATCCCGTAGAAGATGTGCTGAAGGCTGAAATACCCCAAGAATACGGATTTCGGGAAATAATCGTGTACGACCTTCGCGGAAAGGAATGGGCCCGATTCGACCGATTGCCCGCCGATCTTTCGCGTTTGCCCCGAGGCACCTATATCGCACGTTTGGTAACCGGGAAGGGAATTGCAAGCCTTCGATTCGTCAAAAAATAAAAGGTTGGCCAAAAAAATCGTCCTTCTTTCGGATACCCACGGCACTTACGACGACTTTATCGACAACCACATCCGCGAAGCCGACGAAATCTGGCATGCCGGCGACATAGGCACTCCCGAAGTATTGGACCGGCTGGAAGCCGTAGCCCCCGTGCGGGCGGTGTACGGAAACATCGACGGGAAGGACATCCGCATCCGGGTGCCCGAATACCTGGTGTTCGACGTCGAAGGATTGAAAGTGCTGATGCTTCACATCGGCGGATATCCGGGCAAATACACCCCGCGGGCCAAAGAGCTCATCGCCCGATACCGGCCCGATCTTTTTATCAGCGGCCATTCGCATATCCTCAAAGTCATCCGCGACCCCGCTTTCGATTTGCTCCACATGAACCCGGGAGCCGCCGGCAAAAGCGGATTTCACAAAGTGCGCACCCTCTTGCGGTTCGAAGCCGCCGACGGGAAATTGCAAAACCTCGAAGTGGTGGAGCGTCCCCGTTAATCCCGCGCCTCGATGCGGATATGCATCTTTTCCAATAATTCCTTGAAGGTGTCGAAATCCACTTGGAAGCTGATTCCCAAACCCCGGGTATAGCTTTCTTCCTGGTCCACGAATTCGATCTCGGTTCGCTTGTTGTAGATGCGCAAGCGGATGGTGCCGTTTTCGTTGAGCCATATTTCGGCCTCCACATCCCCGCTCACCGACGATTTGGTATATCGCCCCACGGGCATGGCCAACTTGCCGTTGATGTAAATGCGCTTGTTGATTTTGGTTTGGATGGTCAGGCCCACCCGCGAATCGGTTTTTACGTTGGTATAAGGATCCTGCCGGTCGGGGACGTAATCCAATTTGACGTTGAAAATGTCGTTTTCGAGCAAGCTGTTAAACACGCTCAACACCCGCTCGGACAGATTGCCTTCCACCGCCGTGCGGTTATCGAACTTCAAAATATCGGGCGAGATGAAATTGCCGGAATACAAAAGGGAAATCACTTGAAGCATGCGCATGTCGGGATCGCGAAGGGCATACTCCACTTCGGAACGGATGATGGGACTTGCTTCGGGCAATTCCACTTCGAAATCGATGCGGGGTTTCATCAAATCGCCTTTGATGTAAATAATCACTTTGACGGGCACGCGCTTGCTAACCGGCACCGATTGGCTTAAAAGGGGCGTGATGTCGGCGGCGGGAATGTAGTAAACGGCCCGGATGTCGAGCTCGGCACGGAAAGGGTCGCCGTTCCAAATAATGGTACTGCCGGGTTCCACTTCGAATTCCTTGTCGATGACTCCCGCATAGCGGAAATTGTATTTACCCTCCCGCACCTCATAGCGGCCCCACATATTGAATTTACCTTCCGTATTGATTTCCATCAGCACGTTGCCCACCCCGCGGGACTTAAGCGTACTGCCGAATTCACGGTCCAAAACGATTTCCACTTCGGCATCTTCGGTGATGTCGATATCCAAATTCAGCTCCAATCCCTCGTAAATGCGAGCGGTGAGCAAAGTATCCTGTTGCTTGCGCACATATTCTTCTTCGGTATAAAAACGAATGAAAGGATCGTCGCCGATGGTTTCCACGTCACGCAAGGGGATGAAAATTTTGGTATCGGGACGGGAACGTACGGCCGCATCGATTTTGATTTTGGTGGTATAACCCTTTATGGAAGCGTTGCCTTCGACAAAGGCGGTGCCGTAGTAGAGGGCGTCGTCCCGAGGAGGCGTGTCCAACACCAACAAGTGGCCGGTATTTACAGCCAGGTCGAGATACCAATTGGTAAAATTGTAAAAGGAAATGTATCCGTCCAAAGTACCTTCCGTGCGGTATTTGGTGTCGAAAAAGCGGTTACGATCGAATACGAATTTATTACCTTCGATGCGTACCTGTTCGCGATCGTGCATTTGGTAATCGGTGTTGAGCTCGTTGACCGTGAGTCCCGCCCCGAAAAGGTTGAGTACTCCGTGGTATTGAGGATTTTTAAACTTGCCCGTGATGGCCGTATGGCCGGTGACGGTACCGCGAATCCCGGAAAATACGTCCCGGAGCAATTCGTTGAAAGGCCGGAGGGGAAAATTGTTGAGCGTAAGGTTCACGTCCAAATCGCGGGTACGAGTGTCCACGTACCCGTTGGCCCGCAAAAGGGGTTCGTCTCCCCGGTCGCCGCGGATGTCGAGGAAAATGGTGCGGGTGGAAATGGTTTTGAGCGTCCCGCCCAAGCGGCCCAGCGGGGTGTCGTTCCATGACAAACTGTCGATGCCGACTTCGGCATTGTAAAAGGGAATATCGTTGTTTTTTCCCGCAAATACATGGCCGTTGACAATTCCTTCGAACCGGAAACCTTCCATGGCGGGTAACCAGTCGGACAAATGGAGGTTACGCAAATCGAAATCCATGGCCCGGCGGCGGGGGGTATGGTATCCGTGAGCCCGGAAGGATTCGTCGGCATGAAAAAGAACAAAATCTTCCACCGCCAGCGAATCGTTTGCCGAAAAATAACGGATGCGGTCGGCATGGCGCGAAGGGTCGATCAACCAGGTTTTATGTTTGATGTGCATTTCCGACCGGCCGAACCGAAAGTCCATATTGCGCAAGGAATCCAAAGTGTATTTGGCCGATATATCGTACATGTCGCGCATGCCCGGGCCTCCGTTGCTTTTGAGTTTGAGATATACCGTGTCTTGCATGGTCACGTTGATGGCCCGCACCATTTGAAACGTATATCCCGGGAAACGGACGGAATCGGCGGCCAGGTAGAGATTGTAAATGGGGTTGCGGTTGTCGATGCTGAGGCGGGTGCGGTAAAAATCGATGCCCGCATAGCGCAATTCTTCGGATTTGAGATCGGTGTGCACGTAGCGGTCCTTACCCGAAATGCGTCCTTTGAGCTCGGTTTTGCGCGTATATTCCACTCGAGGGTCCAGGATTTCGAGCAAATCGGAATCAAACATGAATTTGAAGCGCACGTATTGATCGGCGAATTCCCGCGAGGGCTTGAGGCCCGTAAACACGGTGCCCAGCATTTCGCGATACATGTCGCCCAACCGGTCGATGCGGAACCGGCCTTTGAGATAGCCGTTTACCGCTTTGTCGGAATTGATCTCGATGTATTTTTCCCCTTCCCTTTCGGTGGACAGGAGGTAAAAATAATTGAGCGCATACTCCTTTCCCGACCGCCGGTAAGTCAGCCGGTCGAGCCGTAGGGTGCCTGTGAGGTCGTTGAGGGTGTTGCCTTGCATGTCGGTGCTTCCTTCGAAGCGGAGGACGGCCAGGGTATCCGAGGTCACCCAACCGGTGCGGTACAGATCCCAGCGGGGAACCGAAGCGCGAAACTTCCACGAACGTCGCCCCTTGAGGCGGGCGCGCCCCTCAAGACGGGCTTGAAAAGCGGGATCGGCGGCCGCAAACATGCCCGAAAATACGCCGTCGATTATTTTTCCGCCGGCTTGCAATCGCGTGTACGGATAACCGCGGTACTCCACTCGGTCGGCCCGGAGTGTAAAAGTGGTGCGGGTACGGCTTAAATCCAACCCTTCACCCGAGGCTTCGCCTTCAAAGCTGAGCTTTCCCCATGCGAAATCGCCGGTCAGGCGGCCCAAATCCATGCCGGGGGTGCGAAAGCGAACCCAAAAGGGTTGGACCGAATCCAGGCGGATGTTGAAATGGGGCATCAGCCGACCCACGGCATTTCGCACGTCGAGCTTGCCGTACACTTTGCCCGGAAGGTATTCGAACTCGCCCGAGAGGCGGTTGCGGCCGGTACGTTTCCAAACGGCAGGAATTTTTTCGCGGGTGATTTCCGGCATCAAGCGGACCAAATCGTTGTAATCGCCTTCCATGCGCTCGATCCGGGCCGACACCCCCATTTGGGAGGGCTCGGTGAGCTCGAACACCAGCAAATCGCCGCGGTACGAAAGGCCCGTCCCCGGCACCCGGATGCGGGCATCCGCAAATTCCAATTCGTTGAGCACGCCCTCCAAATCCGAAGTGAGATGAAAGCGGTAGCCGGGTGCAAACAGGTCGCCCGCCAATTTGTTGGCATCTTCGGTGCCCGCATAACCTTCCAAATGCCCGCGGAGTTCCACCCGGTCGTAAAATTCTTTTAAATCTTCTTTGGTATAATAGAATCCCAATCGCCCGTCAAATTGCGAGCGGTCGGTGGCATATCGCAAGCGGTCGAACAGCATGGAATCGGGCGAATAAAAAAAATCGGCGGCCAATTCCGTGACGTTCAGGCCGAAACTGTCGTGAAAAGCCATGCGGCGAATACCGGCGGTGAGGGTCTTGCCGTCAATCACAAAAGGACGCACTTCGGCTCCGAACCGCTTCATGTCGTATGCCGGATCGGGGCGGTGGTTGAGATTATACACCGAAATACGGCCCCCGTTCCACCGGATGGCTTTGAATCGAAGAAAAAAAGGTTTGTGTTGGCCTTCCCCGGAGGAGCGGTCGAATTTGGAAAGGAAAACCGAAAAGTTATCTTCGGTTTCGCCGGGATATACGATAATTTTAATTCGTCCGTCCCGAATGTCCAAAGGACCGAACAGGTAACGGTTTCGAAAAAAGCTCCACCACCGTGACACGCGGGTTCGCACCCCGGCGGCATAAAAAAGGGTGTCGCCGTGGTGGTCGCGCACCAGCAAATCGTCGGCTTCGATGCGGGAGGGAGGTATAAAGCGGATTTCGCGGGCCGTAATGTCCGTTCCGTATGCGGCATTGACCCGGTCCAAAACCACCTTGGCCAACCGCGAACGAACGGGCGGCAACATCAATAAAAAAGCCGGAAGGATAAACGCCATGAGCAAGAGCGCCGCTTTCCGGACTTTTTTGTTCCTTGCATTATGTGCCTTTTCGTTAATTTTACAACGGATTTAAGCAACCGACACCCATTGAGCAAAGTTAAAAAAGATATCCGTATCCTGGGGATCGAATCTTCGTGCGACGAAACGGCCGCGGCCGTAATTATTAACGGACGCGTGGTCAGCAATATTGTGGCCGGCCAGGAAGTGCACCGCAAATACGGCGGCGTGGTACCCGAATTGGCCTCCCGCGCCCACCAGCAACACATTGTGCCCGTGGTGGACGTGGCCCTCAAAGAAGCGGGACTTACGCCCCGGGACTTGGACGCCGTGGCCGTGACGGCCGGCCCCGGGCTGTTGGGCTCGTTATTGGTGGGCCTGTCGTTCGCCAAATCGCTGGCCCTGGCTTTGGACATTCCCTTGATCGGCGTGCATCACATGCAAGCCCATATTTTGGCCCATTTCATCGGCCCCGAAGGGAAGCATCCGCCCTTCCCCTTCCTGGCGCTGACCATCAGCGGCGGACATACGCAAATCGTGCGCGTCAACGATTATTTCGACATGCAAATCCTGGGCGAAACCCGCGACGACGCCGTGGGAGAAGCGTTCGACAAAATCGCCTCCATCCTGGGACTCCCCTACCCCGGAGGTCCGGCCATCGACAAGCTGGCCCGGGAAGGTAATCCCAAAGCTTTCCGCTTCCCGGTGGCCAAAGTGGAAGGCTTGGATTTCAGCTTCAGCGGACTCAAAACGTCCGTTTTATACTTCCTACAAAAAAAATTGAAGGAGAACCCGGATTTTATCAAAGAAAACCTGGCCGATTTGGCCGCCTCGGTGCAAGATACCATTATCCGCACCATTCTTCAAAAATTGGAAGCCGCCATGGAGCGTACGGGTATTCGCCGCATAGCGATAGGAGGGGGCGTTTCGGCCAACAAAGGATTGCGGGCGGCTCTGGAAGAATTCGCCCGACGGCACGAAGCCGAAATTTACATTCCCGAATTTCAATATACCACCGACAACGCGGCCATGATCGCCATGGCGGGATACCTCCGCTACCTGCAAGGAGGAAAGGATTCCTTATCCCTCACGCCCAAAGCCCGGTGGTCCATCGAAGACGGAGGGAAAACCTGACCGAAATGGGTCAAAAGGTATAATTTTTGCATGTTCTTTCTAAAGGAAAGGGCTAAAAATCACGGCACATGAAAAAAATAACTCTTTTCGCGGCCATCCTTTCGGCCATGGTTACCGCACAAGCGCAATGGCGGGTATGGGAACGCCTGGTTCCCGACCCGGTTCAAATCGCCACGGAACCCGCTTCCGCACGTCCGGCCGCCGTATTGGACGGATTGGACAGCATTCAGGTACGCGACATATTCGTCAACGGCTTGATCCGCCACCTGGCATTCGAATACGATGCCTACGGCCATACCACGGTCACCGTCGACCTCAGCTATGATATGTCGGGGAACGTAACGGGCGGGTCCAAACATACGTTTTCCTACAACCAAGCGGGAAAAGTGGACGAACAAATTTCTTACCGATACGACAACGGATGGCAGCCCGAAGTCAAATACCGGTTTTATTACGACTTTTCCGACGTGCTGGATTCCATTTACGTGTTCAATTACCTAAACAACACCTGGGAAGAAGCCGAACATTGGTATTTCTCGTATGACGCGGCGGGCCGTCAGGTTCAACAATTGATTTACATCTTGCAAACCAACGTGGGATGGCGTCCGTACAAACGCATCACTTCCACCTATGCGGGCGATTTGTTGGTGGAACGACTGGACCAACGGTGGGACGGCGCCAACTGGAACAATTACTTCAAAGACACGTTGCAATATAATGCCTCCAATCAATTGATCACCGAAATTCATTACCAATGGATGAGCGGCGCATGGGATCCGATGGAACGTACCGACTATACATATCATACAAGCGGCCGCATCGCCAGCGAAACCCGCTCGAGCTATGACGGCACCAATTGGGGATATGTCAGCCGCATCCTCTATACCCACGACAGCCAAGGGGTGATGACGGCCATGTTGTTCCAAGATTACGACCCCACCACTACCACCTGGCAAAACGTGTTGAAATTCGAATTCAACCACGATTATGCGGTAAGCCGCGACCAACTCTTGCTTCCCATGGAGGGCGCTTTGGGCATGCGCGAAAACGGCCTGTTCGACAAAAAACCCCTCTCGGCCCGCGTGCTGTCGGGCGCCAACCTCAATTACGTGGCCAACATGAACTTCTATTACTCGCAACACACGGTGGGTACCGAAACGACCCGCGCCGTTCCGTTCCGCATTTATCCCAATCCGGCCGATGACGTGCTCTTCATTGAGGGCACGAATGCCCGTCCCGTATCGGCCACGGTCTTCAGCATCACCGGAAACCGCACCCAAGCCCGATTCGGCAACGGCCGCGTGGACCTTTCGGAATTGGCGCCCGGTCTTTACATCCTCCGCATTACCGACCGGGACGGACGGCAGTGGTCGGTAAAATTCCTAAAGCTCTGATCTCCGTTTCCTTTGCCATAAAAAAGGGTTGCCCTCGGGCAACCCTTTCTTTTATCTTCCCCCATCTCGAATTAAACCAATGCTTCTTCCTCTCCCGCGGCTCCGGCCAACTTGTCGTAATAATGGCTTAAGCCGAAAATTTCCAACAATGTGAGAATGATTTGAACCAATATAAGGCCAAGGAAGAAAATGAACATCATTGCCACCGGATTGGAAACGATAAATTGAAACATCGCCAGGAGGAAGGCAAAACCTAAATAAGCAAAGAACAACAGGGCGAAATAACCGATAATGGAAATGGCATTGGGCGTACCCGTATCGGTCCAGGAAGCGGCTATGGCATCGATAAAGCTCATTCCCCGGTCGATGATGTAAAAAGGTGCCAAAATCAGGCGGAAGAGGATGTATAAGAAAAGTAATATAACTAAGAAAACTAAAAGGAATCCCAATTTACCAGGAAAAAGAAAAGCCAAAAAGAACGATAAAACCATACTCGGGAGGGTTACAATGAAAAACATAAATAATATATATCCGATCAGATGAAGCACCTTGCCCCAGGATACGTATTTTCGGAATAGCTCTTTTACTCCTTCGAATTTCCCCCTCACGGTATCCAATCCGTATCCGAACAGCAATGCCATGGATAAAGCCAGAAGGAATAAATTAATGATTTGATACACAAACCGCCCGAAAGGATTAAGCCTTACCAAGCGGTTGAGATCCGTCATCACGGCTTCCATACTCTCATATTCATAATAAGTGGTCATGAATTCCCACATCCCTTTGGTATAATCCGGCATGAGGATGTAGGACAATACGAAGGACACCACCGTCAGGGCCAGGCCCAAGACGAATAAGAACAACACATGGCGCCAGAAATTGACGGCCAGGGTTTGCCATGCCCATTGAAAAACTTCGAAAGGCGAAAGGTAAGTTCTTTTCATAATTGAAAATTTTTATTAGGTAAATTTAGCAAATCTTACGGAAACTTGGGGAACTGCTTGAAATTGGGCTCCCGTTTTTCCAAAAAGGCTCGTTTGCCTTCTTGAGCTTCTTCCATCAGGTAGAACATAAGGGTGGCGTCGCCGGCGAATTCCATGAGTCCCACCTGGCCGTCGAGTTCGGCGTTGAAGGCGCGCTTGAGCATGCGAATGGCCGTATGGCTCTTGCTTTGGATTTTGCGGCACCATTCCACGGTTTCGTCTTCCAGCCGCTCGAAAGGCACCACTTTATTGACCATCCCCATTCGATAAGCTTCGTCGGCCGTATATTGTTCGCACAGGAACCATATTTCGCGGGCCCGTTTTTGTCCCACGTGGCGAGCCAGGTAAGTGGCGCCGAATCCGCCGTCGAAACTTCCCACTTTGGGACCCGTTTGGCCGAAACGGGCGTTGTCGCTGGCAATGGTGAGGTCGCACACCACGTGCAATACATGTCCCCCCCCGATGGCATAACCGTTGACCATGGCAATCACGGGCTTGGGAAGGGAGCGGATGGCCTTATGCACGTCCAAGACGTTGAGGCGCGGCGTGCCGTCCTCGTCGATATAGCCTCCCAGGCCTTTGTAATTCTGGTCGCCGCCCGAACAAAACGCCTTGTCGCCGGCACCCGTCAGAATCACCACGTCGATGGAAGGATCGTAGCGGCAAATTTTGAGGGCGTCGAGAATTTCGTCGTTGGTCTTGGGGCGGAAAGCGTTGTACACATGGGGGCGGTTAATGGTGATTTTGGCAATGCCGTCGTAATAATCGAAGAGAATATCCTCGTATTCCTTAATGGTTTTCCATTCCCTTTTCATAAGCGCGGATTTTTTTCGGTAACAAATATAAATCTTTTTGGCGGACAACTTCCGGAAACAGCTCAAGCGTGCATTCGATTTTTCGCATGGAGAACCGCGTTATCAACAGTCGTTTTTGAAAACTCGCCCCCCGCCGGTCGCGGCACGGAACGGGAAAATTTTCTAATTTGCTTGGCGCTTCCGCGGCTTTAAAAAAATCTGAAAATATGGAGATTAACGTAAGAAACCCCAAGATTTATACTGCCGACCAGGTACGCAAAGCCACGTTGGAGTATTTCAACGGAGACGAACTTGCCACCAGCATTTGGATGAGCAAGTATGCCCTCAAAGATTGGGAAGACAATTACAAAGAACTCACCCCCGCCGACATGCACCGCCGCATGGCGCGTGAATTTGCGCGCATCGAACAAAAATACGGCCACCACCCCGAGTTGGAAGGCCTGTCGGAATACGGCAAACGCCGCAAGCCGCTGACCGAAGACAAAATTTTCGGCCTGTTCGATCGCTTCAAATACGTGATTCCGCAAGGGAGCATCATGTTCGGTTTGGGCAACCGCGAAGTGATCGCGTCCCTGTCCAATTGCGTGGTCATTCCTTCGGTGTACGATTCTTACGGCGGCATCATGTACACCGACCAACAATTGGTTCAGCTTTTCAAACGCCGTTGCGGGGTAGGCTTCGATTTGTCCAAGCTCCGTCCCAAAAACCTCAAAGTGCGCAATGCCGCCCGCACCACCACGGGAGCGGTATCTTTCATGCACCGCTTTTCGTTCACTACCCGGGAAGTGGCCCAAAACGGACGCCGCGGGGCCCTCATGCTGACCATGGACATCAACCACCCCGACATCGAAGATTTCATCACCGTCAAGCAAGACCTTACCAAAGTCACGGGTGCCAATATTTCCGTGCGCCTCTCGGACGAATTCATGCAAGCCGTTATCGACGATGCCGATTATACGCTCAAATGGCCCATCAACAGCGACAATCCGAAAAAAATCAAGGTGGTGCGAGCCCGCGATTTGTGGAACCTCATCATTAAATCGGCTCACAACACCGCCGAACCGGGCTTGATCTTCTGGGATCGCCAACACAAATATTCCACCTCCAGCGTATATCCGGGCTTTAAGAACGAAAGCACCAACCCGTGTAGCGAAATCGCCATGCAAGGGGGCGACAGCTGCCGTTTGATTGCGGTCAACCTGTATTCGTTCGTGGACAACCCCTTCACCCCCGAAGCTAAATTCAACTTCGAGAAATTTTACGAAACCGTATATGAAACCCAACGTCTGATGGACGACCTGGTGGATTTGGAGCTGGAAAGCATCGAACGCATCCTGGCCAAAATCGATGCCGACCCCGAACCCGAACACATCAAACGTATCGAACGCGAAACTTGGGAGCTCCTGTACGAAACCGGCAAGAAAGGGCGACGCACGGGATTGGGCTTTACCGCCCTGGCCGATATGCTGGCCGCTCTGGGCATCAAATTCGACTCGGACGAAGCCATGGACTTTGTGGACAAAGTGATGCGTACCAAGCTCCAAGCCGAATTCGACTCCAGCGTGGACATGGCCATCGAACGGGGAAAATTCAAAGATTTCGATCCAGAGATCGAAAACACGTCCGAATTCATCCAAATGATGCAAAAAGAATTTCCCGAGCTGTACGAACGCATGATGAAATACGGACGCCGCAACATCTCCATCAGCACGGTGGCCCCCACCGGAAGCCTCAGCATTCTGGCACAAACTTCGTCGGGAATCGAACCGGTGTTTATGCTCTCCTACAAACGCCGCCGCAAAGTATCGCCCGACGATCCCAACGCCCGCATCGATTTCGTGGACGATACCGGCGACGCATTCGAAGAATTCACCGTGTATCACCACAAACTCAAAACGTGGATGGACGTTACGGGCAAGGATAATATCGAAGAATCGCCCTACTACGGCGCCACCGCCCCCGAAATCGACTGGAGGAAACGGGTGCAACTGCAAGCCATCGTCCAAAAATATACCACCCACTCCATCAGCTCCACCATCAACCTGCCTTCGGACGTAAGCGTGGAACAAGTGGGCGAAATCTACATCGAGTCGTGGAAGCAAGGGCTCAAAGGCATCACCGTGTACCGAGACGGATCCCGAAGCGGCGTGTTGATTTCGGATGACAAAAACAAAAAGAAAAAAGACAAGAAAGAAGAAGGAGCCGAGTCTTCCCCTCAAATTCCCACCGAACAATTGCAAATCAACCTCTTCCCCCGCAAACGCCCCAAAAAATTGGAAGCCGACGTGATCCGGTTCTTCAACAAACAGGAAGAATGGTTGGCGGTGGTAGGGCTTATTGACGGGAAACCTTATGAAATATTCACCGGGAAAATGGAAGACGTCTTTCAACTACCCGATTATGTCCAAAAAGGTTGGGTGATCAAAAGTCGCGACGAAAACGGTAAATCCCGATACGATTTCCAATTTATCGACAAACAAGGCTATCGCATCACCATCGAAGGGCTGTCCCGTTCCTTTAATCCCGAATATTGGAACTACGCCAAATTGATTTCGGGCGTGATGCGCCACGGCATGCCCATCCATGAAGTAGTCAAGCTGGTGGAAGGGCTCAATTTAAAAGACGATTTTATCAATACCTGGAAAAACGGAGTGGCCCGCGCCCTCAAACGTTACATCCCCGACGGCACGGCACCCAAGGACAAAAAATGTCCGCAATGCGGCGATCCCGAGGGATTGGTATATGAAGAAGGGTGCCTGGTATGCAAAAGTTGCGGGTACAGCAAATGCGGATGAAAATTCCAAGCATAGCAAATCGAATCCCGGCCCGCGCGGCCGGGATTTTTTATAGGGCGTATTTGGCCGCATAATATCCGGCGGCTGCGGCGAACAGGCCCGCCGTCACGGTGGCCGTTACGTAAGCGGCCGCCCACACCCATTGTCCTTGGCGAATAAGATTAAGGGTTTCGAACGAAAAAGAAGAAAAGGTGGTGAATCCGCCCAAAAAGCCGGCCATCCAAAAATACAACAGGAGCGGGTGGTGCAATACATAGCGAACGCTCAAGCCGCCGGCCAATCCGATGAGAAAACTCCCCGCCACATTCACGGCAAAGGTGCCGTAAGGCATAAAATAGGGATTGGCATTCAGCCACAGTCCCGCCGCAAAGCGGGCCATGCTTCCCAATCCGCCGCCCAGAAATACCAGCCACCATTTAATCATATTGCAAAGGAAATAAAATTTCCGTTTCCCACTGCGCCGGATCGGACGACCGGCTGTGGCCTTTGTTAAAGCGGATCAGGACGGGACGGGTCCGGTCGATGCGAAGGGTGTCGGGCAACAGGCTACGGGCGCGAATCCAGGTGTAATCGAGAAAATCGTAATCGCCGCGAAAGGTCAAACCGTAATAAGAGGCGGATTCCAAGGTGTCGATCCGGTAATCGGGCGGCATGGGTCCCGGCAAACGACGCAAGGGCACGCAATTCCGGAAGCTGTCCAAGGGCGCCTCCCCGTCCGACGCGGGATAAAGACACATAAAGGGCTTGTCGCCGTGGCGATAAACCCCCTGTTCGATGGCCCATATGAGCAGGGGAGCCAAATCTTCGTTAAACCGGTCGGAAAGGCCTTCACGGCCTTCATAGGGAAGGTAAAGAAATGGTACGGCCTCCGCCCGCCGCAAGCGTCCCGGCCGGTCGAATACATAGGACCGCTTGCGGGATTCGATATAATAGTGCAATGAATCCATCAGGGCCGGAATATGCCCTTTGGGCAAAAAACCGGAGTTTAAAGAAGTGCTCACAAAAGGAAATTGACCTTTAAAATCCACTTGGGCGGCGGTAATCGTATCTCCCTTACGTTCGAACCTCCATTCCACCCGAAACACTTCTTTGCCCGTGACTGCATCGGAAATTTTCTTTTCCAAATACCGTCCCGCCCTTCGCCGCCCCGAATGAATCACATAGCGCCGCCCGCGATAGCGCACGTACATTTCGGCTTCGTTGATGCTGTCCACGGTACAGGAGAGCAACTCGCCGCACGGAAACCATTGCCGAAGATGGCGAGGCGATTCCACCACGTTATATACCGCGCCGGCCGGAGCATGAAAAATGTACACATCCTTGCGAATGACCAAGGTGCCGATTTGCCATACCACCCATAGCAACAGAAAGAGGAAAGCGCCGGAAAGAATCGTCAGCCAAAATACGCGCATACGCCGCCGCCGACGGCGGAAATCCCGCCCGAATAAGAACCATGCCATGCCCGGAAAAGTTGAAAAATTTTATCTTTGAAAACAAAGATATAAACATCCGCCATGAAATCAAAGATTTATACCACGTCCGCTCCCGCTCCCATAGGGCCTTACAGCCAGGCCGTCAAGGCGGGAGGTTTTGTGTTCGTATCGGGACAAATCCCGCTGGACCCCGCCACCGGTGAGCTCGAAACCAATGACATTGAAAAGGCCACACGGCTGGTGATGAACCACATACACCACATTCTCCAAGCCGCCGGCTCGGACATGGACCGGGTGGTGAAAGCCACTATTTTTCTCTCGGATATGAACCATTTCGCCGCGGTAAACCGAGTGTACGGCTCCTACTTCACGGGCGATACGCCGCCGGCCCGCGAAACGGTGGAAGTGGCCCGCCTCCCCAAAGACGTGCCGGTGGAAATTTCCGTCATCGCCCTGGCGGAATAAAAGGGTTGTTTGTCGGTCTTTGACCATCCGCCCTTCACGGGAGGGAAAACTCCTCCACATAAATGCCTGAAGTTCGCTAAAAGCTTCGGGTTTAAATTAAATAGCCGCCCTAACGCACCGAAATGAGCACAAACCGGTGGTTCGACAAGGCCACCGACCGCGGTTCCTGAGCGTGTCGAAGGACCGCTCCGCCAGGTAGGCATTCATAAACATTAATTCCGCCAAAGGCGGAAAGAGCTAACGGCCAATGGCTAACAGATTGAAATAGTTAAGGTTAAGGTTAACGTTAAAGTCCGATAAAAATCATTCGGATTTTTGTTCATTCTTTTTACAAAAGAACGAACCAAGAAAATCGGCGCCGCCTCGCGCCTTTGGCGCACTTTAACGTTCACCTTCACTTTGGCTTATTTCAACTCCTTAAGTTCATCATAATTTTTTCTCATGCCTAAACCCGGAAGGTTTTGGAAACCTTCCAGGTTTCGAGGGCGGAGTAAACGATCTCCCTAACGCACGGAATTATGAATGAGGTGGTGATTCGATAAACTCCTCGCCACCCCTCGCCATGACGTGGAGAAGTTGTACATTGTTAAACATCCCCAATTCCGCCGAAGGCGGAAAGAGCTAACGGCCAACGGCTAAAAGCCAAGAGCTAACCCGGTTATACCACCCTCCTCTTCCCAAGCTTCGGATCACAATTTCCTCTCCACTCCGATAAATGCATAAGGCGGCATGCGTTTGATTTCGCGTTCGAAATAGATGTCCCCTTCAAAAGAGGTATATACGCCGGCGGGACGGAAGAGGTTGACCCCTTCGGCAAAGATGCGCCATTTACCGGCCCGGTCTTTACGGGTCAGGCGGATGCGACCTCCGGGCAATGGAGGCCTGTCGTTGAGGCGTACTACGGAATATTCGATCCGCAATTCGGTCCGGGGAGTGGGCGAATAAGCCCATTCGGCATACCATTCCATGCTTCGGGAGCGTACTTGCGACGTTTCCGTAGATTGCACCGAGGGGCGCCATACAAAGCCCGTGTTTCCTTCCATGCGTTCCTTGCCCCACAGGCCGGTTTCCAAGCGGTATTTTTCCATGCGCCGTTTGATTCGTATTTCAGTCTCGCGCACGAGGCGCCACAGGTCGCTCCGGTTTTGTTCGTATTGCAAGCGGAGGTAAAAAGCCCGGAAATAATACCGCGCCGACCCGAATACTCGAAAGGTTTTAAAAGGGTGGGGCGACAGGTATTTTTGCCGGATCATCACCGGCCCCGCATATTCCACCCGTTCCAATACGGCACGAGGAATTGTTTCGTAAGTGAAACCCGAATAGAAAGAATAGTTTTTCAGTATATTAAAATCGCGGAATAATGCCCGAAAGCGGTAGGATGCCCGGGGAAGCAAACCGGGATTGCCCCGTTGAACGGTCCGTATTTCCGCTACGGTAAAGCCGGGCACCAGGTCGGGAAATTCGGGATATAGGGGTTTGCCTTCCCATTCCGCCGTAAAAGTGCGTGAGCGGGAAAACCTGTAGCGCACGTAAGCAAACGGAAAGGTGAGGGTCCGGGAAGCAAAGGGGCCGTTCCACCGGAACATTCGCCATCCTCCCCTGGCCAAAAACCGCCGGGTGGAATATTTAAACCGGATTTCACCTCCCGCCGTTCGGGTTCGTCCTTCCGACAAGGCATAAAAATCTTCCTCTTTCATCACATGCCAAGCCGAAGTATCGGCCGCCCGGTTATAAGCGGCATAGGCATAGGAATCCGCGCGATGGGTATAAGAGCCCGTCAGGTACACATGAAAACGTTTGGTCAAGAGGTAATATACTTTAAGCATCGCGTTCGCTTCGGAAGAGCGGAACCCGAGCGTATCGGTCATCCGGTAGGAGGAGCCGTCCGGCCAATCGATCAATTCATCAAACAAAGGATAGGACGACGAATAGTCATTCGCTCGACGTTGTGAGGTAAACACATGACGAATAACACCTTTTACAATCCATTGCCGGTGTAGTTTACGGTACCAAATTCCTTCGTTTTCCACTTCCCAATCCCGGCGGCGGACATGTTGGTCCATCCAAAAAACCTCTTCCCCGGTGAAGCCTTCGGTCCGGTCGGTGGCGTCATACCGGTCGCGGGAGGTACGAAAATGGAAATCCATGTAATTCCACACGCTTGCCTTATGCCGGGCATCGGCCTTTATAATGCCCGCGAGGCGGCTTTGCTCTTGCCCGGTGATGCTCTCTTCCGTATATCCGGTGCCGAGGCGGGTCATCAATTGGCGGGTATAGGCCGATGCATGCCGCCCGAATCCCAAGGCAAACACGCCCAGGCTGTTTTTGCCGTGCTCCCCGTGCCATTGAAGTGCTCCCGCCGTATTCCGGTTGCGGAAAAACTCGCCTTGCATCAGCGGGGAAATCAACTTGTAGGTGGAGGTTATTCCTTGAAAATCGAACGCTTGATGGATAGTATGAAGCCTCACAATATCCTTGAAAGTAACGGGATTTTGCTCCGTATTACCCGCAAATCCCATCAAACCGGCTTGCGTCCGCGGCGAATAATAATAGACATGGGGATTGACCGTATATTTTTGCGGCACTCCCGCGGCGGCCGCCATGTCGCCGAAAAAGAAACGTTCTTTTCCCTTTTTCAATTTAATATTCAGCACCAATTGGTTGCGGTCGTCCACTTCGCGCATAAAACCGATGTCCGTATAATCGTCCAAGGCTTCGATTTCGTCCACCGCATCGGCCGGAATGTTTTCCACGGCAAATTTGGGATTCCCTCCGAAAAAGGGCTTGTTTTCCACCAGCACTTTGGTCACCTTCTTACCCATGACGCGGATTTCGCCCTCTTTGGACACCTCCATGCCGGGGAGTTTTTTGAGGAGGTCTTTGAGTTTCCATTCGCGCCCGCTCCTAAAGCTGTCGGCCACGTAGATGACGCTGTCCTCGCGGACGGTTACCGGCATTCGCACCCACAATTCCACCGCTTCCAAATTCTCGGCTTCGGGGACCAGTACGATTTTTTTGAAAACCCGCCTTTGGGTGCTGTCGATGTCAAACGAGGCGGTGCGGTAGCCCAAATAAAAAATTTTGACCGTATAATTTTTGCCCGCCTTTAAATGAAAATCGAATTTTCCGTGCTCGTCGGTTATAAAAAAGCGCGGGTCATCTTCTTTATCCTTTTCCCGGGCCATGATGTTGGCAAACGCCATGGTTTGCCCGGCGGTATCGGTCACCACCCCTTGCACGTGGACTTGTTGGGCCCCAAGAAAGGCGGGAGCCCATAACGCCGAAAGCCATAAGACCCGTATTAGGACGCTCCTTTTCATTGCGCCTGCCGGCGACGCCGGATTTCCATACGCCGCTTCTTAAGCATATTTTCATATTCCTCGCGGGTCATGCGCACCCCTTCGGAGGGTTTGATAATCGGAGGTTTCTTTTTCAAAGGTTTGATCTTCACGGCGGTCAATACTTGCCGGTATCTTTTGATTTCCAGAATCAATCCCGGCAATCCGCCGAAACCCGCGGGGCCGAAGGGCACGGGTATTTGGGGCGTAAACCACGCTTCCACCGGATACTTGCAACCGCCGCAATTTTTGACGGCTTTAATGACCGGATAGCCGAGAATGGTTTTGGTTTCGCCCGTAATGGTCCAGTCGTTTTTTAAGCTGTCAACTAGAAGATACCGGGTTCCTCGCATTTCAAGCGCATTGAGGATTTCGCGGGTACGCGCATTTTGGTAGAAACTCCCCCGGCGAATGGCGCCGTGAAGGGAAATTTCATACATCACCGGATTGGCCACGTCGTCGGGCATTTCCACCGCATCCACGTAATAATAACTTTCTTCGGGCGTGAA
>JAADED010000027.1 GCA_013153605.1 Chlorobiota bacterium | reverse complement strand
CTTACGGTAATGAAACGTGTATGGTTTTTCGCGATAACGGTTTTCCTTTTGACGGAGGCGTACGGCCAATCGGGGAGATTTTACGCCTCGTTTTTTGCGGGAAAATCTTTTCCTTCGGGTTCGCACCGGTTTTTTGCTTTTCCGCCCTACGGCGAATTTCAGGTTCCCCCTTCGGGAGTAGCCTTTTTGCGGGGCGCTTCGCCGGCTTTTGAATTCGAAGCGGGATACGGCAAGGGCAAGTGGCGGTGGGGCGTGCATGCGGGCGCTTTTACCCATGCATTCCGGCTGGTGGAATGGTGTGCCGCATGCGAAGGGCCGGGAACGTGGACCCCTTATGCCGACGAGTTCCCCCACCGGTGGGAAGGCGGAGAGATACGGGTGCGCTATGCGGGACTGACGGCGTCCTTCGCTTTTCTCCGCACGCCGCGGTGGAGCGGTCGCCTGTGGGGAGCGGCCGGAAACATGTGGGTGCGCGGTACCCGCCTCATCGATTATTACGCGGGCGACGAATATCCCGAACCCCTGTGGCTGTTGCAAGGATTTTATCCGCCGGAACCGGTGCGGCTTTCCTATGCGGGGGCCGGCATGGAATGGGAATACGCCTTGCATCCCCGTTGGTTCTTGACCGCCAAAACTTATTATGCCTCCACATTCAAATATTTGCCTTTTTCGGCCGAATATTATTTGATACGCGATTTTAACGATGACCGCATCATTTCGGGCGAAGACATCGAATATTCCGTGTTCCGGGGCACGGCCACCGAGGCTTCTTACGAATCACCCGTGCGGCATCTTTTTGTAGGCCTGGGCATTACCTACCGCTCCGGAACCCGCAAACCGCGTACGGCCGCCTCCGTGCCGGAACCGGTATCCGCCACCGCCGCTCCGCAAGAAGAGCGGGACGCCCCCATCATCCTCCTAGCACCCGCCAACAGCAAAACCATCGAAAATCCCGCGAAAGAAAAATTCGTTTTTGAAGACCCTCTTCAAAAAAAGATTCGCGGAGCGCAATATTTGATTGAAGTGACTCATTTGGAATCGGGACGGAGCCTCGTGTATCCTACCCGGGCCACCAAAGTGCCCGTGCAAGAAGTGATGCGGCCCTTTATCAAGGAAGGGAAACTCCTACCCGGCCGGTATGCCTGGAAAGTGCGGGAAACCGTGACGGGACGCTCCTCGCCCGTATGGACCTTCAGGAGCACGCCGTGCAATACCATGCTGTTTGCCATGAGCGATTCCACCGTTACGTGCCTGGGATATAAGGACGGCCTCCGCGAATACGAAATATGTTTTACTTCCAATTTTATTGACACCACCACCGCCCTGACGTTCCAGCAACCTTACACGGGCATTAAAGCTTACGACCAAAACCTCAATCCCCTCCCGGTGTACGGGGTCCATCCCCAACCCTACGTCACCCAACCCGCCGACGGCAACCTCTCGCAAGTGCAATATTGTTTCCGGGTGGCGGTCAATCACCAGGTGAATCAAATCGTGTTCGGCCTCCAGGCCGATTCCATCCCGCGGCTCGTATTTCCGTGTTCGCGGTCCATCGAAGGGATTTTCGAAGAATTGCCTCCTTGTGTATGCCGGTTGTGCGACACCATCGACATTTATGCCGACCATATGGAAGTGCGCCGCCGGAATGACCGCTTCGTGCTCGACGGGTTTTTCGGAAGCAACTATCCCGTTTATAAAGTGGAATTCCAAGTGGTTTCTTTGGACTATTCGGCCAATCCATCTTCATGTACGCACGGGGTGGAAAGCGTGGAAACCTCGGGCGTATTCCTGAACGACCCGGCCTATATTCACGGCACGCCAGGTTGGATCTTCACGTCCGAAACCGCATCGCAAAGCCCGACGTCCAATGTGGACGCAAGTAGGCATATCGTGTACGACCCGCCCCAAGCCCTGACGGGAAACATCGGGGTGAAAGTGCCTTTGGGCGTCCCGGAACCCTTGCCCGGATTGGACGGCGAATGTTGCCGCATGAAATATCGCCTGTGTGTGCTGATTCGCCTGTATTATGACGAGGAAAAATGCCAATCGTGCGAAATCATCCGTTGCTTTGAATTTACCCGATAAAATCCGATAAAAATGAGAAAGAATCTTTTCATCATCATATTATGGATAAGTTTTCATGCCGTATGGGCCCAGAATTTTCCGCTTACCGTATCGACGGCTTTGGATTCGGCTTCGTGTCGGGTGACACTACCGGACGGAAGCGTGCACCGTTTTAGCGCCTCCGTTCCCCGGGAAGTGTTGAGCGGCGACATCTTTCCGTTGAATATCCACTTGCCCGGCACCCTCCCGCCGGGATGCGATGTGGACATTTCGGTTACATATACCGATGCACAGGGGCGTTTGGCGTTCGTCCAATCGGCGTCGGTACCTTTTCAATCGACGGCTCCCAACCAATTGCAATCGTCGGGATTGGCCGGCAATGCGGGGCAAAATTTCAACCTGTGGTTTAAGTTTCCCAATTATTTGACTTGCAATAATGAAACGGGCACTTTCACCGTGACGTTCACCACTTGTCAATCGTCGTGTAGCGTGACGGTCCAAACACGGGCTCGCGCGGCCAATTTTTGGGAACTAAAGAAAAAAGCCGTGCGCCCGTCGGCTCCCCGGTGCGGCCAATCGTTGTGGTATGTATGGCTCGACAATCCGTATTGGACCCATCACGGCAATTACCGGATCGCGGGTACCGTGTGGGAAATGACTTCTTTGCCCGTCACCGGGCCCGCTTCCCAGTATTGGAATACGGAAAGGCCGGTGGGGAAAATATTTGTCCTTCAAAATTGTACCAACGACCCCTATGTGACCAACCGGGTGCAATACCAATTTACGCTGGGCGACGGATGCGAAGTGATGCAAGGTACCACGGATGCCATGGATACGGTTACTTTGGTCGATCCTTCGGTGCAAGTGAATTTTGCCAAGCGGATGGTTTCGAATTACTATGCCGATGCCCCCGGCACGTTGCCGCCCGGATGTACGGGTTATTATCAATTGGTGTTGAACAATACGGGAAATTCTTCCGTCCGCATCACGCGGGTGGTCGATTATTTTCCGGGCAACGAGTTGCTTTTTCAATCGGCCACCCAATACGGCGGATGGACGGTGCAAGCCCCTACGGCGGCCAACAATTACCGCCTGGAATTTATTCCGCCCGCCGGCGGTGCGTTTTTGAACCCCGGACAAACCTTGATTTTGAACGTGTATTTTCAGGCCAAAACCACCCTTACGCCGGGGCAAACGGTACATAATGCGGCGGTGGTGGAATACCAAGGCACCTGGACCGGCGGTACGGGCGGGGGCGGCTCGTCTTCGTGTCCGCCTCCGGTGAATTGTCCCCAACCCGATACCACCCTCGTACGCGACAGCGTCCATTACGATTTTCGGGTGATCGCTCCGTCTCCCATGCCCATGCTTCGCAAGTGTATCCTCAATCCCCAACCGGTGTACAAGGCGGGAGACAAAATCCGCTTCCGCCTGATTGTGGCCAACGGCGGGGCCGCCCCCCTCCATACGGTGATCGACGACCCCATGGATCCGCCCGCGGGTCAAAATTTGCGCATCGACCCCGCCTCGGTATCGGTCCAATACGTGGAAGACGTCCCTTTTGCGCCCGTATGGAAAGGGTTGGGTTGTCAACCCGGCGGCATCCAACAACCCGTACCCGCGGGATTGGTTACGCCCGATTTGTCCGACCAACAACATCCACGTTTTCATATCAACGGCCTGTCGGGAGGATGCAAGGTGGGTAAGGCCAATGCGGTGATTGTGGAATTCGAAGCCGAAATCCTTCCCCAAGTGTTCGGTTCCAAAACCAATACGGCCTTTGCGGGCACGCTCCGCGATCAAGCCTTCTACTCGGTGGACCAATACGGAAGCCTGGCGGTGCGCAAGCAAGCCCTTCCGGCGGGGGCAAACCGTTACCGGTTGCTCATCCAAGTGGCCAACAACGGCACCGAAGATTTGAGCGCCATCGTCATTCGCGACTCGCTTCCGTCTTGCCTCTCGGCCGACTTGCGGGCCATTTCGGTAACCGGCATGCAAAACCAACCCGTGCCCTTTCAATGGCTGGGCGCCGTGGAAATCCAGCTTGACCCTTCGTTCATACTTCCCCCGGGCGAGAAGGTCAACATCCTGATTCCCGTTACGCGCACCCGCGAGGGGCGGTGTTGCAACATAAAAGTAACGGCATCGGCCCGGATTGCGGAGTCGGGTTATACCCTCTTCGCCAACGACGGCACGCCTCAAGACCCCGCCGCGTGCCTGGGCACGGCGGAAGTGTCCACGTGTTGCCCCACGGATGCATTGGAAATCAAATTGGTGAAGAAAGACGACGGCCGCTATGCCCTTTCCGTCGATTCGGATACGCTCATCGTCCAACAGGTGGACGTTCAACTCCTCGACTACCATGCCGAATACAGCGAACCGGATTGCCGGCCCGATGATATGGGACTCTTCGGCACGTTGCATACCTCTACCGGAATGTTGGGCGGCCTGGTGCTGACGGATTCGCTCAACGGCACGTCGCTCCTTCAATGGACGTTGGGCACCGAATCGCCCCTGGCGCATACGGTCGATTTGGAAGTGCGGGAGCCGAAAGTGCGGGAAATTTCCTGTTGCGAAGTGGATTTTTACTTCTGTTTGAAAGTAACGGTCAAAACCGCCGATTGCGAGCAATGCGAGCAAATCGTATGTTCCGAATCGCCGTGCCGTGCCGTGCTTTCCGTGCTTCCCGAAAAGGCTTGTCCCGGCGATACGTTGCAAATCCGGTGGTCGGTTCTTCACCCCGCGGATTCTTGCTTGCAAATCACGGCTTCATTGGCCGGCGGCCCGTCCGTTACGGTAGGGTCCGGATTGTCTCCTTCGGGCTCCATGGCTTGGGCGGTGCCGCGGGGATGGGAATGCAACCGTCCCGTGGTCTTTACCCTCCGGGGATGCGAAAGTGGCTCGCAATGTGCCGATACGGCGCAAATCTCCCTCGATTGTTGTCCCGCATGCCGGTGCCGCGGATTCGTCAACGATTCCATCTTCGTCGGTTTGCAACAGGGCGGGATCATCATGGACAGGGTGGCCGCACCGGTGGTCCAAACGCGTCCCGGTCCTACGGGCACCGTCATCAAGTACGACGAAACGGTGTGCAACGATACCCTGACGGCCGAAAGAGGCAAGCGCTACTATTTCCGTCCGCCGGATTATTTGTGTACCCACAAATGCAAGGCGGACTTCACCTCCACCCTCTCGGGACCGGACGGCACCTTTACGTTCGGCCGCACCTTTACCTACCGGTTTATCCGCCCGGGATTGTACCGCATCGATTTTATGCCCCGTTGCGGCAATCGCCCCTGTAGGCCGTGTACGTTGTACGTGAAAGTGGTGGATTGCGGTACGTGCGAAATCATCGAAGATTTCGAGCAATATGCCCCGGGTTCGGATGCGGGATGGCACACCGTGAACGCCTACAACGACGGCGTAATTAGCCGCGACGATAACCAATTTATCCAATTTGTGGACGGTCCGGGTAGTTCGTGGGCCTATTCCACCATGCTTCAAGGGGATTTGACAAAGTTGGGATGCGAGCTGGAATATTGGGTGTATTTCGACCCCGTGGAGGATGACGTGAACCAACAGGTGCAATTGGACGCCTCCATCACCATTTATCAAGGAAGCTCGCCCGACGCGGCTACGGAGCGTGCCACCTTCCGCTTGTACACCGACCATTATTTGCCGTTGCGGCGCTTCGTGCGGATCCGGGTGCCCCTCCGTTTGGCCACCGTGCACGGCGGGTTTCCCGAAAACGATTACGGCTACTGGCAATTGCACAACGCCTCCAACCCGCCCACCCCGGCCGACGTGCAACGGTTCAACCAATTGATTCGAAATGTGTCGGGTATTGCCTTCTACCTCGACCGCGGCGCCAATCCGTCGGAAATATGGTGGTACGACAACTTCTGTATCCGCCGTTACGGCACGTCGCCGCCTCCTTCGGACGACGATTCCGGCCCGCGGACCGAATAATTTTCAAAGGACATCCGTAAGGGGGAGCAATCCCCCTTTTTCTTGTATTTTTGTGTCAAATTCGGCATATGGACGTGCAAATCGAGCCTTCATGGAAAGAAATCCTGAAGGAAGAATTCGAAAAGCCTTATTTCCGCCGCCTGGTGGATTTTGTCAAAGAGGAATACCGCCATCATTTGTGTCTTCCCAAGGGCAAAGATATTTTTAACGCCTTCAACACCACACCTTTCGACCGGGTAAAAGTGGTGATTTTGGGGCAAGATCCGTATCCCACGCCCGGCCATGCGCACGGCTTGTGCTTTTCGGTTCAGGACCATGTGAAGCCCTTTCCCGGTTCCCTTCAAAATATCTTTCGCGAATTGCACGACGATTTGGGCGTTCCCATTCCCGAAACGGGAAACCTCACGCGCTGGGCCCGCCAAGGGGTGTTTTTGCTCAACGTGGTGCTGACGGTCCGGGCCTACAAACCGCGTTCCCATGCCGGCAAAGGGTGGGAAGAATTTACCACGGCCGCCATCAAAAAAATTTCGGACTTGAAAGAAAATGTGGTATTCTTGCTTTGGGGAAACGACGCCAAGAAAAAAATGCCCCTGATCGATACCTCCAAACATTTGGTGCTCACGTCGGGACACCCTTCGCCCCTGAGTGCCAACAAAGGATACTGGTTCGGCAACCGCCATTTTTCCAAAACCAACGAATACCTCAAAGCCCGGGGGCTCGCCCCCATTGAGTGGTAAACGACTCCTTCTTTTTTGTAAATTTGCCCAAAAAAGCATTTAAATGTTTGAAAATCTTTCCGACCGCTTGGAAAAGGCGCTCAAAACCCTTAAAGGACACGGCCGCATCACGGAAATCAACGTGGCGGAAACCATGAAAGAAATCCGTCGCGCCCTCCTCAATGCGGACGTCAATTATAAAGTGGCCAAGGATTTTACCAACCGCGTCAAAGAAAAAGCCATCGGCCAAAAGGTGCTTACCTCGCTTCAACCCGGCCAGGTGCTCGTCAAAATCGTGCACGACGAACTGGCCGAACTCATGGGCGGCCAAGCCGCGGGCCTCAACCTCTCGGGCAAGCCCAGCATCATCCTCATTTCGGGATTGCAAGGGTCGGGTAAGACCACTTTCTCGGCCAAGTTGGCCAACTGGCTCAAAAAGAAAAAACATAAAAAGCCGCTCCTGGTAGCCGGCGACGTGTACCGTCCCGCCGCCATCGAGCAATTGAAAATCATGGGCGAAAAAACGGGAACCGAAGTTTATACCGAAGAAGGGAATAAAAATCCCGTGGAAATCGCCCGCCATGCCATCGACTATGCCAAAGAACACGGACACGACGTGGTCATCATCGATACCGCCGGACGTTTGGCCGTGGATGAAGAAATGATGAACGAAATCGAAAACATCCATAAAGCCGTTCATCCGCACGAGACGCTCTTCGTGGTGGATGCCATGACGGGTCAGGATGCGGTGAATACGGCCAAAGTGTTTAACGACCGGTTGGATTTCGACGGCGTGGTGCTCACCAAACTCGACGGGGACGCGCGCGGAGGAGCCGCTCTCTCCATCAAAGCGGTGGTCAATAAACCCATTAAATTTATCGGTACGGGCGAAAAAATCGAAGACCTCGACGTTTTCCATCCCGACCGCATGGCCGACCGAATCCTGGGCATGGGCGATATCGTCAGTTTCGTGGAACGCGCCCAGGAACAATTCGACGCGGAACAGGCGGCCAAATTGCGCAAAAAAATCGCCAAAAACGAATTCGGATTCGACGATTTCCTTCAACAAATTCAGCAAATCAAAAAAATGGGCAACTTGAAGGACTTGCTCGGCATGATTCCGGGCATGGGCAAGGCCTTGCGCAACGTGGACATCGACGAGGACGAATTCAAGCATATCGAAGCCATTATTTATTCGATGACACCCGAAGAGCGGCGTAACCCCAAAATCATCAACAGCTCGCGCAAAAAACGCATTGCCCGCGGTTCGGGTCGCCCGCTTCACGAGGTGAACCAATTGCTCAAACAATTCGACCAAATGCGTACCTTGATGCGCAAGATGCAAAAGGGAGGAGGCAAAAACCTTATGCGCGGATTGTTCGGCGGCCGGTTTCCGGGCATAAATTAAGGCCATGGCGCAAATTTTGGACGGCAAAGCCCTCTCGGGGCAAATCCTGGAAAACCTGAAAACCGACATTGCGCACACCGTGGCGGAAGGGGCGCCTCCGCCGGGATTGGGCATCCTGACCGTCGGGAACAACCCCGCAAGCCGTACCTATGTGCGTAATAAGTTGAAAAAAGCCGCGCGGGCCGGTTTTTATACGCGCCATATAAGCCTACCCCAACAGGCTACCCAAGCCGAAGTGCTCGAAGCGGTTCGCACCCTCAATACCGACCCGGCCGTTCACGGATTTATCGTGCAACTCCCCCTTCCGCAAGGCCTGGACGAAGATCAAATTCTCTCGGCCGTATCCCCCGCCAAAGATGCCGACGGCTTCCATCCCGAAAATTTGGGTCGCATTGTGGCGGGACATCCCCGCATTTTTCCCGCCACGCCGGCCGGCGTGATGCGCCTGTTGCGCGCCTACGAAATTCCTACCGAAGGCAAGCACGTGGTGATTGCGGGCCGGAGCCGCATCGTGGGTAAGCCGCTGTCCCTCATGATGGCGGACCGCGAAGGAGGAAATGCGGCCGTAACCCTTATCCACAGCCGCGTACCCGGACCCGAACGGTTCACCCGCCAAGCCGACATATTCGTCAGTGCCGTGGGACGCCCCCGTCTCTGGAAGGCCGGACATTTCCGCCCCGGCGTCACCATCATCGACGTGGGCATCAACTACGACGAGGAGGGCAACCTGTGCGGCGACGTGGATTTTCCGTCCGTCGAACCCATGGCCCGCGCCATCACCCCCGTCCCCGGCGGCGTAGGCCCCATGACGGTAGCCATGCTCTTGGAAAATGTGTGGAGGTTGTGGAAGGAATCAT
>JAADED010000053.1 GCA_013153605.1 Chlorobiota bacterium | reverse complement strand
ACTCTTCAACGTTTTTCTCAAAGACATTATTAATCCCCATCATGAATTGGCTCTTTTGGCCGATAAGATCGATTGGGATTATTTTGAAAAAAAATTTGCCCCTTTTTATTCTTCCAAGGGACGCCCTTCTCATCCGATTCAGCTGATGGTGAGTTTATTGCTTTTGAAAAGGCTGTTCAACATCAGTGAAGAACAATTGGCCGAGCAATGAGAATTGAGCCTTTACCTTCAATACTTTGGGGAACAGATATATTATAAAGATAATTTTTTTAATGAACTTGCAATTGGGATTATATCGGTTGAATAATTTATTTCTAGCCTTTTGATTTTTAAGAATTTAGGTTAAGAAATTGTATAAAATCTAAATTAGAATCAAAAATCGAATTTTTTAAAAATGAACTCAATACAGGAAAATTTCACTTCTCCTCCATCAATGGCTATGTTTCTTTCGGCTAGGACTAAAATTTAAAGGAAGTTTTTATATTAAAATGGATCAATTAATTCCGCATACATTTATTGGAAAACTACTGTTTTTCTAATTTTCAATTAATACAATTAATAAAGGATTTGTCCCCAGAATAAACGCGTCATATCCTCGACTTTTTCGAGGGGTCATATGACTTAACATGGAAAAAAAAGGCCGGAAATTGGGAGGTGATAAATGCAAAAAATTCATAATTAGGCACTATCCCCTTCCATTATTGAAAACACGGCATTCATGTAAAATCTTGCGTGCGTTCTTTCCGTAGCGTTTTGACACATTGAAAAAACATGGGGCATCTAAAAATAAAAATATGCCGCCGAAGGCGGAAATAGTAAAAATGAAAGTTAAAGTGCGCCAACGGCGCATAAGGCGGCCTATAACAAAAATGCATAATTTAAAAAAATTTTTTAAAAAGCGCCCTAAAAACCGCCCCAAAAAAAATCCGCCCCGGAAGGGGCGGAATAATGAATATTGTTTGTAAAGGAAAGTTTGTTAAAAAATTACCCTTTGATTTCGTTGAGATAAGCTTCGGCATCCAATGCGGCCATGCTTCCGGTGGCTGCCGCGGTGACCGCTTGCTGGTATTTGGGGTCTTGGACATCGCCGGCGGCAAACACGCCCGGCACGTTGGTTTCGGTGGATTTACATTTGGTAATGATATATCCGCGCTCGTCCATTTCGATTTGGCCTTTGAAGATCTCCGTGTTGGGTTTATGGCCGATGGCGATGAAAAGCCCTTCGAGGGGGATTTCGGTTTCTTTACCGGTTTTGTTATTGATCACGCGTACGCCTTCCACCACTTTGTCGCCCAATACTTCCTTGACTTCGGTATTCCAGAGGATTTCGATATTGTCTTTTTTGAAGACGCGGTCCTGCATGATTTTCGAAGCCCTCATTTGGTCGCGGCGGATAAACATTTTGACGTCTTTGGCGATGTTCGAGAGGTAAAGGGCTTCTTCGGCGGCCACATCGCCTCCGCCCACTACGGCTACCCGTTGGTCGCGGTAGAAGAATCCGTCACAGGTGGCACATGCCGACACGCCTCCGCCTCGCAAGCGCTGTTCGCTTTCCAATCCCAAATACATGGCCGATGCGCCGGTGGCGATGATCACCACATCGGCGGTTACGTCTTTGTTGTTGTCGATGGTGACCGTGTGAATACCCCCTTTTTCTTTGCTGAATTGCACGGCGGTGGCGGTTCCGAAGCGAATTTCGGCGCCGAACCGTTCGGCCTGTTTTTGCATGCGTTCCATCAGCTCGGGTCCCTGGATGCCTTCGGGAAATCCCGGATAATTTTCCACTTCGGTGGTGGTGGTGAGCTGACCGCCCATTTCCATACCGGTGTATACCACGGGTTTATATCCGGCACGGGCGGCATAAATGGCCGCGGTATATCCGGCCGGCCCCGATCCGAGTATCAGGATTTCGATATGTTCTTTTTCGCTCATATTGGTGGTGATTTTTTAGCTTGCAAATATACGCCAATTTTCCGGTGCATTCCACCCGTCAGGGGGCGGCGGCTTCGGCCCGGCGGAGGAGGCTGCTCTCCAACATGGTGGCCTGAAGGGCCAGGAGCGAAATCTTTCGCATGTTGATATTTCCTTTCACTTGCATTAAACTGGCCCGTCCGTCGGGGTAGCGAATCATCAGGATCAATTCGCGGGCATATCCTTTGCTGGGAGCGGGTATGTAATAAAATTCGGCGTCCTTGCCGTTTTCTTTAATCCGGGTCAGCATGCGCATACCCCGGGCGCGTATGTGTTTTTTGCCTTCGGCCAAGAGGCGGGCCGCCGTTTCGGGACGGTCGGTATTAAAAATGGCCAGATATTCCAGTTTGCCGAAAAAATCCCGCAATTCCTCGCGATTATTGGCGTCGATTTCGGTAATCAGGTCGAACATGTCTTTGGTGACCAATACCATGTCCACATGGTCGTCCCGGGCGAAGATCCGTTCGAATTCCTGGGCGTTCGACATCATCGCCAAGGCCGAGAACCATAAAAACAAAATTCTTTTCATAATGATGTTTTGCTTTGATCCGACCAATTTTTATACCAAAGATAAGATTTTCCCCGATAACAGGCATGGCTCGTGATTTGCAACTTCTTGAAAACGGGTTTTTTGCATCGGTTCACGTCGAATTCGTCCGAGTTTGGCGAAGCGGAATAATTTTCCTATTTTGGCTTAATCTTTGCTGGGAATTCATCCTGTAGTTTTTGGACATATGAAAGGTAAACTTTTGATTGCCACACCCGAATTGCTGACGGATAACGTCTTTTCTCAATCCGTGATCCTCATCACCGATTATCACGATGACGGTACGGTGGGTTTTATCCTCAACAAACCCTTGATGGTCAGGGTGAACGAAGTGACCAATCTCGAATTTCCGCATCAATTGTACAACGGGGGACCCGTGTCTCCCGACCGGCTCTATTACATCCACAAAATTCCCGACCTCATTCCGGGCGGATATCCGGTATATGAGGGGCTTTACTGGGGCGGCAATTTGGAAGAATTGCGCCGCAAATCCGAATTGCATGACGATTTGGCAGACAAAATCAAATTTTTCATCGGTTACAGCGGATGGTCCAAAGGGCAATTGGAAGAAGAAATCCGCAACGGCGCATGGTTGGTATCGGACAAAAAAATCGACCCCGTGAACGTAAATCCCAAAACCTTGTGGAAGGAATTGTTGGTGGAAACCGCTCCCGAAATGGAATTGTGGAAAAACGCTCCTCTTAATCCCGAGCTGAACTGAGAGGGCGTCCTTTTTTTTCTTTTAATTTAACGATGCTCATATTCAATTCATGCCCCAACAAAAGGATAATGGCATATACGTATATCATGAATTGCAAGATGAGCAATGCCCCGATGGAGCCGTACAACTGGTTGTAGCGGTTGAAATTCATTATGTAAAGCCCGTACAGGTAAAATCCGATTAACATCACAACCGAGCTGAGGATGCTTCCCGGCGAAATGAAGGGGAGTTTTTTGCCCTCCTCGGTGCCGAATTTGTAAATCACCGAAATGGAGAGCAAAATCATGATAAAATAAAAAATCCGCTTGGTCCAATAAATCCAAGGCGAAATATCTTCGATGACGCCGTGGCGTTTGAGATTGAACAAAATGTAGATTTCAAAATAAATAATGCCCGCCAAGGTGACGAAAAGAATCAAAATAAGAATGAGCGAAATAAATAGGGCATAGGCGTATTTTTTGTAATACTTCCTGTAATCCAATACTTTGTTTACCGACGATTCGAACCCCGTGAGCATGGCGTTCACGCCGTTGGCCATAAAGAGAATGGAGAGCAAGATACCGGCCGAGAGGATGCTTTTGCGGCGGTTGGTGGCGATATCGTAAATAATGCCGTCGAACAATTCATGGGTTTTGGGGGGCAATACGTCGTGAAAAAATTGGATGACGTTTTCCTGGAAGCCTTCAATGGGCACGAATGCGATGGCGCTGAGCACGAAGAGGAGGAATGGAAAAAGCGCCATAAAAAAGTTATAAGCAATGGCCGAAGCCCGCATGGTGAGGAACCCGCGAATTATGCCGAAGGAATAAAAATATAAAATGTCGTAAAGACTCAATTCGGGAAACAAAGGCACATGAATTCGCTTGAGCCGGTGCTTGAGGCGGACGTATAAGCCCAGGAATTTATATTTCAACCGCTTCCACCACTTCATTCGGGCAAGTTTTGAGATAGGAAGCGATAAGTGTTTTCATACATGATTTTTCGGATTTCTTCATCCGAAAATCCGTGGCGAGCCAGAGCTTCCGCCAGTAGAGACAATCCCCGCACGTCGGTGGGGGTGGTGACGGCTCCGTCGAAATCCGAGCCCAAAGCCACATGGTCGATGCCGGCCACTTCGGCTATATGGCGAATCGTGCGCGCCACTTCATCGTAATCGGCGCGGCAAACGGCGGGATGAAAAAAGCCTACCCCGATCAAGCCGTCCCGCTCGGCAATGGCCCGGATATGGCGGTCTTCCAGGTTGCGCAAATGGGGGCAAACCGCTTGAGCCCCGGTGTGCGAACATACGAGGGGGCCTTTGGTGACGGCCAGAATATCGTCAATGGCCCGGGGAGAGGCATGGGCCACGTCGATGATCATGCCCAGGCTGTCCATTCGGCGTATCACCCGCTTGCCGAAGGGGGTAAGGCCCTTGTGTCCGAGGCCGTGGGCCGAACCGCCCAATTCGTTGTCGAAAAGGTGAAAAGGGGAGGCCATCCGTATGCCTTCGTCAAAAAAGAGGTCCAAGTTGCGGATATCTCCTTCGAGGCAATGCAAACCTTCGATTCCCATCAGGGCGCCAGCCGTTTGGCGGCCCTCTTCCGCGTCTTTGCGCCAAGCCTCCAATTCGCGGCGGTCGGTAATAAGGCGCAAGAATCCCCTCGAGCGGCGGACTTCCCCCTTGAGGCGGCGGGTTTGTTCCAACACCCGTCCTTTGAGGCTGAACCATGCGCGCGGGTCCCGGCCCGAAAGGATGAAAGGAAGGGTGAGTTTATCTCCTTCGGATGAATTGCGGGCATAACTTAATCGGTGCGGCACTTTGGTGACGATGGTAAACATCTGAAGATGCGGCTTGGTTTCTCGCAACCAAGGGATGTTGACCATTCCCCCTTTATGGGTTCTGTTGAGCGACGTTCCCCACAGCAAGGCGTCACCGTGCCAATCGGCGGTGAAGGGGAGGCTGTCCCACAGGGCGCGCACCCGCGGGTCGGCGGGAGGCGGGTAGGGACCCCGCATAACGGGTCGGTTGTAGGCCGCCAGCATATATTCCGGCAACCCTACGTGCAAGAGGGTATAAAGGTAAAACAATCCGAAAAGAATATACCATTTTTTCATTCCCACGCCGGCGGAGTAACAAAGTTAATAAGATTTTCGGCATCAACTCCCGCGGTGCCTTCGGAACCATTCGGACATGACGATGGCCGCCGCCACCGATACATTGAGGCTTTCGGATATTTTGTCCGGCGCATGAGGGATGGTGAGCGTGCGCGATGCCAAAGCCCTCCACCGGGGTCCGATGCCGTGCCCTTCGTTGCCGAATACCACGAAAAGGGTTTCCGGGATGGCGGCTTCGTAAATATTATCCCCTTCCATGTCGGTAATCCACAGGGGAATGCCGGGACGAACCGCTTCGTCGGGTTCCAGGTAACAAACTTCCACCCGGGCGAGGGCTCCCATGGCCGCTTGCACGGTTTTGGGATTGTAAATATCCGCGGATCCGGGCGTACACACGATTTGGCGAATCCCGAACCAATCGGCCGTACGAATCACGGTGCCCAAATTTCCGGGGTCTTGAATCCGGTCGAAGACGGGCACCAAACCTCGGGGCCGGCACCGGGGCGGAGTCGAAGGTTTGGGAAACACCGCCAGCATGTCGTAAGGATTTTTCAGCCCGCTGAGGCTTCGCAAAGTGGCGGCGTCGGTTTCATATACGGGAAACCGGTCTTCCCACGGAACGGGGGTGCCTTTTTTGGTAACGATAAATTCGGGCCGGCGGCCCGCCTCCACGTAAGCGGCTATGGTTTTGGCCTTCTCCACCGGGTACAAACCCAGGCGGTCGCGATATTTTTTCATGTGCAATTTGCGAATCAATTTGGCCTTGGCTTGCGGTAGGGGCGTCCTCATGATTGTGTAAAAAAACTTAATTTTGTTTTTGCCAAAATGTCCCATGCGAAAGATACGGATTCCCCTTGTAATTTTCCTGGTGTTCAGCCTCGGTTCTTGCAACATCTACCGCGTGGTGCCGCCCGGCAAATATTTGTTGCGAAAAAACGAATTGGTTTACAAAGAAAAAGAGGTTGTCAAACCTTCCAAAGCACGGGCCTACATCGTTCAGCAACCCAATTTTTATGTGGCCGGATATCCCGTATTGGTGGGTATTTACTCTATTGCCGACCCCCATCCCGAGCTCACTTTCGACATGAGCGTTCGCCGGCATCCCAAATTATACAAAACCCTGGAAAAAATTTTTTCGGCCAAACAGGCCTATTACCAACTCAAGCGATATTACGTCAACCTTAATAACCAAATCAAAGCCTTCGGCGAAGAGCCGGTGATCATCGATTCCAATTTGACGGAAAAAAGCCGTCAAAATTTGCACATGCTTTTCAAAAATTACGGATTTCTGGATAACGAAACTTCCTTTGAAATTCGTCCCGTATCTCCCATCAAAGCCATCGTGCGCTATACCATTGTGGAACACGACCGCTACCTGATCGATTCGGTGCGGTGGCATATCGCTTCGGAATATCCGCGATTGTTGTTCAACCGGGTACGGCACAAACTCAAAACCCGCAACGGCATCTATTACATGCGCGATTACCTGTGGGAGGACCGGGAATTTCTCACCGAATATTTCCGCAACAACGGCTTATACGATTTTCAATCTTCATACATTACATACGACGTGGTCAAAAAGCGCATCAAACCGCATTTGAATGTGTACGGCCATATTTATAACAAAATCGTTTATGCGCCCGACACGGTGTACGAAAAACCTTTTCTTCCGTACAAATATCGAAAAGTGGACGTGGTGGTGGCCGGCGGGCGTAAAACCGACAGCATTCGCCCCCAAAAAACGGTGGTGTACGACAGCATCGAATACAAATTCGCCACTTCGCGTTATTTCAAGCCCCATTTGCTTCACGAAGCCATCCTCCTGAGGCCCGGTCGGCTATATGCGGACAAGAACGTGAACCTCACCCGCAAGCAATTGTATTTTTTGGACAATTTTCGCCAGGTTTACATTTCCCATTTTAAAGTCAACGACACTTTGCTGGACGGAAGGGTGCTCCTGGTCCCTCTCAAAAAATTCAGCATCAAATCGTCGGCCAACATCACGCATTCGAGCATCCGGCCTTTGGGCATTTCGGGCGAGCTTTCGTTTACATGGCGTAATTTGTTCAACGGATTCGAAAATCTCCGGTTGTCCGGGATGATCAACCAGGCGGCATCCACCCAGTTTGCGGCCCGTCCGTCGGAGCGGTTTTTCAATACGGGAGAAGTGGCGGTGGATTTGAGTTTATACATTCCGCGGTTCGTGATTCCGTTTTTCAAGCGGTATGTGCCCCTGTTCATGCATCCCAAAACCATTTACAGCGTCCGTTACAATGCCCAAACCAATATCGGCCTGGACAGGGAAAAACTCTACGCCATCAATTCCTACGAATGGAAACCCAGTAAGCCGGTGAAAAACGTGTTTACGCCCATGGAGGTGAATTACGTGAATTACAAAAATCCCGAACGTTACTTTGAAATTTACACCACCGCCTTTAACACCCTCAAGGCTTTGGCCGAGCAATATTACCACATCGAGCTGACGCCCGACCGCGCCCTTCAATTTATCCGCTACGTCCTCACCCACGAGCCGCCGGATTCGGAAATTTACCAGGAAGTGAAAAAAATCGAAGAGCGACGCATCCGGTTAACGGAGAACGTGTTTATTATCAATACCAATCATACGCTCACATACGATACGCGTAAAGATATTTGGGACAATCATTTTTACTTTTTCCGCATATACCTGGAAGTGGCCGGATGGTTGCCCGGAGCGATTTCCAAATTGGTGGACATGCCCCGCAATGCGGTGGGTCAACGCACCATCAACCGGGTGCCTTACGCCCAATATTACAAAGGTGAATTCACCTTTATCCGCCATTGGGATTTCGGAAAAAAACGCATTTTGGCTTATCGCTTTTTTACGGGATTGGCCATTCCGTACGGCAATTCCACCAACATCCCTTTTGTGGCGGCCTATTTTGCGGGCGGCTCCAACGACATACGCGCCTGGCGGGCGTTCGAGCTGGGTCCCGGCTCCACGGGCGGGTTGGGCGAATTTAACGAAGCCAATTTCAAGCTCCTGACCAACCTGGAGTACCGCATGCCGATATACGAAAACCATCATATCGGCCTGTTTGTGGATGCGGGCAATATCTGGAACGTGTTTGACGATACGCCCTATCCCGAAGCCAAATTCAAGGGGCTGTATTCCTTGTTGCACGAAACGGCCATCGGCGCGGGAATCGGCTATCGCTATGATTTCAGCTTTTTTGCCATTCGTCTGGATTGGGCCTTCAAGCTTTTCGATCCCGCCCGTCCTCCCGGAGAGCGATGGCTCCCTCTCTCCATCGAAAATTCGGTATTGCAATTCGGCATCAATTATCCTTTCTGAGCCGGGTTATTCCTCTTGGCCTTCCAACCCCAACTCCCGTTCGATTTCTTCGAAATCGATCAGGTCGGCGGCTTCGGCTTCTGTAGGGGCCGCCGGTAACCAATCGGGGAGTTCGCCGGGCCGATATTGGTCGGGAACAAACACGATGGATCTATCCAACCGGTAGCGTTCGATTTTGGGGCGTAAGGCTTCCACCACCGCCAGCCATTCTTCATCGGGAAGCTTGTCGTTGACGATTTTGACGATATAATGCTTGCGCGGCGGTTTGCGAAAGAGGGTTTCCAAAAATCCCTTCAGGCGCGATGCTTCCCAGGTGCGAAAAACTTCGTAACCGGTTTTGCTCATGGTTTCAACATGATTTTGTATAAAAGTTCGTGCATCAAATCCGCATAATCGGCTTGTCCGGCATGAACCCCTTTGGCTTTGAGGTCCGTATCGCGAAGGGCGCTAATGGCGCGGGAAACACGCTTCATGGGATACACACGGGCCGCTTGTTGGTATTCGGGCACGAAAAAGGGATTGATTTTAAGAGCCGAAGCCACCGCCCGTTTGTCGCGTTTTTGGGATTCGGGAAGGGTAAGGTAGGTATAAAGTTGGACGAAAAAATTGTAGAGGACCGCAATAATGGCGTGCAACGAAAATTCCCGCGGGTTATGGGAGAAGTGGCGCCCGATCCGGTAGGCTTTGGGAAAATTGCCCGTTACCACCGCGGATTTGAATTCGAAAATGTTAAATTCCTTGCTGACCCCCGTATATTTTTCCACCGCATCGGGCGTGAGCGTTTGGCCGGGTTCCAGCGCCAGAGCGAGTTTGTCCAGTTCCTTTTCGGCCCGCATCAGGTCGGTGCCCGTATGTTCGGCCAGCATCAGGAGGGCTTTGGTATCAGCCTTAAATCCCCGCGCGGCCAGCATATCGGCCAGGAGGGAAGGCATGCGGTTTTCGTAGATGCGGGGAGCTTCGTAATACAGGACGGAGGGCGAGGTAAAAGCTTTCTTTATTTTGGCTCCCGGCTTGCCCTCGAATCGGAAGGACAATACCGCATGGGGCGGGGGAGAGGCCACATAGTCCCGGATAAGTTCCAAATCTTTGTCCTTCTTAAAATACAGATGTGCATTGCGGACGGCCACCATTTGCTTGCCGCCGAACATGGGATATTGGCGGGCGCGGGCCAACACCTCGTTCAAGGGCAAATCCTGGGCGTAAAGGACGGCCAGATCGAATCCCCGGGCTTGGGGAGGCACCACGTGTTCCAGCAACGCCTCTTCGATTTTGCGGCCAAAATAACTTTCTTCGCCCGCCAGGAAATACACGGGAGATATGTTTCCTTGGGTGATGTCGCGAATAATGTTCCGGAAATCCTTATTTGCCATCGTCTTTTTTGAGTTTCTCGTTGGCTTGATGGCGCTCTTTGTCGCGGGCGGTTTTGCTCTCCATGCGTTTTTTCCAAGCCTTTTCCAGGTCCACGCCCGTTTGGTTGGCCAGGCATACGGCCACAAAAATCACGTCGGCCAATTCTTCGCCCAGATCTTTGGCTTTGTCGCTTTCTTTTTCGCTTTGCTCGCCGTAGCGCCGGGCGATGATGCGGGCCACTTCGCCCACTTCTTCGGTAAGAATGGCCATATTGGTGAGCTCGTTAAAGTAGCGGACGCCCACGTTTTTGATCCAATCGTCCACTTCTTTTTGGATGTCTTTCCAACTCATTATTCTTTGTTTTTGGTGTCGATCACAATGGTAACCGGCCCGTCGTTCACCAGGGCCACTTGCATCATGGCGCCGAACCGGCCCGTACGCACCTTGCCGGGTAGTGTTTCTTCAAATTTACGGATAAATTCTTCATACAAGGGAACGGCAGTTTCGGGTCGTGCCGCCCGGGCGAAGGAGGGGCGAAAACCCTTTTTGGTTTTGGCGTGCAAGGTGAATTGGCTCACGATCAACACCTCGCCTCCGATATCTTTGACCGAAAGGTTCATCTTGCCCTCGCGGTCCGAAAATATGCGCAAGCCCGCCGCTTTATGCACCAGCCAATCGATGTCTTCGGAAGTGTCGGCCTCTTCGAATCCCACCAGCAATACCAGCCCCGGACCGATGGAGGCCGCGGTTTGCCCGTCGATGCGCACTTCCGCTTCGGTTACCCGTTGAATCACCGTTCTCATCAGCCGAATTTTTTGGTTCGATAAGGTCCGTCGTTATTTTCGATTTCGTCCAATATGTCCAGATAGGAAAGAAAGCGTTCCGGCGCAATCAGCCCTTCTTCCACCGCCTCTTGCACCCCACATTGGGGCTCGTTTACGTGCTTGCAATTGTGGAATTTACACTTCGGTTTGTGGGGTCGGAATTCGGGAAAGTACATGTCCAATTCTCCCGCTTGGATATCGGCCGTGCCGAAAGCGCGTACTCCCGGGGTGTCGATGATGTATCCCCCGAAGGGGAGGGCATGCATTTCGGCAAAGGTGGTGGTATGTTGCCCTTGTCGGTGCACATGGGATACGGGTTTGGTGCGGATGTTCAATCCCGCCACCGCATTGATCAGGCTCGATTTGCCGGTTCCCGAATTGCCGGTAAACATGGATGTTTTGTCTTTCATCAGGGCTTTGAGTTTGTCCAATCCGGTGCCGTCCACCGCCGATGTTTCGATGACGGGATAACCGGCGGCGCCGTAAATTTCTTTGAAGCGGGCGATTTTCTTTTGCATCTCGGGATCGTCGCGGAACAAATCGATTTTGTTTATCACCAATACGGGCGGAATGCCGTAAGCTTCGGCCGATACCAGGATGCGATCGATGAAGGGAAGAAGGGTTTCGGGATAGGCGGGGGTGTAAAGCACGAACACTTGGTCGATGTTGGAAGCCAGGATATGGTAACGCCGCGAAAGGTTGGTGGCTTTGCGCAAGAGGTAATTTTTTCGGGGAAGGATGTCGGTAATAAGGGCGGTTCCGTCGTCGCGCAATTCGAATTCCACCCGGTCGCCCACCGCCACGGGATTGGTGGTTTTCAATCCTTTGATCCTGAATTTTCCGCGGATGCGGCCTTTGTATTTACGGCCGTCGTCCCCCGCAATGTCGTAAAAACTTCCCGTGGATTTGAGCACCGTCCCTTTCACTTCTTCAGCTCGTATTTAAGGTAGAGTTCTTTCATCTTACGGAACAATTCGGAGGAGAACACAAAATCGTTCAAATCGGGATTGTCCGATATGAAAATTTCGTCTTTGGTCCCTTCCCATGCTTTGTAGCCGTCTTTGAGAAGGATGATTTTTTCGCCGATTTCCATGATGGAATTCATGTCGTGGGTATTCACCAGGGTGGTGGTATCGTATTTTTTGGTCAGGTCCAAGAGGAGGTCGTCGATGCGGATGGCGGTTTTGGGGTCCAATCCCGAATTGGGTTCGTCGGCAAAGAGGTATTTGGGATACATCACGATGGCTCGGGCGATGGCCACCCGTTTTTGTTGGCCCCCCGACAACTCGGCCGGCAATTTGTGTTGCACCCCCGGAAGACCCACCTGTTCCAGCACTTCGGCTACCCGCTCTTTGATTTCTTTGGGCGATTTATTCGTAAACATGCGGAGGGGAAAGCTCACGTTTTCTTCCACCGTCAGACTGTCGAACAGGGCGTTCCCCTGAAACACCACTCCCATTTCCCGGCGAATGGCCGCCTTTTCTTTTTCGTCCAACAGATGCCAAATGCGGCCGTCGAAAGATATCTCCCCTTCGTCCGGTTCGATCAGGCCCATGATGGTTTTGAGAAACACCGTTTTGCCCGATCCGCTCTGGCCTATAATCATGTTGACCTTTCCCTTTTCGAATACCGCCGAAATCCCTTTGAGCACTTCGTGCCCGCCGAAAGATTTTTTTATGTTTTTCACTTCAATCATAATCAGCTGAGCAACAATTGGGTGAGTACGTAGTTCCAAAACACGATCATCACGCTGGTCCAGATCACCGCTTTGGTGCTGGCGCGTCCCACTTCCAGGGCTCCTCCTTGCACGTAATAGCCGAAAAACGAAGGAATGGTGGCAATGAGAAAGGCGAAGACGACGGTTTTAATAAAAGAATAGGTAAAATGGAAAGGGTCGAATCCCATTCGGATGCCTTCGAGATAATCTTCGGTGCTTACCAGGTCGGTAACCACTCCGGCCACCCATCCGCCGAATACGCCCAAAAACATGCTCAAGGCAATGAGGAAGGGATAAAAAGTGACGGCCGCCAAAATTTTGGGAAGGATCAGAAAATTGGCCGAATTGATGCCCATAACGTCCAATGCGTCGATTTGTTCGGTGATGCGCATGGTACCGATGGTGGATGCGATGTAGGAGCCCACGATTCCGGCCAAAATCACGGCGCTGAGGGTGGGGGAGAATTCCAATACCACCGATTGTTTGGCCGCAAACCCGATCAGCGAAGGGTCAATCAAGGGATTGTCCAAGTTGAGCGCCGTTTGAATGACCACCACCCCGCCGATAAAGAAGGATATAAAAGAAATAAGCCCCACCGTTTTCAATCCGATATCGTCCAATTCGCGGACGTAGTTTTCCCAAAAAATCTTCATGTTCTGGGGCTTGGTAAATACCTTTTTCAACAGGAGGAAATATTTTCCCGTTTGTTCCAGAAAATGAAGGATGAGTTTGATCATGCCGGCGGATGTGAGGCAAATATAAGAAAAAGGGCGGGCACGAAATAAAAAAGCCCGGCCTCGACGGACCGGGCTGAAGGGGAAATGGAGAACCTGTCTTATTTCACCATCAGTTTGACGGTGGCGCTACGTCCGTTTTCGGTTACTTGCATCAGATACAGACCGGGACGCAACGAGAGATTCAGCTTGCCGTTACCCTCCAATCGGGTTTCGTAAACCACTTTGCCGGTCAAACCGAGGATGCGTACCGTTTTGGCCGCTCCCGCGGGGGTTTCCACATACACGTATCCGCCCGTTACGGGGTTGGGATATACTTGCAATCCTTCGAGGCGGGCATCTCCCACTGCCGAAACCTGGATGTCGGCGGCACTACGCGGATATACTTGCGGGTTGCCGTTATATTCGCCGCCGATACCGGTTACCGTCAGGATGCCTTGAGGAATGGTCACGCCGCCCAGGGCCGTAAACATGGTACGCAAAGTGGTGGTGTCGGTATTGTCGTACATGTCGTAATTGCGGTTCACCTGGAATTGGGTGTCGCCTCCCGGGTCGATGCTTACTTGAACGAATTGAATCAGTTCCGATTCGTAATCTTCGTGGTTCGCATTGAAATCGGCTACGGTTACTATTTGGGCCCTTACCGTGTTGCCCGTGGAGCTCACATGAGGCGCCACGGTGGGAATGATTTCGAGCGTTCCTCGATATTCCGTCAAAAGGCCTTTGAGGCCCGTAAGTCCGTCGTAGAGGTTAACCGATTGAGGATCGAAGATGCCGTTGCGATCGTAAATCATGATGCCGGCGGTGTTGTCTTGCACAAAAGCTTTGACATACGAACCGAAGTTTTCGCCGCCGATGTAATATACTTCGCCCGTTACTTCGTAATATTCGCCCAACGTTCCGGCGCGCAAGGCGGCCAAATCGGCCACTTGGTTATAGGCGGCAATGGTGAATTGAATGGTGTCGCCCACCGGCGGGTTGAGGTCGTTGCCGCTGTTGTCCACCAGTTTCATGGCGAAGGTGTATTGACCGCTGGTCAGGTTTTGCAATACGATGTCGGCGGTGGAGTAGTAGGGCGTTTCGTTGTTGTTCAATGCGTAAATGATGTATCCGTCACCCGAGGGCGGTTGGGCTACGTTGAAGTTTTGCACTTCGAAAGACACGGTAACTTCCGTGGTTTCGGGGTCGAATACAGTGCCGTCTGAAGGAGAAGTAATGGTCAGCACGGGCGGAGGAGTGGTGCCCGCTTCCAGGCGTACGTTGTCCAATCCGCCGTAGTCGCTACCCCCGTTTTGATCCACTACAAGACTGAATCGCACGTTGTTCACGCTGTCGGGAACGGGAATGGCATACAGGGTCCAGGCGTCGGTATTCGGGTTGAGCGTATCCAATCCTTGGCTTACGTCGTCAAAGAACACTTCCACCGCAATGTAGTCGTACGGCATATCGAATCCGTCGGTGTAATAGTAGAACGAAAGGGTGACGTTGGTGTAAGCGGATACGTCCACGTTCTCGAATGCCAAAACGTTGAGGACCGTGTCTTGGGGATTATCCAAATCCTGCATTCCCCAAAAATACTGTCCGCTTTGGGCGGACGTGATACTTCCCACGGCGGTTACCGTATCCCAAATGTCGCTCCCCGTATTATAAGGAGCGGGAGTGGGCGTAAAGTTCCAATCGTCGGACCCGCCTTCGAAGTCCTGAAATTTGATTACTTGTCCGTAGGACAAGACTGCCGCAAAGAGGAGAGAGAGGAAAAAGGAAAGTTTTTTCATGGGACATGTGGTTTTGTTGCATTCAAAATTAAGAAAAAAAGGGACGGGAAAAAAACGTAAATGCGGGTTTTTTAAACCCCGGGAATATTTTAACTTGCCGTGCCTTTTATTTCTTGCCATGAACATTTTCTTTTCCGAAGCGCCGCCCGATTATGCCACTTATACTTTTCCGTATGCGGTGTATGCCGTGCTCACGCCGGGGGACACTCCTTCCGAAGTGTATGCCCGCGGATTTTTGCCTTACAGCGATCACCGGCGCATTCCTCCCGGGGTCCGCATGTGTTATTTGGCCAGAAGCGTGCGGGTGGATACCTCGCGCTTTTCTCTTACGTCCGAAAACCGACGAATCCGTAAAAAAACGGAACCCTTGGACCTGCGGTACGAACTGGTGGACAAGGCGGATATTTCGCCCGAAGAAATGACGCCTCTGATCGAAGCCTATACGCGCGTGCGCATGCCCGGAGTGATGCCTCCCGAGCGATTGAAATACATTTACGATTTCGATTGGTTCAACCGGGTGGCCGTATTTCGTTCGCAAAACCGGCCGGTGGGGTACGTATGGCTGGTGGATCGCCCCGATATGCGGCATTATTGGTTTGCATTTTTTCAACCCGATTTGATTCGTACGGGATTGGGCAAACGCATGATGGAAACCCTGATTTCCGATGCGGCCGAGCGGCACATTCCTCACGTCTATTTGGGCACCTGTTACGGACCCAAAGCTTTGTATAAAGTGCGCGATTTCCGCGGAGTGGAATATTTCGACGGCAACGGGTGGACGTCCGACCTGAACCGACTCAAAGCCCGATGTAAGGGCGAAGAAAATTCGGGAGCCGACGAATTTAAACTTCATCCCCGATATTTTATTTCCGCTTCCAAAGGTTCGGATTTATGAAATGGCATCGCAATTTGTTCGAAGGTATAGTCGAAGGATTGTCGCGGATCCTGAAGAGGAACGAACCCGCCGATGCGGCTGCCGCTTATTTGTTTCGAAAATATCCGCGGTGGGGCAAGCGCGATCGCGCTTTTGTCAAGGATAAATTGTTCGAATTGGTGCGTCGCCGCAATTTATGGGAACGGCTGGCCCGCCGGTGGGAGGATTTGCCTCCCGAGCGCGGAATGCCCCTGGCCCTGATTTTGGCGAGTGAAGAGGAAGTACCGCCGTATGTGGAAAAATACCTTTCCGATCGCGAAGCCGTGCGAAGCGAATACGGCGAATTGATTCGAAATCCCCTGTTTCGATACGGACTGCCCGAGTGGCTGGACCGGAAAGGCCGGAAGAGCTGGCACGAGCGGTGGGAAGAAATCGCCCGCGATCTCAACCGCCCCAATTTGCCCGTGATTCGGATAAATACTTTGAAAATTTCTCCCGATCAAATGTCGAATCGATTGTCCGAAGAAGGTTATGCCTTCAGCCGTCCCGGTTTTCCGCCCGAGAGCGTGGTGTTTGCCAAACCTTATGCTCTGGAAAAAACACCCTGGTACCGCCGCGGGTGGTTCGAATTCCAGGATTTATCCTCGCAAGAGGTAGGGCATTTTGCCGAAATCGGGCCCGGAATGACCGTGATCGATGCCTGTGCGGGAGCGGGAGGCAAAACCTTGCATGCGGCGGCGTTAATGGAGAACCGGGGAGAGCTTTACGCTTTTGACATTTCGCCGGCCAAAATAGCCGAATTGCGAAGAAGGGCCCGACGGGCGGGCGTAAAAAATTTGGTCCGAGCCGATGTGGTCACTCCTCGGGACATGGAAGGTTTGGAAGGCAAAGCGGACGTGGTGTTGGTGGATGCGCCCTGTAGCGGTTCGGGCACGTGGAAACGCAAGCCCCACCTCAAATGGAAATTTGACCCCGCCGCTTTCGAACGGATTCGAAACACCCAGCGTCACGTACTCGATACGTATGCCCGGTGGGTCAAGCCGGGCGGCAAGCTGGTCTATGTCACTTGCTCGGTGCTGGAGGACGAAAACCGGCGGCAAGTGGAAGATTTCTTAAAAAGGAATAAAGATTTTACTTTTGTAGAAGATAAACACATCCTTCCCGGCCCCGGCCGCGACGGATTTTACATGGCAAAACTTCAACGCTCATGACTCGGCGCCGATTTCTCCTTCGGGTTCTTTTTTTGGTCTTCGGGTTCGCTTATGCCCAAATTCCTCCCTATTACAATGACGTGGATCTCACCTTGCGGGGGGCGGCCCTCAAGGACGAATTAGCCGCCAAAATCATATCCACCCATACCAACTACATCGATTACGACCAATTATGGTGGGTGCTCAAACTGACGGACGAAGTGCCCTACGATACCACGCGCGTGTTTTTGATTTACGGCTGGGAAAACGGCACCGACGGCGATTGCCATAACGACCTGACCCGGGACAAGGATGCCAACGGCGGGTCGGCTTCCCGGTGCGAATGGAATCGCGAACATGTATTTCCCCGGTCTTTGGCCGAACCCGATTTGGGCTCGAGCGGCGCGGGGTCGGATCCCCATCACGTGCGGGCATGCGACGTTTCCATGAACGGGCGGCGCGGAAACAAAAAATTTATCGACGCTTCGGGACATGCCGGCACGGTCAACGGCGATTTTTGGTACCCGGGCGACCAATGGAAGGGCGACGTGGCCCGCATAATCATGTACTTATATTTGCGATACGGCACCCAATGTCTTCCCCGCTATGTGGGGGAAGGCAATCCCGTGTCTTCCGATCCCGACATGGTGGACTTTTTTTTGGAGTGGAATGCCGAAGATCCGCCCTCGGAAACGGAACGCCGACGCAATGCGGTCTTGGAAAACCTCCAGGGCAATCGTAATCCTTTTATCGACAACCCTTATTTGGCCACCCTGATTTGGGGCGGGCCGCCGGCGCAAGACACTTGGAATTTGGACGTATCCGCCGTGTCTCTTGCCGGAGTTCGTATATATCCCGTTCCGGCCGACAAGGTGTTATATGTGGAATCTCCGCTACCGGCGCGCATTACGGTGGGCGACATGAAGGGGACCGTGTGGAGGCGCCTCAGGTGTACGGGTCGTTGCGCCGTTCCGACGGATCGCTTTCCGGCCGGCGTGTATTGGATTCGTTTGCGTACGGACCGGGCGGTGGAAGTGCGAAAATTCGTCAAGCAATAACCTTTTGAGCCGCAAGCGCATCCTGGTGGGGGTATTGAATTGGGGACTCGGGCATGCCACCCGCATGGTCCCCGTCATCCGCGATTTGATTCGTCAGAATTACGAACCCGTCATTGCTTCCGACGGGGCGGCCCTGGAGTGGTTGCGCCGGGCTTTTCCCGATTTGGCTTATGCCGAATTACCTTCTTATAAGGTCCGTTATCCCCGCCTGCCTGTGTGGATGCCTTTTTACCTCGCCGTATTGGCATGGAAAGGGAGGCGTATTCTCCAATCCGCTTCGGTCGAAACCCGCCGCATCGTTCGTCACTTCGACATCAAGGGAATCATCAGCGACAACCGTCCCGGGGTACGGGTCGAAGGCCTTCCCGCGGTGTATGTCACCCACCAATTGCATGTGGAGGCGGGACCCTTCAGCCGATGGGCCACGGCCCGCCACCGGGCATTGTATGCCCCCTTCGATCGGATATGGGTGCCCGATGCGGAAAAAGAGCCCTTTCTTTCCGGCCGGTTGGGGCATCCCTCCCGCATTCCCCCCGGAGTGGAATATATAGGCATTTTGTCGCGATTTGAAGCTCCGTCCGCCCTTCCGCCGGCCGGCGGACCGGATTGGTTGGTGGTTTTGTCGGGGCCCGAACGGCAACGTACGGCCCTGGAAGAGGAGGTGGTTCGCATCCCTTGGCTTCGCGAGGCGCAAACCGTGTTGGTCAGGGGAACCCGCGCACCCCGGGCGGCCGATTATCCCCCCCATTGGGAAGTCATCGATTTGGCGGACACAGCCTTGCTGGAAAATTTGATTTTGCGGGCGAAAAAACTTATCTTACGAAGCGGCTACTCGTCGGTGATGGACCTGACGGCCCTCGGCAAGCAAGCCCTGTTGGTGCCCACGCCGGGGCAATACGAACAGGAATATTTGGCCGCCTATTTGAGCGAACGCGGCTATTTTCCGAGTATCCGTCAGGGGCGGGTGGCCGAAGCGGCCTCCATGCCGGAGGGAAGATGGCAAGTGCCTTCCGTGCCGGCGGCGCGGCGGTTTTCTTTTAAATTATTCGAGCGATGAAACATGATGCCCCCGATTCGAGATTTTTTACCCTCCTGGAATTCAACCTTTCCCATCAAACCGGCAAGCCCGTTAAAATCACGGATGTAACGCCCGTGTACGGCGGAGACATCAACTCCAGCTACCGCTTGCGTACTACGGCGGGCGATTTTTTTGTCAAACTCAACGACGCCCAGCTTTACCCCGGCATGTTTCGCAAAGAAGCCCGGGGCTTGAACGAAATACGTTCCACCGGAAGCATTTACGCCCCCCAAGTGATCCTCACGGGCGAAACCGACGACGTGGCTTACCTGGTTTTGGAATACATCCCGCACGATGCGCCCCGCGACAGGGCTTTCTGGCGCGAGTTCGGCGAGAAACTGGCCGCCATGCACCGGCATACCCACACTTATTACGGATTCGACGAAGACAATTACATCGGCACGTTGATTCAGATTAACACCCCTTCGGCGTCGTGGCCGGATTTTTATATCGAAAACCGGCTGAAGCCCCAGGTCAAAATGGCGGTCAACAAAGGATTGTACGGCCCCGCGGAGGTAGCCCTTTTCGAACGTCTGTACGATTTGATGCCCCATATCGTTCCCGAAGAGTTGCCCCACCTGTTGCACGGGGATTTGTGGGGAGGCAATTTTCTGGCTTCTCCCGCCCACGGACCCGTCCTCATCGATCCGGCGGTGTATTACGGCCATCGCGAAGTGGATTTGGCCATGACCCTCCTGTTCGGCGGATTCGAAGACGCTTTTTACGATGCCTATCACGCCGCGTTCCCGTTGGAGGAAGGATGGCGCGACCGGATTCCTCTCTACCAATTGTATCCTTTGCTGGTGCATGCCAATCTTTTCGGAGGAAGTTACGTCCCCAGCGTCATTCGCACCCTCCGCCGCCTTCTCGCACGATTCGGAGGGTAGTGGACTTGCCCCGAATGCGGGGGATTTTTTACCTTTACTTTTCCTTTGAACGCCGTTTCCATGAAGGTACATCCGCCCTATCGCGTCTTTTACGGCCTGGCCGATGCCAACAACTTTTACGTGTCGTGCGAGCGCCTGTTTCGCCCCGATTTGGAGGGACGGCCCGTGGTGGTGTTGTCCAATAACGACGGATGCGTGATTTCGCGGAGCAACGAAGCCAAAGAGTTCGTGCCCATGGGGGCGCCGGCTTTTCAATACGAAGACATTTTCCGCGAAAAAGGGGTGGAAGTGTTTTCGGCCAACTTTGCTCTCTACGGCGATTTGAGCAGCCGCATGATGAGCCTGATCGGAAGCCGTGTGCCCGAAATGGAGGTGTACAGCATAGACGAGGCGTTTATGAAATTCGAAGGAATGGACCCTTCCGATACGGAGGTCCGCATGCGTGAATTGCGCCGTACCGTCCGCAAACAAATCGGCATTCCGCTGACCATCGGTTTGGCCCCCACCAAGACGCTGGCCAAAGTGGCGGCCCGGATCGCCAAAAAATTTCCCGACCGCACGGGCGGGGTGTACCTCTTGGACACGCCCGAAAAAATCGAAAAGGCCCTTCGGTGGCTCGATATCGAAGACGTACACGGCATTGGCAAGCGGTTGGCCGCCCGCCTCCGGCGAATGGGGGTGCATAAGGCCGCGGACCTCATGCGTTTTTCTCCCCGACAATTGCGCAAAAAATTCAACGTCAACCTGGCCCGCATCCGGCGGGAGCTGGAGGGCGAATCCCTCTACGATTTGGAAATGCCCCAACCGCGCAAGCGCATCGCCACCACCCGGACTTTTGCCGAAAACATTACCGATTTCGAAGAGGTGCGCGAACGGATCGTAACCTTCACCGCGGTTACGGCAGCCAAATTGCGGCGTCAAGGGTCGGCGGCCAATTTCATCACCGTATTTATCCGTACCAACCGCCATCGCGAGGATCTGCCCCAATATCACGGCGCCGTCACCTTGCCCGCTCCTTACTCGACGGATTCCTCCATCCTTTTGAGCCGCCTGGCGGTGGAGGGCCTTCGCAAAATATGGCGCGACGGGTATGCCTACAAAAAAGCGGGCGTGATCGTGAGCGAGCTGGTGCCGGCCAATCAGGGATTTATGAACCTCTTCGTACCTCCCGACGATCGCCACCGGCGACTCATGCCCGTGATCGACCGGCTGAATGCCAAATACGGCCACGATTTGCTCAAACTGGGCGGCCAAGACCCCCAACGGACGTGGAAGATGAAGCAAGCCAAACTTTCACCGGCCTATACCACCCGCCTCTCCGACGTGATCCGGGTGCGGGTACCTCGAAATTTTGCCTGAATGAATTGGCATCGACTCAAACGCCGCCTTCGCATCCTGGGTCCCGGCCTCCTGTATGCGGGAGCCGCCATCGGCGTGTCGCATTTGGTGCAATCCACCCGCGCGGGAGCGGGCTTCGGTTTCGAATTGTTGGGAATCATCCTTTTGGCCAACGCCCTCAAATATCCTTTTTTCCGATTCGGCCCCGCCTACACGGCGGCTACGGGCGAAAATCTCATTCGTGCCTATCGGCGGTTGGGCCTGTGGGCGGTGGTGCTCTTTTTTGCAGTATCGCTCCTTTCCATGTTCGTCCTTCAGGCGGGGGTCACCCTGGTGACGGCCGGCCTCTTGGGTCAGCTCACCGGAGGCGGAAAGGTGGAAATTCTCGCCTTCGCCCTCCTGGCGGCGGTGTTCGTGCTCCTCACGGCCGGCAAATACGGCTTGTTGGACGGATTGGTCAAATACATTATGCTGGTATTGGTGGTCAGCCTCTTTTTTGCCACGGCGGTGGCGCTGATAAAAATCCGACCTCAAGCCGTGCATTGGTGGTTCCACGAATTTTCATTTCGCAATCCCGCCCATTTGGCATTCCTTATCGCCTTTATCGGCTGGATGCCGGCCCCTTTGGATGTGTCGGTGTGGCAATCTTTATGGACCGAAGCCAAAATCAAATGGCAAGGCGGACGCACCTCCCTCCGGGACGCCCTCACCGATTTTCACACGGGGTATTTCGTGACCATCATTACCGCCGTGGCTTTTCTGATCCTGGGGGCATTAGTCATGCACGAAGCGGGGCGCACTTTTCCTTCGGGCTCGGTGGCCTTTGCGGGTGAATTGATTCGCCTGTTTACCGAAACTTTGGGTCGCTGGACCTTTTGGATTATCGCCCTGGCGGCATTTACCACCATGTTTTCCACCACCATCACCTGTTTTGACGCTTACAGCCGCGTGATGGACGAAACCACCCGCATTCTCTTGCCCAAACCGACTTTCCCTCGGTTGCGCGTGGCGTGGATGATGATCTTATGGGCGGGCACCATGGTCATTCTCGTATTTTTCAGCCGTAACATGAAACAAATGGTGGACTTTGCCACCACCCTCAGCTTTGTGCTGGCTCCCGTGATTGCATGGCTCAATTACCTGGCGGTTACTCGCCCCGGCGTACCCGAGGCATTGCGTCCTCGAAAGTGGTTAAAAATCTATGCCTTGATTTCCCTCGCCCTCCTGACCGGTTTCAGTCTTTTCTACCTCTACTGGCGTTTCTTTATGGCGTAAGCGGGAGGAAGAGAAGCGGCGGAAATCGAAGAAATAGCTGATGCCGTAACCCAGCCCGAAGCCGAATCGGGAAATGTTGGTGATATAGAATCCGGGAATATATACCAATCCGAAATTTTCGGGCCGGGTACCGCCCAAAAAATACTTGCCGCTGACATGAAGCTCCAAAAAGAAGCCTTTGTAAATTTCGGCCTTCACCGATGCGGATGCCTCCAGCCACCGTGCGCGCAATCCGTTCCACCGGGTCCCGGGATACAAGGTGTCGGGAGAATATAAAGGAGAAACGGGGAGGCGAATCAAATAATCCAACCGATAATCGAAGCGAGCGGTTCCGTAGCGCACGCCCACCGTGATTTCATTGCGCATGCCGGGCCAATTTTCGTAAAAATTATAGGCGTATTCGGCCTTAAAATATGTGCCGGTCGTATGAAATCCGTAAAGGGGAAAACGCACGGGCATGTCTTCGCGTCCTCCGCGAATGCCCAAAATATGGTTGCCGAAGTTTACATACACGTTTATTTCGTCGATATTTCCCTCTTTATACAAGCTCCACGCCTTTTTGCCGATATCGTATCCTACACGGATGCCGGTAACGGAAATGCGGGGAAATTTGCGGGCGAGGGTATCCGCTTGAGCTCCCGTAATAAGAGGAATAATTATTATAAAAAGGTTAATAATAAATCTTGACATGGGGCACGGTGTCTGTTACCCATTGGTCGGTGAGCACTTCGGTCAGGGCAATCCATCCGGTATTTCCCGGCCGCAATCGGACGCGGGCATCGTAATACACGGTTTTGAATCCGCATGCTTTCGAAATGAATATTTCACCCGGACGGAATTCGATATCAAGCGTATCGGCCGCCGCGGAGAGGCTGTCGAGCCGGACCATGACCAGGCGCACTCCCGTGGTATCCACCGGTAAAGGCACGGCCAGGCTGTCGGTTTCGACGGGAGGAATGAGGGTATCGTTGCGGTAAAGCACCATCAGCCGGACCGGCGCCCGTTGGCCCGTAGCCGCATCCGTCCATATCGTTTGCATGCGCACGGCCGGTTTTTCCACGCATAAATCGTCGCGTTCGCATCCGATCCCTAACAAAAGGATCATAAAAAGAAAAACGATCCGTCTCATGTTTTCAAATCCAAAACGGCGATGCTCTCGGTGTGGTAAGTTTGGGGAAACATATCCACCGGTTGCACCGATCGAAGTTCGTAAAAATTTCGCAATGCGGCGATATCGCGGGCTTGGGTGGCGCTGTTACAGCTTACGTACACGATGCGCCGGGGTTTGACTTCTTTGAGCATCTCCACCGTGCGGGGATGCATGCCTTCGCGGGGCGGGTCGGTAATTACCACATCGGGCATGCCGTGGCGGGCGAAAAGTTCGGGGCCGAACAGGTCTTTGACGTCGCCTATTTCGAACACGATGTTGTCGATGCGATTCAATCGCGCATTTTCGCGGGCGTCTTCCACCGCTTCGGGGACGGTTTCCAACCCCACCACTTTTCGGGCATGACGTGCCAAAAAAATGCCGATGGTGCCCGTGCCCGCAAACAGGTCGTACACCGTATCTTCCGGGCCTATTTCGGCCGCTTCCCGGACCCTCCGGTAAAGCCGGTCGGTTTGGTAGGAATTGGTTTGAAAAAAGGATTTGGGTTTGATGCGAAATTTCAATCCGTCGATTTCTTCAATCACATGGGGTTGTCCCGACCAGAGGCGGACCTCCAGGTCGTAAATGCTGTCGTTGGGTTTGGGATTGATCAGATAGTGGAGGGAGGTGATTCGAGGGAATTTTTCTTTCAAAAAATCCATGACTTCGCGAATGCGTTCGGGATCTTCGGCGGCAAAATGCACCATCACCATGATTTCGCCCGATTTCATCACGCGTACCGTGAGTTGGCGAAGCAATCCCTCTCGCGACCGCGGATTATAGAAGGGAATTTCCCGCTCTTTGGCAAAATCCCGTAAGGCATTGCGGATATCGTTGCCCGGCTCGGGTTGAAGATGGCAATACTCGATGTCGATAATTTTGTCCCATTGACCGGGTTTGTGGAAGCCCGCTCCTCGCCGGTCGAACGTTTGCCCCGAGGCGATTTCTTCGGGCGTCAGCCAGCGCGAGTCGGTAAAGGCATATTCCATTTTGTTACGGTATTCGTAAATGCGGGGGGCTTCCAGCGGAGGGAGAAATTCTCGGGGTTCCACGTTGCCGATGCGTGCGAAATGGTCGCGTACGGTGCTTGCCTTCACTTCCAGTTGTTTGTCATAGGCGATATGTTGCAATTGACATCCGCCGCAAATGCCGAAATAGTCGCACCGCGGTGGTACGCGCCAATCGGAGAGGGTATGAAATTTCAGGGCCTTGCCTTCATAGTAAGATTTTCGTTTTTTGGTGACCAATATGTCCGCCACGTCTCCCGGGGCCGTAAAAGGCACGAAAATCACGCGCCCGTCCGGCGCCTTACCGATGCCTTTGCCTTTGGCATCCATGCGTTCGATGGGGACGGAAGGAAAAATTTTGGGCTTCTTTTTTCCCATGGGCATGCTTTGGGCCCAAAAATACGCATTTACGTCCGATCGGCGGGGGAGGGGAGGAAAATCTCCGGCGGATATTCCACTTTTTCCAAATACAAGCCGTATCCGGGAGCCGAAGGGCCGGCCGCGCGTCGGTCTTTGGCCCGTATGATCTCATGCATATGCGAAGGGGGGTATTTGCCTAATCCTATATCCACCAGGGTGCCCGTGATCGCCCGCACCATGTTGCGTAGGAAGCGATTGGCCGTGATAACGAATTCCAAACGTCCCTCGCGGACTTCCCATCGGGCTTCGTAAATGCGGCACAAAAATGTTTTGACATCGGTTTTGACTTTGGAAAAGCTCTCGAAATCCTCGTATTGGAGCAAAATGCGGGCGGCTTCTTCCATTCGGGCCAAATCAAGCGGTTCGCGGACCAACCACGCTCTTTTGTGCCAAAAAGGGTCTTTATCCCGGACGATCACATACCGATAGGTACGGCGCATCGCATCGTAGCGGGCATGGGCGTGAGGGCGGACGGGTAAAATGTTTTTCACCGCAATGTCGGGCGGCAAAAAGGCGTTGAGCCGGTGCCGGAGCCACGACAGGTCAAGCGGCTCGGGGCTGTCGAAATGGGCGAAAGTTTGGCGGGCATGCACACCCGTATCGGTTCGGCCGGCTACCGTCAGCTCCACCGGACGCCTCAAAAGAAGAGACATGCGTTCCTCGACGGTTTGTTGGATGGTGACGGCGCCCGGCTGTTTTTGCCAGCCGTGATAATTCAATCCCAAATACGCCAATTCCAAAAAATAGCGGTTCATGCCAAGGGATTTTGCGAATCGGGTTGTAAAGTCCAGTGCGTCTCGGTTAAATCGATGCGATACCGGCTTCCGAAAATCATCGGATAATTTTCGGGCTCATGCCCCGCCGGAAAGCCGAAAAATACGGGAATTTCCAAAGGTTCGGCCAGGCGGGTAATCATTTGCTTGACCGACCAGGGAAACGGCGGGTCGTCCTGGCGGATTCCGGTAAAGTGCCCCAAGATGAGGGCGCGCACGCCTCGAACGGCCGGCGAGCGGAAAATGGTATGAAAAATTCGGTCCAATGCGTAAAGATGTTCATCCGTATCTTCTAAAAAGAGGATGCGGTCTTTAAACGAAAGCGTACATGCGCTCAGGCACGAAGCCAATACGGCCGCATTCCCGCCTATCAGGATTCCTTTAACCGGTTGTTCCCGCACATTCACCGCATCCCTCGGAACCTTAACGGGTACCGCTTCGTGTCGTAATAACCTCTCCGTTATTTCGAGCACTTCGGGCGGAATATCCTCTTTCCATTGCACCGGCATAAAAGCGTGCAAACTTTGTAAGCCGTATCGATGCAAATACAAGTGAAAGGCCGTAATGTCCGAAAAACCGATCAGCCATTTGGGATAGTTCCGTAAAGGGGAAAAATCCAACCGGTCGAGGAGGTGGATGCTTCCGTAACCGCCGCGCACGGCCCAGATGGCGGCTATGTCGGTTCTCTCGAAGGCATCTTGCATGGCTGCCGCCCGTTCTTCTGGCGTACCGGCCAAGCTGCCGAAGGAATGAAAAACGCCGGGATGCACTTCGGCTTTCCAGCCCCGGCTTTCCACCCAGTGAACCATGCGGTTCAACGCTTCCCGGTCGGTAAAGCGTCCGGCGGGGGCCACAAAGAGGATTTTGCTTCCCTCCCGCAACGGAGCCGGTCGTATGGCTTCATCCTCCATGGTCGTCGTCTTTTTCGCGATCCTGACACAGCTCCACCAAAACGCCGCCCGCACTTTTGGGATGTACGAACGCCACCCACTTTCGGTCCGCCCCCGGTTTGGGGTTTTCGTTTAATAGTTCGAAACCTTCGGCTTTCAGGCGTTGCAATTCGGCCCGTATGTCGCTTACGCCGAAGGCCACGTGATGGATGCCTTCGCCCCGCTTGGCCAGAAATTTGGCAATGGGGCTGGCTTCGTGAAGCGGTGCCAAAAGTTCGATTTTGCTTTGTCCCACCCGGAAGAAAGCCACTTCCACCCCTTCCGATTCCACCCGTTCGGTTTTATAAGGCGGTATTCCCAAAAGGCGGGTATAAAGCTCCGTCGCGCGATCCAAATCCGCCACGGCTATGCCGATATGTTCGATTTTTTCCGTCATAAGCTTACGATTTCTTTGACAAATTCCCGCAAACTCTCGCGCCAATGGCGCACCGGATATTGCCACAGCCGCTTGATTTTTTCTTTGGACAGCACGCTGTAAGGCGGCCGTTTGGCCAAAGGTTTGAAAAACGACGAGGGCACGGCTTCGACCCTTACGTTCAGACCGGCGGTGCGTATGATTTCCACCGCCATGTCGTAGCGGGTGGCTTCTCCTTCGCCCGAAAAGTGGTAAGTCCCGTAAGCTTGGGGATGCTTGAAAATCATAAAGGCGATGAATTCCGCCAATTCGTCGGCCCGGGTGGGCGAGCCCGTTTGATCGTTCGAAGCGTAAATAACGTCTTTTCCACGGGCCCATTGAAGCACACGGGTCACGAAATTGTCCCGGTATTTGCCGTAAATCCAGGCGGGGCGGATAATGATGCGGCGGTCCAGCAATTCCCTCGTAACCTGTTCGGATTCCCATTTGGTGAGGCCGTAATAGTTCAAAGGATTGGCCGGATCCGTTTCCACATAAGGAGACCGCTTTTTGCCGTCGAAAATATAATCGGTGGACAGATGAACGAGCGTGCTTCCGGTCCGGGCGGCCGCCGAAGCCAAATGGCGGGTACCTTCCACATTTACCGCATAGCATTTGTCCCGTTCGATTTCGGCTTGGTCCACTTTGGTGTAAGCGGCACAATTCACCGCAAAATCGGGGCGCAGGGTCTTGAAAACTTCCTCCACCCGCTGCCGGTCGGTAATGTCCAATTCTTGGCGGTTCATGGGATACAATTCGGCATCCGGGTGACGGAGGCGTAAATGTTCGGTTAAATGACGGCCCACCAGGCCGGTAGCTCCCGTGATGAGGATTTTCATAGTTCTCCTTTCTCCAGTAATTCGTCGATAAAGGGCAATTGCCTGTCCTTGGGCGAAATCACGGCCCGATTCAAATCGAAGGGCCAACGGATGCCCACCCGCGGATCGTTAAACCGGAATCCCGCATCCAGGGCGGCGTCGTAAAAGGCGTCGGTTTTGTAAAATACATAGGTTTCCTCGGCCAGAGACAGATAACCGTGGGCAAAACCTTTGGGGATAAACAATTGATAGCGGTTTTCTTCGCTCAGTTCCACCGCATACCATTGAAGAAAGGTAGGGGAATCGGGCCGGATGTCGGTGATGACGTCCAGAATTTTTCCTTTGATCACGCTCACCAATTTGGCTTGGCGGCCCGGCGCTTTTTGAAAATGCATGCCCCGTAACACGCCGTATCCCGATTTGGCCAGGTTATCCTGTACGAAGCGCACGTTCAAGCCCGTGACTTCGCGAAACCTTTTTTCATTGTAAAATTCATAAAAAAATCCCCGATCGTCCCGAAAGATGCGGGGTTCCAAAAGCAATACGCCGTCGAATATGCGCTTGAGGATTTTCATGCCCGGGAATTTTGTTCCAGTTGCCGGATTTTTCGATGCATGTAATCCAGCAATTCCGCCGCAGCCGCCGCGATCGTCAGAAGCAGCCAGAAAAGAATCAGATACACCACCGTGCTCTTGCTGAGCAAGGAAGAATGGGGCGCTCCCGTTTCGGGAAAGGGCACTTCGATGCGCAGGACTTCGTTTTGTTCGCCGGTCTGGCGGTCGATCAGGGCGATATGGCGGAGCAATTCGTTTTTGATTTCCCACACATGGTATTTTTCTTCGGGAATGTCCACCCTCGTTTGTCCGATCACGATGCTTCCCGGCGCCGGGGGCACCACTTTGGTGGCGCTTTTGATGGCCAGATTCACCGCTTCGCGGAGGCTGTCGGTTTGGGCCAAGGCCTTGCGTTCTTCTTCCTTGAGAAAACGGCGGGTTTGGAGGGCGTACGCCTTGCGATGACCGTAAGTGGGATGTCCTTCGAAAAGGGTGTCGAAATGGGCGTTCAATTTACCGAACACGTCCGGCCGTTCGGCAATTACGGTGACGGTTTGCAACGGATAATGGTAAGGCTTTTCTTTAAGGCTTTTTTTGAAATCCTCAAACGTAAATTCTCCCAAAGCGGCGGTGTCGATGTTTTGCATGAAATCGGCAAAAAATTCCCATTCTTTGGAAGGTGAGGGTTCGGGTTCCACTTCGAAGGATTTCAATGAAGCGGCTTCGTCGGGCGAAAGTCCCAATAAGGATTGGAGCTTGTCCGTTTGTTCGCCTCCCGCCAAGGTGTTGAGGTAATCGATATGGGCGTATAGGGCTTGGCCGCTCCCGTAATGGGGCGTCAGGGTCATGGAACCCCGGTAGAGGGGCGGACGTTTGAAATCGGCCCAAATGCCGGCGGCCAATACCAAAATCAATAGGGGAACCAGAAATTTGGCATATTTGACCAATAGATAATAAGGTCGAAAAATCAATTTGTCGAACAGAAAAAGGAAAACGTCCCGGAAAAACCGTCCCAAACTTTTGAACATCTTGCCGATAGCCCCGAAAAAGGAATAGAAATCGATATCGTCTTGCGGGGAGGGACGGACAGGAGAATTTTCCATAACTTTGGCTTTATGCAAATGTAATAATTTTCCCTATGCGGGCACAGTCGCACCGGACCGCCCCGCGGTTCGAACCGGGACCGGAAATCATCGAAAAATATTTCGACCTTACCGAAGAGCAAAAGGAAAAATTCCGGCGCATGGGACCCGTCTATGCCGAATTGAACGCGCGGGTCAACCTTATTTCGCGCAAGGATTTTCCCCGATTTTATCTCCATCACGTACTCCACTCACTGGCTATAGCCAAATTCGTTCGCTTTTTGCCCGAAGCACGCATTTTGGATGCGGGTACCGGCGGCGGATTTCCGGGTATTCCCTTGGCCGTGATGTTTCCCCAAACGCGGTTTCATCTGGTGGACAGCATCGGCAAAAAAGTACGGGCGGTAAAAGAGGCGGTACGCCGATTGGAATTGCCTAACGTGACCGTGGAACAAACCAGGTTGGAAAACCATCGCGACCGCTATGATTTTATAGTCAGCCGGGCGGTGACGCGGATGGATCAATTTTATCGATGGACCGCCAAAAACATATCTCCCCGCTCCCGGCACGACATTCCCAACGGCATACTTTATCTCAAAGGCGGCGATTTAACCGAAGAATTGGCCCCTTTTCCCGAGGCCCGGGTCATTCCCTTAAGCCGTTACTTCGAAGAACCGTTTTTCGAAACCAAAAAGTTGGTATATTTACCCGTAGTCAATCCGCCTTCGTCATGAAAGCTCTCGTCATTGCCGCCAGCCAACGTCATCCGTCCCAATCGGCCAAAGTGGCCGAATATATCCGCCGCATGATCGCGGAACGGGCCGTATTTTCCGAAGTAAACGTGTATGATTTGGGTAAAAATCCCTTGCCCTTGTGGGATGAAGGAGTATGGCGGAACGATCCCCGCTGGCAACGCATACTGGAACCTGTCGCCCGCTTGGTGACCGATGCGGATGCTTACGTGGTGGTGGTTCCCGAATGGAACGGCGGCGTAACGCCCGCCATAAAAAATTTCGCCCTCTTTTTCGGCGAACGCGAAACGGGACACAAACCCCTGTGGCTGGTATCCGTGAGTTCCGAAATCAACGGCCAATATCCGGTGGCGGACATGAAAGCGTTCGTCTCCAAAAACAACAAGTGGATTTTTATTCCCGACCATACCGTCATTCGTTTCGTCCATCGGTATCTCAACTCTCCCGAACCGGCATCCGAAGAGGAAAAACTCCTGGTGGAACGCATGCAATATTCCCTCACCCAATTGGAACGCTACGCACGGGCACTCAAAGAAGTGCGACGCGATTTTCCTTATGACGATCGGTTCAAATACGCCATGTAAATCCTCCCGCCCGGCAACGGATTTCGGTGAACGTTTCGGGGGAAGAATCTTTCATAGCGGCGAAATACATCGCCGGCCGGAGCGTTGAATAATTGGGAATTTTCCCCGAAAATCGGTATCTTTGTAAAAATTAAGATTGTTACGAAAAACCGGATTATGAGCGAAAAAGAACGTAAAAACCGAACCGAAGAAGAACAAAAAAATATGACGTCCGGTCAAACCCCGGAGCAAAACGAACCTCGCACCATGGAGAGCTCCGACCGGGAGACCGATAAAGAACAAAAAGAAAAATCCGATTCCAAATACGACGCCTCCAGCATTCAAGCCCTCGAGGGCATCGAACACGTGCGGATGCGCCCTTCCATGTATATCGGCGATGTGGGGCCGCGCG
>JAADED010000086.1 GCA_013153605.1 Chlorobiota bacterium | reverse complement strand
ACCACCGTGGAAGCCAGCCGGCGGGAACCGGCAAAATAATGTTTGGTATAGTTTCGATCGTCACGGACCGTCATATACGCATTGGGATACATCGTAAACGAATGCATCACCAAAGCTCTTCCCGTATTCTGGCCGTTATAAGCGGCGTTGTAGGCCTCCACTTCGGCTTTTACGGCCCGTTCTCCCCCGTCGTCATACAAATAATAGTGCCACCCAAGCTCGTTCTTCACCAATCGTAACCGGTTGGCTTCGTCCCACAAAAGTTTTTTGGAATAATATGCATCCCTTCCGTTCGATTCCACGAATGCCAGGTTGCCGTTTGAGGAATAAATATAATATTTCTTTTTATTTCAATAATTTATTTTTTCTTCCCGCTTTTTTCCGTTACCTTTGGCGGGTAAACGTTTTATTTTTTGATCATGAACATTTATGTGGGAAACATTCCCTATCGAACGGACGAAGAAGAATTGCGGGAGCTGTTTGAAGCTTACGGCCGCGTGGACTCGGTAAAAATCATTACGGACCGCTTTACCGGCCGAAGCAAAGGATTCGGTTTTGTGGAAATGCCCGACGAAGACGAAGCGCAAGCGGCCATCCAAGCCCTCAACGGCAAGGAAGTGGACGGCCGACCCCTCCGGGTCAATCAAGCCAAGCCGCGCGCCTATTAACATTCGACCTCGGGCCGCGGGCGGGCAAATTCCTTAACTTTGCGTCCTATGAGAAGTGCGCTAAGCCTTATCGTATGGCTGGGCCTGGGGCTTGCGGCCTGGAACGGCTACGGACAAATCGGGCGGGACGGAAAAGGATTGGGCAAAGAAGGGATGGATCGCCCGGCGCGGGGCCAAGAACGCGGCGGATTATTCGGCACACCCGATTCGTTACAAGCCGACACCGCCCGGTGGGAAGTAAAGACTTATCCCTCCTCCTGGTACCGGTATATTCATCCCTCCCGTGAGGAGGATACCCTGACGGTGGACACCCTTTTGGACATCGGTGAACGCTTCCGGGTCAATTTTACCGAACGGGATATATTCCCGTTTATGCCCTTTCAAAACATCGGTCAACCCCTCAACCGCCCCGGCGGGGAGGAACCGCTTTCGTTCCGTTGGCGCCAAAAGGTGCGTCAAGGCAAATTGCCCGCCTTTCTCGGAGCCGACGCCGTGCCCGTATATCATGTGCCCACGCCCTATTCCCGCCTCTATTACCTTTCGGGCAATAAGCAAGGCCAAATGTTGCATTCGCGCATCGGAATCAATGTGCGTCCCCATTGGTATGTGGGTGTGGGATACCGGGGATTGAGTTCTTTGGGTTATTACCGCCACAGCATTTCGTCGCATGAATTTTGGTATGCGGTTACCGAATATTTTACGCCCGACCGGCGATATATGATCCGGGCCGTGTTGGTCAAGAACCATTTGGAGAACGAAGAAAACGGGGGTATCACGGACGAGCGCTATTTCGAAATGCCCGGAGATGCTTATGTGGACCGGGCCAAAATCCCCGTGCGGCTCGAAGACAAAAGCCTGTGGCACAGCCGTCAGTTGCGTCTCCACCAGCGGTGGCGGATAAAGAAGGATAAAGAGCGAGGCCCCGAAGCGGGGTATATATTCGATTATCTCAAAGCCTACTATGCCTATGAAAGTGCGGCCACGGGGGTGTACGGTCCTTTGGCTTCGGGAGCCGGGCCGGCCGACAGCACGGGCATGCGTCATTATTTTCATCAAATATATCTTACTTTCCGATGGAAGGCGACCGGGATCCGGGCGGCCCTGGAATGGGAGCGCCATTTTATTACCTTCGACAGCACGCGCACGGCGGTTCCCGTACCCGTACCCCGGCAAAATTATTTCGGCGATCGAAGGGTGCTCCTTCAATTATTCGGTAAGTACACCGCCGTTCGCTGGCGGGCCGGGGGCGCATACGATCCTTATACCTCGTTGGGTAGTTTTTCCGGCGAAATTCAAGGATGGCGAGGGCCCGACACATTGGAAATCCGAATATATGCGGGTCGGGAGCGGGCGCCTTTCGACATGCTGGTGCACCAATCCCGTTTCGATCGGTTCAATTGGTATCATCCCGATGCGCGGGAGAGCCGCATGCAAGCCGAATTCATCTATGCAGGGCGATGGGGGCGGATGAAATTCCGGTGGAGCGAATCGGTCGATCCTTGGTTTTACGGCACCGACAGCCTCCCGCACCGGTACGACGGACGGGTATCGGTCCTGGCATGGGAATGGGAAAAAGATTTCTCCCGGGGCAAATGGCATTTTTATCCCCGCATCCGCTACCAAACCCTCGATCGGACGCCGGCCCTGGATTTGCCCGCTTGGATTTGGAGGGTGGCCGTGTATTACAAAGACAAATGGTTCGACAAGCGGATGGACATGCAAGCGGGAATCACGTTGAGAGGTTTTTCGTCCTATTACATGGACGGATTCAATCCCTTGGTGCAATCCTTCTTCCGACAAACGCGCAAAACCTATGGCGGTTTTTATTTGGGCGATCTGTTTTTCGATTTTAAAGTCAAGCGGTTTCGCGCATTTCTCGCCCTCGAGCATTTCAATGCTTTGTGGGAACGGTACCGCCCTCGTTATTACAGCGCTCCCTATTATCCTTATGCCGATCACATCTGGCGTGCGGCAATTGTGTGGGAATTCGTCAATTAGATTTTTTGGCGGGTAGCGGGGATTTTTAATAACTTGCATTCAAAACAATCTTTCTTATTTATAAATCGATTATTATGGCATTCAAATCGGGATTCGTCAATATTATCGGGAACCCCAACGTGGGGAAATCCACTTTCCTGAACGCCATGCTCGACTACGACTTGGCCATTACCACGCCCAAAGCCCAAACCACGCGCCACCGCATTTTGGGCATCGACAACGGCGAAGATTATCAAATCATCTACTCGGACACGCCGGGCGTCATCAAACCCGCCTACGAACTCCAGAAATACATGATGGAGGCGGTGAACGAGGCCCTGGACGACGCCGACATACTTTTGCTCATGGTCACTCCCGACGAGGAAGATCTCAAAGACGAACAAATGTGGGAAAAACTCCGCCGAACCGACCGCCCGGTATTCGTGTTGATCAATAAAATCGACACCACCGACCAGCCTACGTTGGAAAAGGCCGTGGAAAAATGGAAGGAACGCCTTCCTCAGGCCAAAATTTTTCCCGTTTCGGCTTTGCACCGCTTCGGATTGGACACCGTCAAAAAACACATTATCGAAGCCCTGCCCAAAAATCCTCCCTACTTCGAACGGGACCAACTCACCGACCGTCCCGAGCGTTTTTTGGTGAGCGAAAAAATCCGGGAAAAAATTCTTCAACATTACAAAAAAGAAATCCCTTACGCCGTGGAGGTGGTAACCGAAGAATTCAAGGAAACGGACGATATGATTCGCATCCGGGCCACCATTTACGTGGAACGCGACAGCCAAAAGGGGATTCTCATCGGCAAGGGGGGAAGCGCCCTCAAACGCATCGGCATGGAGGCGCGCAAGGATTTGGAAAAATTGTTCGGCAAAAAGGTGTTTTTGGAATTGTACGTGAAAGTACGCAAAAACTGGCGCAAGGACGACCGGTGGCTCCAGCAATTCGGGTATAAAAAATAAATGATGCCGGCCATTTACCTATCGGCTTTTTTGTTGGGACTCTTGGGCGAAATTCATTGCGTGGGCATGTGCGGACCCATCGCTCTGATCTTGCCGGTGGATCGCGACAGCCCGTGGAAAAAAAACCTGAAGCTTCTTCTCTACCACCTGGGGCGCATCACGGCTTACGGCACCTTGGGTCTTCTGGTGGGATTTGTGGGTAAAGGACTCAGCTTGGCGGGGCTTCAGCAAAAAATTTCGCTCGTTTTCGGAATCCTCATGGTAATCGCCGCTTTTTATCCTACGGCCAAATTTTTCGGAGGCAAATCGCCCGCTTTTTGGCAACGCTTCATCGGGAAGCTGAATGCCGCCATGCGCCGGTATTTGAACCAGCGTTCGCTTCATGCCATGTTCGTATTGGGATTCCTTAACGGGTACCTCCCTTGCGGGTTGGTGTACGTGGCATTGGTTGGAGCATTGGCTACCGGCGACCCGTGGAAAGGCGCCCTCTACATGATGTTTTTCGGCCTTGGCACCACGCCGGCTCTTTATATGATTTCGTTATTCAAATCCTTGTTTTCGGTCAAGTGGAGGCGCAAACTCGACAAGCTGATTCCCTTCGGAGTGGCATTGGTAGGCATTCTTTTTATTCTTCGGGGATTGGGTTTAAACATTATGTACCTTTCTCCGGGCGAGAAACATTTGCAAGTAAACAAAATGAAGGAGAAAAAATTCGAGCAAATGAAAGAAAAAACCTACCGCCTCCTTCCCTCCCTTTCCAAAAAAGATGAGGATGAGAAATAAAAGCCGCCTTTTTCGGGGGCTGGCAATCGTCACCGTGGTGTTCCTGCTCGTGGCCGTCCGGTTGATGGAAAAGGAATGGTTTCCCGAACCGTTGATTGATTTTTTCGGAAAAGACCTCTACTTGGAAAATCCTATCCCCCCTCTATCGCCCTACGATTATTTCACCGTATTGTTCCGCTATGCGGTCAATGCCGTATTGTCGGTGGTGTTGCTCTACCTTCTGTTCGAAGACAGAGACCTGACGCGGGCGGCGGTGCGCATTTTCCTTTGGGCGGGCGTGCTTTTGTTTGCGGCTTACGTGGCGGCAATCCATTTTTATCGCCCCGGGCATTACCGGTTGTTGTTTTACATACGCCGCTTGTTGGTACACCCCGTGATTTTATTCGTGCTCATTCCGGCTTTTTATTACCTTCGGTCCCTTAAAACCATGCCTCGTGACACGAGATTATAACGCCTTGACGCTGGTACTGGTCCCCTTGGGCGCGCTGTTGGCCACGGCCCTGTTGCTTCAAGCCGCGGTCAGCCTTTTTTACACGCCCGATTCCGTGCCCGGATTTGTCATGGCTTTGGTCTATGCCCTCCCTTTAACGGTCGCGATTTGGTGGACCCTTCGAAGGTTCGGCATCCGCCTTTATCCCGATTTCAGTCTTCCTCCGCCCAAAGTGTTTTGGGGAATCGTAGTGTTGTACATTCCCCTTATGTGGATAGTGGAAATCATTTCGTCTTTTCTTCCCCCGACCGGAAAGTCGCTGGAAGCGGTGTTGAACTTCATAACGGACCATCCCGGGTGGAGTTTTTTGACCATCGTCATTCTGGCCCCTCTCTTGGAAGAGCTTTTGTTCCGGCGCATTATTCTTCATTTTTTGTTGAAAAAATATCCGCCCGCTCGGGCCGTTGTAATATCCGCTCTGGCTTTCGCCTTTTTTCATTTCAATATTTGGCAAGGAATCGGGGCATTGATCTTGGGATTGTATTTGGGATACGTGTATTGGCGGACCCGTTCCTATTGGATGACGGTCTTTCTCCACTTCATCACCAACGCCACGGGTTTTTGGAGCATCTATATCCACCAATCTTTGGACAGCACCGCATCTCAAGTGCCGTGGGAGGCGCGTTTGGCCGCCCTGACCCTTTCGGCCGCTTTGTTTTATTGGGGAATTCGCCGGCTGGACAGGCTGATGGCACGCTTGCCGCGCACTTATTATTTGGCATCGGGAAATCCCCACAAGATACGGGAGCTCAAAGCGCTGATCCCCGAGGGCTATCGCATTCGTCCCATGACCGATTTGGGGTTCGAAGGGCCTTTGCCCGAAACGGGACGTACGTTGGAAGAAAATTCCCGCCAAAAGGCTTTGTATTTGGCCCGCCTCTACGGCGTGGATACCCTAGCGGACGATACGGGTCTCGAAACGGAAGCCTTGGACGGAAAGCCGGGGGTGCATACCGCCCGCTTTGCGGGTCCCGATGCCGATGATGCGAAAAATCGTGCTCTCCTTCTGGAAAAATTGAAGGAGGTCGATAACCGGCGGGCCCGTTTTCGCACGGTGATCACTTTGTCCGAAGGGCACCGGGTTTACCAATTCGAAGGAAAGGCCGAGGGGCATATCGCCCGGGTTCCCGCCGGAGAGGGCGGCTTCGGCTACGATCCGCTTTTTGTACCCGACGAAGGCGACGGACGCACCTATGCGGAAATGACGGAAGAAGAAAAAAACCGCACCAGCCATCGGGCCAAGGCGGTGCGGCAATTGGTCGAATTTCTCCGGCGCCGCTTTAGCGCGTAAAGAGCATTTCGCGATATTTGGTCAGCGGCCACAGGGCATCGTCCACCATAAGCTCAAGCCGATCGGCATGGGCGCGTACGCGATCCATCAAATCCTTGACGGTGCCGGTGATGTAGTCGGCTTTGGCGTCTTCGTCCTCCATGGTTTCCAATCGGGCAACGGCTTCTTTGAGCAATGCGTTGGCCGAGGCCAGATCGGCATAGGCGGTATTGAGCCGGCGAAGGGTTTCCTCGTTCCGAGCCCACATTTTTTTATTGCGGGGAAATAGGGATTTAAGGCGTTCCAAATTGGCCGCCAGCCGTTCCTGATAGTGGACCACGGTGGGTTCCACATGATTGGACACCAAATCGGCCAGGACACGCGCTTCGATTTCCAATTTGGTATTGTATTGCTCCAAATGCACTTGGTAACGCGATTCCAATTCGGCACGCGAATACACGCCGCTTTCTTCGAAGAGGCGGATGATGCGTTCTTGCTTGATCACGCGCAAGGCTTCGGGCGTGGTTTTGAGGTTGCTCAATCCGCGGCGGGCGGCTTCGGCATGCCACTCGGGGCTGTAGCCGTTGCCTTCGAACAATATGCGTTCCGATTGGCGAATGTAGTCCCGCAAAATGTTGAAGATGGCTTCGTCTTTTTTGAGTCCTTGGTCGCGCAATGCCCGGTAATCGGCCAGAAATTGCTTGAGCTGATGTCCCACTATGGTGTTGAGTATGGTCATGGGCGAGGCGCAATTTGCCGACGACCCCACGGCGCGTATTTCGAATTTATTTCCCGTAAAGGCAAAGGGCGACGTACGGTTGCGGTCGGTATTGTCGCGCAAGATTTCGGGGATTTTGCCCACTACTTCCAATTTGAGGCCCGTTTTTTCGTCGGGCGAAAGCTTGCCGTTGGTTACTTGTTTGAGCTCTTGCATGACGCCCGTAAGGTAATGGCCGATAAACACCGAAATGATGGCCGGCGGCGCTTCGTTGGCACCCAGCCGGTGGTCGTTACCCGGCGAAGCGATGGATGCCCGGAGCAATTCCTCGTAATCGTTTACCGCTTTAATTACGTTTACAAAAAAAGTAAGGAAGCGTAAATTGCGCTTGGGCGTATTGCCGGGACTGAGCAAATTGATGCCCGTGTCGGTCATGAGCGACCAGTTGTTATGCTTGCCCGAGCCGTTGATGTAGGCAAATGGTTTTTCGTGAAGGAGGACTTCGAAATCATGTCGGCGCGCCACTTTTTTCATCAAATCCATCATCATGGAATTGTGATCCACCGCCAGGTTAACTTCTTCGAATACCGGAGCCACCTCGTATTGGTTGGGCGCCACTTCGTTATGGCGCGTTTTGACGGGTATCCCGATTTTGAGGGCTTCGATTTCCAAATCCCGCATAAAGGCCATCACCCGCTCGGGAATGGAACCGAAATAATGGTCGTCTAATTGTTGGTTCTTGGCCGGGGCGTGACCCAACAAAGTGCGTCCGGTCATGATCAGATCGGGACGCGAGGTGTAGAGGGCTTTGTCCACCAAAAAATATTCCTGTTCCCATCCCAAGGTGGCATATACGCGTTCCACGTCGCGGTTAAAGAGCCGGGCGGTTTCGGTGGCGTATTTGTCCAAAAATTGAATGGACCGGATCAGCGGGGTTTTGTAATCCAGAGCTTCGCCGTTGTAAGAAATAAACACGGTGGGAATACACAGAGTAGTGCCCATGATAAAAGCGGGCGAACCCGGATCCCAAGCCGTATAACCGCGGGCTTCGAAGGTGTTGCGCAATCCGCCGCTGGGAAAACTGGAGGCGTCGGGCTCTTGTTGTACCAATTGATCGCCGGTGAACCGTTCGATAGCTTTGCCGTCGGGTAGTTTTTCCAGAAACGAATCGTGCTTCTCGGCCGTGGCACCCGTCAGGGGTTGAAACCAATGGGTATAATGGGTGGCCCCCTTCGAAATGGCCCATTGCTTCATGGCGGCGGCAATGCGGTCGGCCAAGGCGCGATCGATGCCGTATCCTTTATGTTTGGCTTCCAAAAAAGCGCGATAGGCCTGTTCGTCCAAATATTCGCGCATGCGCTCGTCGGTAAAGACGTTTTCTTCGAAAATCTCCGACCGTTTGGGAACGGAATCCACCGCCTTGGGCCGGCGAGAAAAAGTTTCTTTTAATGCAATAAACCGTATATTCATGGCGGGTATTTTGGGCAAAAATAGGTTTTTTTCGGTACACCCCCTTCTTTTTTTCACCTCAGATTTTAAAAAATATGTTTTTAATTGCGTTCTTTTGTCGAGGAATGGAATAGTGAAAGAGTGAATGAGTGAAGGAGTGAAAGAGTGAAAGAGTGTTTTAGTGAATAGTAGCGCCGCGATGCCTCGCGGCGCGAAAATATAAATCGTTAATGTAGAAACGCCCGACCCGGGCGTGATCAATGAATAATGAACAATGAATAATGAATAATGAACAATGAATGATTAATTTTTCAAGAGAAGCGCGACGCATCCCGTGTAATTGTAGAGACGCGATTTATCGCGGCTTACACATAATAAAAATGGAATATGTCATGCCGAGGGAATCCCGATTGCTATCGGGAGAGCGAGGCATCTCAATTTGGAGTGAATGAGTGAAGGAGTGAAAGAGTGAAAGAGTGAGGGAGTGAATAGTATAGACGCTCGACCCGAGCGTTTATGTATTTTATTGTAGAGACGCGATTTATCGCGGCTAACGATTGATCAGAAAGAATGAAATGTAGCGCCGCGATGCCTCGCGGCGCGAAAATATAAATCGTTAATGTAGAAACGCCCGACCCGGGCGATTTAAATGAATAATGAACAATGAATAATGAACAATGATTATTTTTTGGGTAGAAGCGCGACGCATCCCGCGTAATTGTAGAGACGCGATTCATCGCGTCTGAAAAGTAACCAAATGATTAAATAGTAGCGGCGCAACGCTTGCGCCGCGGAATTAATTGAATATAAAAATATATTGCCGCGAAATCATCGCACCGCGATGAAAAAATTACCCGGACATTTTTAAACGAAAATTT
>JAADED010000045.1 GCA_013153605.1 Chlorobiota bacterium | reverse complement strand
TATCTGAAATATAACAATTTTCACACGAAACAACAGAAAAAACATAGAAAACTACATAAATTTTTTCCATGTGAGAATCTTTAATTTAAAATTTTTATTCCCTTCCGGCTAATTTGCATAATAATAAAATCCTTATTCGATTTACTTGCTTCCCTCCATATTTTTTTAACTCCATGTTTAATTTTATAAAGCTTAATTTCTCTTTTTAAGATAATCTTCAAGCTCAATTTTTAAATTGAAATTTAAACACCGTATGATTCCTTTCCAAAGCTTATTCAGTTCTTTTTGTGTTGCTCTCTTAATTGCTTCCATTTTGGTCGTATTTATTTATGATTTGAATAATTTTTCTGTCGGTTCTTCCTTCAAAGAAAAATGAGTGGCCGAAGCATTTTTCAATTAATTTTTCCAATTCTATCCAAAACTTCTTTACCCTCCTACTCTCTAAAATAAGGTTTTTGCCTTTCTTTTATAACCCCCCCTCTATACAAATTTCACAATGTTACAAAAAACTACCAGATAACTTAAGGTAAAGTTAAAAACCAATAAATATTTTCTTTTAGAACGATTCAAAATAGAGTTCTCTTTATTTTATACTATTAAAATTTGACCTATTTTTGCTTAACCTTAAAAAAATAGCAACCATGAAAAAAACACTTATCGTACTCCTCGTCTTGGCGGGCCTGACGACCCGTGCACAGCTCATGCAAGGAAACTCCCTCATTAACGGCGGAGTGGGTTTTGCCGTTCTGAAAGCGAATACGGAAATGAAAATGCCCAACATTTTCGCTTCCTACGAGTACATGGTCCGGGACAACATTTCCGTAGGTTTGGAAGTCGGCTATTATGCTATAGCCTATAACTATGGTATTAGCATCGACATTACCGATGACGGAGGCGGAACCGGAGGCACCAGCAGCGTATCCACCAGCCTTGATTATTCCATTTTTTACGGGTATTTGATGGGAAATTACTACTTCTTGAACGATTACAAATATAACGTATATGCGGGGGCCAAAATGGGTTACGGTATCGTGAATGCGGAGAGCAACATGGAAATTTCCGACGGGGAAGGCGGAGGAATCACCCTTCAGTACAAAGCCCCCATTCCCTCTACGATTTTTGGAGTACAAATCGGAGGCCGTTATATGTTCACCGAAAAACTGGGTGCTTTCCTGGAATTGGGTTACGGCACCACCCTCATTAAAGGCGGCCTTACCCTGAAATTGGGTTATTAATCTGTCCCTCATACCCCTATTCGCCCCGGCTTGTCCGGGGCGTTTTTATTTGTTCTCCTTTTTACATATATTTAACTTTGTGCAAATCCCCATAAATTCGCCATTCGCAAATGAAAAATCTTTGGATTTCGACCCTTCTTTTTCTTTTCTTCTTCCCTTCGGAGGCACAATTGCTCCGCGGTAATGTATTGCTCAACGCCGCTGCCGGAGTGGGATTGTACGAAGGGCGGGGGACGGTGGTAAAGGTGCCGCCCCTATCCGCCTCGTTTGAATATATGGTTTCCGATCTGTTTTCGGCCGGATTGGAAGGAGGATATTATTCTTTTGCTTTCCGCCTTATCATCAGCCGGCCGGGGCAAGACGATTACCAATTGGCCGAAGGAGATTTCGACGTGCGCTACGGGGCCGTTACGCTCAATTATCATTTTATCAATTTATACACGCTGGATGTGTATGGAGGCGTAAAAGCCGGACGTACTTTTTTGCGGGGTCGGGTTCACAGCGAAACGGGGGGCGGTCCCCTCACCTTGCCCGTTCCGGTGTCACGGACCGTATGGGGCGTACAACTCGGCGTGCGTTATATGTTTACACCGCGATTCGGCGCGTTTGCCGAGCTGGGATACGGCACTTCGGTGATCCGAGCGGGCCTCAGCTGGCGTTGGGGCTCATAGGAAGCGGCACTTCCTCCACCCGGATTTCTTCTTCACCCGCATAAATCAGCCAAGCTCCTTTGACCGGATAGCCTCCTTCCTCCATCAGGTAGGCATAGGCTTGGACTTGACGGACGTCTTCTTGACGCGGGCTGCCGGTTTTAAAATCGGCGATGAGCCATGTCCCGTCCTCGGATTGTACCAGCCGGTCGGGGCGGTAAATTTGCTCGGCCAAAAGGGGGCGTTCGGTAAGGATACGACCTCTCTCGCAATCGAACAAGAGGGATGTGCGCGGATCGGCCGTCAATCTTTCGAGAATTTTTTTGAGCCGTTCGGCCTCTTCGGGATGTTCGCGTCGCTCCACGGCCTTCCGTACCCGCTCCAGGTCCTTGCGGCATTCCAATTGCGAGAGATAGTCGTGCAATTTGGTTCCCCATAAGAGGGCGCGTCCCTTATCGGAAATACCGCCCCGGGGTTCGTATAATCGGATTAGCGGGTTTACGTAAGGATCGGCTTTGGCCCGGAATCCCGTAGTGATTTTAGAAGCCGAATGATCCGCGGACTTTTTTTTGGGGGGTAAAGGTTCCGGTTTTCCCCTTCGATAAATGCCGTCTTCTTCGGACCGGGCCGCTTTCGTAAGGTCCAAACGGTCCTCAAGCAATTCTCTAAAGGTAGGTATATGCGGGATAGTTTTTTTTCCATTCTTTTTTGAACGGGAAGACCGGCCGTCTTCTTCCGTTTCTTCTTCCTGGGCCAACACATATAACCGGTTGCGCGCCCGCGTAAAGGCCACGTATTTCAAATTCACCCGTTCGAAAATTTTTCGGGTGAGAAATGCTTTCCATACCTCATATGTATGTTTTAAAAAACGGCGAAGGGATTCGTCCTTGATCTCTTCAACCGCTTGAGAATTATATATGATTCCCGAAAATCGAACGATTTTATTCAAATCGGAGTAAGTCACGGGTAAATGGGGCAAACCTTGCAAAAGCTCGCCCGTTTCCAACCAAATATAATCGGGTTTTCGGGGATTTAATTCGAATAATTTTTCATCCGCATAAGCATATATGACCACGGGAAATTCCAATCCTTTGGCTTTGTGCACCGTCATAATGCGCACTTTTCCGGGCGCTTCGGGAATTTGGATTTCGCGGTTTTTTAAAACCTTGTCCCAATACCTCAAAAAATCGCCGGAAGACGTCAGGCGGGAAGCCTCCCGGTGGAGAACGGACAAAAATTCTTTCACGGACGCGGAAGAACCTCCCTTGTCCCACTCCCATAAGCCGGCCAAGGCCGTGAAAAATTCGGGTACGTTCAACCGTCCCCAATCCGGCAAATCCGCTTTGCCGCTCAATTCCGATACCACGGTCGAAAAATGGACTTCGGGCGGGCGCGCTCCGGGATCGAAGCGGACAAACCATTCCGTGGGGGCGACGTTTTTTTCTTCATCTTCCTCATCATCCCGGCGAAGAAAAGCATTCCAGTAGCGCAACAACGCTTCCTGAAGAGCCGAAGCTTGACCGGTGCAAACATAGCGGTACAATTCCACCATAAACACCACTTCGTGGGCATTGCCCAAACTCAAAGCTTTTTCCGTAATGAAATCGATGCCTTTTTCTTGAAGTTTTTCTCCGATCCGGGACGCCTGGTCGTTTTCGTGTACCAATATGCAAATATCGTCCGGCGCTATGGGATGACTCTCCTTATCTAAAATGTCCTTTACCTTTCCGGCCGCGGCTTCGGCCATGTCGGCTACCGTCCCCGTATGCACTTCCACATATCCGGGATGCTCGTACTTGTGGGCCCCGGGTAAGGCATCATCATGCTTAAAACATTTTTTTTCTCTCCAAAAGCGAGCTTCCTCCTCGGGTATGTGAGCCGGAATTTGGGCGGCGTTTTTGTAAGCATTTTTAAACCGCGGGTCCATAAACCAAAAGGGCGGTCTGGAGGAATCGCAGTCTTCGGTTGCGGGTTGATCATTAAAAATTTCTTCAAAAATGCAATTATTGAAAGCCACTATATGAGGATCGCTTCGCCAGTTTTTTTCCAATTTTTCCGTCCGCGTTTCCACGCCTTGCAAACAATCATCCGTGGGGGAGCCCGTGCATTCTTTCAAATTGAGAAACAAATCCGGATCGGCTCCGCGAAAATGGTAAATGGATTGTTTGGCATCGCCGAATGCGGCTCCGTCGCCTCCGTGGGCCAGCACTTCTTCGAGCAAAGGCTTCAAATTCTTCCATTGAAGGCGGGAGGTGTCCTGAAATTCATCCAAAAATTGGTGGGAAAATTGCAAACCCGATCGGAAGTACACATAAGGCGCCGGATGTCCGTCGGTGATCTCATGCATTTTTTTGTGGATATCGGAGATAAAAAGCACGTGGTTTTCCCGCTTGAAATTTTCCACCGCTTTACCCAGTTCGCGGAAAAACCGGAGCGAGCTCAAAGCCCGACCGAAAATTCCTGCAAGTAAAAATCGGAGGACCAGAACCAACCATTCTTCCCTCGGAAGGGTGTGCAGGACAGCCAGCTCCTCCGGGGTTAATTTTTCATTTTTCTTCAGCGGCCAATTTTCGGGAGAGTGATAAAAAAAATTTCGAAAATACTTCTTCGGCTCATTAGAGAATAATTTGCGTTGTCTTAAATTCGATGCCGTAAACACCCTATTAATTAAATTATTGATATTTAAAGAATTTCCGTTTATTTTTCCTATTATTTTCTCCAGTTTTTCCCCGTATTTACCTTCCCACTCCGCCCATTCATTTTCCAAAAGTTCGGGAATTTCTTCCCATTCTTTCAGGATTCGATCGGCTTTTTCCAAGGGATCCTTTATATTTTTTCCTTCGTCGGGTTTTTGCTCGTTGGAGGCGGATAACAGGTTCGAAAGTATTTTCACCTTTTCCCAATAACGTTCCGGGAGCACGTACCGAATCATTCTTTTCAAATATTTCTCGGGCTCTCCCTTGCCATCCTTTTCCCAATCCTGTTCCAGTTCGATCATTAATTTTCGGAACAACTCGCTGTCTTCGCGGAGCGAACCCATCATATCGTCGATCACCAGATCGGTCGCTTCCTCCTGGTTCATTTCCACTTCTACGTTATACCCCAATCCCGTTTCCCGGGCGAATTGCCGAATCAACCCCAGAACAAAGGAATCGATGGTGGTATAATACAGGTCGTCGGCTTGGAAGAGTAGTTCCGCCAGGCGAAAGGCCGCCCGCCGGCTGATTTCTTCGGCCGGAAGGTGGAGACGCTTCTTCAAGTAATTCATTAATGAGTCGTCTTGGGAATCGTTTTGACGGGGATCGAAGCGGGCCAGCTCGCCCAAACGCTTGCGCAAGGCTTCGGCCATTTCGGCGGCGGCTTTGTTGGTAAAGGTGAGGGCCAAAATTTTCCGTAAATAACGGCCCTGTGTTTCGGGCGAAGTCCTCAAAAGACGTTCCAGCACGTCGAGGGTAAGGGTGTAAGTCTTACCGGAGCCGGCCGAGGCCGATACCACGCGAAAAAGCGAACCCCCATTCGAAGCGTCCATGGCAAAATCTTTTAGGGAAAGATACAAAAAAGCCCGGCAATCGGCCGGGCCTCGTCATTTTGAGAAAGGTTTTTTATCGAATCACGAATTTAATGGGCAAATTGTAACGCACCTTGGTGGGACGTCCCCGTTGTTCGCCGGGTTTCATGCGCGGCAATTGGGAAATCACTCGTTTGGCTTCCAGCTCCAATTCCTTATAGCGGGAACGGGCGCGGATGTCTTTAACCCTTCCGTCTTTATCCACCACAAATTGCACCTGGATGACGATCACGCCCGTGGCGCCCAAATCTTCGGCGATGCTGGTGTCGAATTTGCGGTTAATGAATTTTTGGATCTTTTTGCTCATGCAATCTTTGAGTTTCTCCTTGTCGTGGGCATATTTCTCGCATCCCGGGTAAATGGGCGGTTGTTCGATAAAGTCGAAAGCCACTTCCACGTCTTCCTCTTCCTCCTCCGTTTCGATATTCTCTTCTTCCACTACGGCTTCTTCTTCGGAGGTTTCCGTGGTTTCCAATACGCTTTCTTCCACTTCTTCTTCGTCTTCCACTTTTTCAATCACTTCGGGCGGTGCTTTCTTTTGCTGTTGTTGTTCCACTTTGGGTTGCTCCTGTTGCACCTCCACGGTTTCTTCCAAGTCCTGGTCTTTCAGGTTCCACCCGGCTTTGATTTCTTCGATTTTTTCGTATTGCTTGTATTCGATCACCCGCCAGGTGAGAAAGAGCACAAACACCATCCCCAACCATAAAAACAAGGAGGAGAAATTATTCAAATTGGCACGCGGAGATTTTTTCGGTTCCATAATCGTTAAAATTTATTGACAAAAACGTTCATGCTGTAACCTCACAAAAATAGTGCAATTTTCGCACTTGCGCAATCAATCCGCGACGGGTACCAGCATCACGGGAATGTTCATCACGAGCGGTTGCGGTCTTCCGGCCGAATCAATGGCGGGTTCCCACCGCGGCATGCGGCTGATTCCCTCGGCCCAAATCTTTTTCATTTCAGGCGATGCACCCCAAATCACGGCGCTGTCCACCCATCCCTCACGATTAATCCTCAAAGTCAACATGGAAGCTCTCGGGCCCGAGAAGGCCAATTCGGGAAGTTCCTTTTCATTTAAAAAACGCTCGAAAAAAGCTTTTATTTTGGCCCTCGTGCATTTTCTTCCCTTCTCCGGGTCGGCTCGGGTGCATCCTTCCCATACGGGCGCGCGCAAAGAAAGGGGTCCCACGTCTTTTTCTTCATTTTTATCAGGAGTGCGGGCAACGGAAAAGTCGGGGGGAACGAACCGCAGGGGACGCTCCCTCCACACCCCGTATAGGGCACCGGTGACAATGACGACCGCCGCCCACGTAAAAAAGAATTTTTTCGATAACATACCGCCGACTTCCGTATTGATCCGCCACAAAAACCGTTCCGACAAAGGCGCCCCTCCAATCGGGGGCATTTTTGTATATTTGGCCGGATAAAATCAAGGTTATGAAAAGCGTAAAACTCGTATGGCAAAGGGGATTGGCTTTCGATGCGTATGCACCGGGCAAGGATGAACCTTTGCCGCTGGACGGGGAAGAAAAATTCGGCGGTCGCGGTTACGGCTACCACGCCAAACCCATGATGCTGGTGGCCTTGGGCGGATGTACGGGCATGGACGTAGCCGCCCTGATGAAAAAAATGCGGGTGGACGAAAACGTGACCGACTTCCGCGTAAACGTGGATGCCCACATGACCGAAGAGCACCCCAAATATTACGACAAAGTGCACGTGACCTATATTTTTAAAGGCAAAAACCTGGACCGCGCCAAGCTCACCAAAGCGGTGGACCTCTCCCGCGAGCGGTATTGCGGAGTATATAAAATGTTCAGGAGTTTTGCCGAGGTCACGCACGAAATTCAATTTATCGAAGAAGAAGAAGAATAACGCTCCGGCGGGTTACCCATGAAAAGAGGCTTCCGGCTTATCGCCTTGCTGGCATGGCTTTCCGTCCCGGCCCAGCATACGGATTATTTCGAATGGGGCAAACAAATGGAAATCTATGCCGGCGTCATTCGCCAACTGCTCGACAATTATATCGAGGAGCCCGATCCCGCCACGCTCAACCGGCACGGTCTTAAAGCCATGCTACGCCAAACCGATCGCTACACTTCGTTTTACGACGAAGACGAGATGTTCGAACAACGCCTCAAACGTTCGGGCGAAATTTCGGGAATCGGGGTAGCGGTCAAAAACAAGGAAAAAGGTCTTTCGATCCGCGAAGTATTGCTCGACTCTCCCGCCCGCGAAGCGGGACTGGCCCCGGGCGACCTCATCACGGCCATCGACGGCCGGTCGCTGGACAGCCTCTCTTACCGGGCACGGCTCAAGCTCCTCAAAGGCAAACCCGGCACGCGGGTGCAAATACGCATCCTCCGCCGAAACCGCCCCCTGACCTTTACGGTGGAGCGCCGCATTATCCGCCAAAAGGCGGTGCCCCATTACCGCATGTTGGACGATCGGACCGGATACATCCGCCTGGCCCGCTTTACCGACCGGGCGGGAACCGAAGTGCTGGACGCCTTTATGGAGTTGAAAAACCGGGGCATGGAACGCCTCGTTCTGGACCTCAGAGGCAATCCCGGCGGGTTGCTCTCCCAAGCGGTGGAAACGGCGGGCCTTTTTATTCCCAAAGGGTCGTTGGTGGTGTCCACCAAAGGAAGGATGGAAAAATTCAACAAAACCTATCGCACCCGCCATACCCCGGTGGATACCGAAATTCCCCTGGTGATTCTCACCGACAAAAAAAGCGCGTCGGCTTCCGAAATCGTGGCGGGCACCCTCCAGGACTACGACCGCGCCGTTATCGTGGGCGACACCACCTTCGGCAAAGGGCTGGTCCAACGCTTCTTTCCCCTTCCCTACGGGTCGTATCTCAAAATCACCATCTCAAAATATTATCTCCCTTCGGGGCGTCAAATTCAAAAAACCGACTATTGGCATCGGGACGCCAAAGGACGGGCCCTCCGGTACCGGAGAGATACCACCCGCATCTTTTACACTTCGGGCAAACGCAAAGTTTATGAACACGGAGGCATCACGCCCGACGTGACGGTGCGTCCCGCACCTTTGCATCCCCTTTTGAAAGACTTGCAAAAACGCGACATCCTGTTTGATTTCAATACGGATTTCTATTGGAACCACCCCGAGATCCGGCGCGGCGACGACATTCCGGGGGCCACCTTGCTGGCCGAATTTTTCCGCTACCTGGACAAACACCGCATCGACCCGCGCACCCCGGCCGAAATAATGATCGAAAAAAGCCTGGACTCGCTCACCCGGTTGGAAGGATACGACGACATACGCCGCCGGCTCGAAGAAGTCTCCCGCTCCCTGGACCAATCGGACACCGAAACCTTGCGATACGACATGCGCGTGATGCAACGCCTCACCGACTTGCTGGTCCGCGACCTGATCCGCCGCTACGAAGGGGGAGATGCCGCATACCGCTATAAACTCGAGGAAGATCCGGTAGTGCGCGAAGCCAAAGCCATCCTCTCGGGCGACCGCTGGGCCCGGATATTGGGGAAACGTTAATTTTGCACCTCTAAATTCCGTGCGGGTATGGAAAGCGTATTTTATGTGTTGGCGGGTTTCGTCCTTCTCATTTTGGGAGGCGAACTTCTGGTAAAAGCCGCCGTGGCCCTCTCGCTCAAATTGCGCCTCTCGCGCATCGTCATCGGTATGACGGTGGTTTCGTTCGCCACTTCCCTGCCCGAATTGTTGGTGAGCCTGATGGCGGGCGTCAAAGGGCATCCCGACATCGCCCTCAGTAACGTGGTGGGCTCGAACATCGCCAATATCGCGCTGGTGTTGGGACTTACGGCCGTGCTCATGCCCATCACCGTCAAGCGCCAAACTTATCGCTTCAATTGGCCGGCCATGATGGTGCTCACCGTCCTCCTCATTATTTTTCTTCATACCGGCCTCCGGCTTTCCCGTATCGAAGGAGCGATTTTGCTGACTTCCCTCATCGTCTTTACCGTATTCATCATCCGCCATTCCTACAAAACGGGCGACGTCAAAGACGACGAATTTAACGAAGCCCTCAACAATGCCCATCCCCTCAAAGTGGCCGCCTGGCTGGTGTTCGGCGGAGTGGCCCTGTGGGGAGGGTCCGAATTGTTGGTGAACGGCTCGGTGGACATCGCCCGCAAATTGCACGTGAGCGAACGAGTGATCGGAATCAGCCTCATTGCATTGGGTACCAGCATTCCCGAATTGGCGGCCTCGCTGGTGTCGGCCTATCGGAAAGAAAAAGACCTGTCATTGGGTAACCTCATCGGCTCAAACATTTTCAATATCGGATCGGTTCTGGGCATCACGGCCATGATCAAACCCATCGAAGGATTCGAAGAAAAACTCCTCCATACCGACGTGGTATGGATGTTCATTATTTCCCTTCTGGTGGTGCCGTTGGCCCTTTTGCCGCCCAAACACTTGATCAACTGGTGGAAAGCTTCCTTGCTGGTTTTGCTCTACCTGCTGTTTATTTATCAATCTTTTTCCGGCTAACCGAAGGGCACCCCGATTTTTTACCTAAATTTGTAAGGTAAAGGTGCCGCTCATGAAAAAATTACGCATTCTGGCCAACGACGGCTTGGCCCCTTCGGCCAAAGAAAAATTGGAAAAAGCGGGGCACATCGTGTATGACCGCAAAATTCCCCAAGAGGAACTGGCCGATTTTATCAACGAAAACGATATCGACGTACTGGTGGTACGCAGTGCCACCAAAGTGCCGGCCTCTTTGTTGAAAAAGGTCGAACCGCTCAAAATGATCGTTCGTGCCGGCGTGGGACTGGACAATATCGACACCGCTTATGCCAAAGAAAAAGGCATCCGGGTGGAAAATACGCCCGAAGCTTCGTCGCGGTCGGTAGCCGAATTGGTGATGGCCCATTTGTTGGGCGGAGCCCGATTCCTTCACGAAAGCAACCGGGAAATGCCCCTTCGCGGAGATACGGATTTTAAAGATTTGAAAAAACAATATTCCGCCGGGCGGGAAGTCCGGGGGAAAACCATCGGCATTTTGGGAATGGGCCGAATCGGACGCGAAGTGGCCAAACTGGCCACCGGATTGGGCATGAAAGTCAAAGCCTACGACCCGTATGTGGAAGAAGCCTCCTACACCCTCGACTTTTTCGACGGCCAACAGGCGCACTTTACCGTACGCACCGAACCCAAAGAGGAAGTATTGCGCGAAGCGGATTTCGTCACCCTCCACGTACCGGCCCAAGACAAGCCCGTAATCGGAAAAAAAGAATTGGAAATGATGAAGGAAGGCGCCGCCCTGATCAACGCCGCCCGCGGGGGAGTGGTGGACGAAGCCGAACTTCTCAAAGCCCTCGACAGCGGCAAGCTCTCGTTCGCCGCCCTGGACGTTTACGAATCCGAACCCGCCCCGCCGATCAAATTGCTCATGCATCCCAAGGTATCCCTCACCCCCCATATCGGAGCTTCCACATTGGAAGCCCAAGAACGAATAGGTGAGGAAATCGTCAAAAAAATCCATGAGCTGGCTGCCCAATCCGGATAAGATATGGTATAAATACCGCCGCCTGTTCCTCCTGGCCGTCCTTCTGGCCACGGTGGGGGTGATTTTGTGGAATTCGTACATCCTCTTTCGCCACATCAAAGAACAGGAACGCGTCAAAATGGAGCTGTGGGCCGATGCGGTCCAAAAGATCATTTCTTCCCCTTTGAATGCCGACGTAAGCCTGCCCCTAAAGATTGTGTCCAAAAACACCGACATTCCCGTCATCATGACCGACAGCACGGGCAAAATTATCGAAACCTATAACCTGGACCGCATCAAGGAAGACAGCCTTCGCCTTTACAAACAACTGGCCCGCTTCAAAAAACAAAACGACCCTTTGGAAGTGGACCTCCCTTCGGGCAAACAATGGATCTATTACGGCAATTCGCGCATATTTAACGTGCTCACCTGGTATCCTCTCACCCTGATTCTTATTTTCGGATTGTTCCTTTTGGTGGGTTATTTATACTACTATACTTCGCGCGTATCGGAACAAAACCTCCTGTGGGCGGGCATGGCCAAAGAAGCGGCCCACCAAATCGGCACGCCGCTTACCTCCCTGATCGGGTGGACGGAATTGATGAAAACCGACCCCGCGTCAGTCCCGGTGGAGGAATTGCAAAAAGACATTTATCGCCTCGAAATCATCAGCCGCCGTTTTTCCAAAATCGGGTCGCGTCCCAAATTGTATCCCGCCGAAATCAACGAGGAAATTCAAAAAGCCGTGCAATACCTCAAATCGCGCATTCCCGGCAATGTGCGCGTGATGTTCACTCCTTCCCAACGGCCTTTGTATGCCTCCCTCAACCCCGAACTTTTTCAATGGGTAATCGAAAATTTGGTGAAAAATGCCGTGGACGCCATGCCCCAAGGGGGAAGCATCCGAATTAACGTGACGGAAAACGGCAAAGACATCCTCATCGACGTGGCCGACGAAGGAACGGGCATTTCCAAGAAAAACCGCAACAAAATTTTTCGCGCCGGATTTTCCACCAAAACCCGAGGCTGGGGATTGGGCCTCTCGGTGGTGAAGCGCATCATCAAAGATATGCACAAAGGACATATATTTGTCAAAGAAAGCATACCCGGCAAAGGCACGGTATTTCGAATCAAACTTAAAAAAACGCATCATGAAGACCATCGCTAGCATCGCTCTTCTTTTTTGGATACCCTTTTTGTTTGCTCAGGAAACGCTTACGCAAACGCGTATCGGCATACCCGCTTCGTTTCACAACATTGTGGAGAAAGACGGGATTTTGGGAGTGGAAGTCAACGGCAAATTTTATCCCGAAAAACCGCCGGCCCATACGCCCCTGACCTATCATAACCTGGCCACGCCCGAAGTAACGGCATACGAAGACGGGGTGATTATCAACTTTCGCGATCCCGCCATCGAAGGTACCCTTTATTTCGGATTAATAGACGAACATTCGCGGTACCGCCAACCGATTTTTTCCAAAGTCAAAGGAAAAATCAAAGAGGGCAAAGTCAAAATGAAAATCGCCAAGCTCAAAGGCAAATACGATTTTCAAGGATGGGAAAAACGGGGAAAAATTCGATTGGGCTACCGCGTCACCGATCCCAAAGGCCGCATCCTCACCGACAACCGGCTCAACGTTCTGTACCGGAATGGAAAATTCATCCCTTCGGTCACATTGATCGAAGGGCCCTTCCTCTCGCGCCCCGCTCCCGACGGAATGACCGTATATCTGGCTTTCGACAAGCCCGTACGCGCCCGCATCCGCATCGACGGACGTGTATGGGACGACGGCAAAGTGTGCCGTAAACACATCTATTACATTTCGGGATTGAAACCGCGCACCACTTACTCCTACCAAGTGGAATACGGACCTTGGACCGAAACCTACACCCTCACCACAGCCCCCTTGCCCGGCGACAGAAAAGGATTTCGGTTCGCCTACGCTTCCGACAGCCGAAGCGGGACCGGCGGAGGAGAGCGCAATATTTACGGCACCAACGCCTACATCCTCAAACGCCTGATGATCGCCGCCGATCGCGATTCCACCGACTTTTTCCTCTTCACCGGAGATATGGTTACAGGATACAAAACCCTCAAAGACCAATTGCGGTTGGAATATTTCAATTTTAAGAATGCGATAAGGTATTATACCCCCTATCGTCCCATGTATGTGGGCATGGGTAACCATGAAGCCCTTTCGCGCGCTTTCCATAAATACGACAGCCCTTCCTCGCTGGCTTGGGAGCGTTACATCTCGGTGGACCGCTTCCCCTTCGACAGCCAAAGTGCCGAAGCGCTGTTTGCCGAAGAATTCGAAATGCCCGCCAACGGCCCGCTGAGCGAAGACGGCAGCCGCTACGACCCCTCGCCCGAGACGCAAGATTTCCCTTCGTACAAAGAGAACGTTTATGCTTTCACCTACGCCAATGCGGGCTTTATTATGCTCAATGCCGATTATTGGTACACCACCAACGAAAATTACGTGCCCCTGGTGGGAGGCAATCCCCACGGATACGTCATGGACAACCAGCTGGCTTGGTTGGAAAAAACCCTGGCGGCCATGGAGCGCAATCCCGACATCGACCACGTATTCGTGACCATTCATATTACGCCCTTCCCCAATGCCGGCCACGCCGACGACGGCATGTGGTATTACGGCAACAACGAGGTGCGCCCCTGGGTGGCGGGCAAGCCGGTGGACAAAGGCATCATCGAACGCCGCGACGAACTGGTGGATATACTGGTGAACCGTTCCTCCAAATTTCGGGCGCTTTTGGTGGGAGACGAGCATAATTACACCCGCCTGGTGATCGACAACGATACCGACATATATCCTCCCGATTGGCAAGGACCGCGCCTCAAGCTCAAGCGCCCCTTCATCCAATTGACCAACGGAGCGGCCGGAGCGCCCTATTACGCCTTGCAAGACGTACCTTGGCGCAACAAGGTGCAAACTTTCTCCACCCAAAATGCGCTTATGATTTTCGACGTCTTTAAGGACAAAGTGAAAGTGCGGGTATATAATCCCGACACATTCGAAACCATCGAAACTTTCGAGCTCCGCTGATCAGTCGTCCAACGGGGCGTGTTTATAGGCCCCCGCATCGGGGGAATCGGTTCGATCGGTTCCGGTGATATCCAGAGGGACCGTGGCCGTCACGGCCGGGTCTCCTATGCCGATGGCGTCGCTTTCGAGTCCTATACGCATTTTATTGGCCGCCGGATCTTCGAAGTCGGGGCGTCCGTTGAGCACATTGTCCCGATAATAGAGAGGATTATCGAAATCCATGTAAGGGGAATGGATGCGGCCGGCCGGGTCCTCGAATCGAATCAAATTGTTGTGCACCAAAAAATGCATGTCGGCATCGGGGTAACCATGGACAAACAATTCCACTTCCTGATTCCCGTAAATGATGCTGTTGGCGATGCGGCAATTTTCCAAATCGCGGGTATAAGTAACCGGATTGCCTTCCGTATCATAGGTTTCGTATCCGTTACTGATCCACACGGCCGCAAAGGGGAGCCGCCGCACCGCTGACGAATAATTGGCGAAAGTGCAATGCTTGAAATCGTAATTTCCGCCCAAGAGAAGAGCGACAGACGAGAGGCCGCAATTGTTGGTCACCACGTTATATCCCGTCACCTTGGAACCCAGGGCTATCAACCCGAAAGCCGACATATTGAAAATGCGGGTATTGGCCACTTCGAGCACGGGTTCTCCTCCCGGCCCCGGCGGATGGGCGATGATGCCGGCGACTGCGTTTTTAATCACCGCATACCGGATCAAATTATTTTTGCTTCCTTCTTTCAGCCATATGAAATTCCACATTCCGGGCGCGGTTTCGTACTCGGGTTGCATGCGGTCGTCTTCCAATATAACGGGACGGTCCAATGTCCCTTCGATGCGAAGGGTGGCATCCTCAAATACCACTATGCCCGAGTTATAATGAAAATAAATATGGGCCCCCGCTTCGATGGTAAGCGTTTTTCCGGGCGGCACACCCAAATGGCCGTAGATCACCACGGGTTTGTCGGCGGTAAGCACCGTATCCCGTGAAATCAAAAAACCGGGCACCCGCACGGGCGTGCCGTCGCCGTAAGTCCCTATTTGAATGGAATCCACGCTCCGGTCGGCATAAAGAGCGGGATAGAGAAAATAAGCATCCTTCACAAAGGCCGTGAGCAAGACCGTATCGGTTACGGCCCGGTCGCGGATGAGGAGCGGTTCTTCGTAAACGGGATCGGGGAGGGCCGAAACATCGGCGGTAAATTCCACAAACACATATATGGAATCTCGGGGAGGAATGCTCACGTTTTTAAAAATTTTACCCGCATCACCGTCCACGTTGAGACGAAAATAACTCTCTTCGCCCCGGGCGGGAGCCACTTCGTCCAACACAATCGCTTTATCGGAAGTGTTGTAAATTTTAAAATAATAAGTAGGAGACGATATACGGATAAACACCGAATCCAAAAAGAGAGTATCGCGATCGGTCCGAAAATCTCCGTATGAAGGCGCCACGTCGAATGCCTTGCGACATCCGGCCGAGCCTATTCCCATGGCCAGCCCCAATAAAACAATTAAGCGTTTCATCTTTAAATCAACGCCTAAAAGTAGGGAAAATTTTCCCTCGATAAATTACTTTTCTTTTTTGCGCGAATCATACCCGGCGCTCCCATACAGGGCGAGAGCCAACAGCCCCATGGAGACGAAAAGGGAATAAAAAACTTGCGCCCCGATCTTACCACTGGCAAAGAAATAGACCAATTGAACCGTATAAAGCCCGATTAAGAGATAAAGCACTTTTCGAATCCGAGATTTGTTCTTCATGATTTTACATTTCGGTTCGCACCATCCGGGCAAGTACCACTACCCCCACAGCCGACAGCAACCAAATAAAGGGTTCGATTCGTTCCCACCGTCCCTTTCTCGGGGACAAACCTTTGATCACGGCGTATAAAATCCACACCAATGCCGCCCAACCCAATATTTCGGCCGCATACAGGGCAATACGGACCTCTACACCTTTATGTCGATGGAGCAAATACCCGCCCGCCGCCAAAATATAAGCGATTTGAATGGCCGTGACCGCCCGGCGGTATGCACTTGCAGGATTAATCATATTTTTGACAAATTTTTGGGATAAAACTTTTTAGTTTTGAGGCAAATATAAAGTTTGAGGCAAATATAAAGTTTAAAATCTTTTCCAAAATTTTATCGCGCGGTATTGTTTTTGCCGCATTCCGTCATGATGAAGGTTTTTCGCTTAGGAACGAGATTGATTCGATGCGCCGCCGGAGCTCCCGGCGGAAAAGCGAGCTTGACGGGAGGATTGCTTCGCGGATTGTGGCAAGGTCCGCAAATCCTTGCCGCTTGGATTTTTTTGGTCGTTTACGGACTTCTGTACCGGCGAAAGATACGGCTCATTTCCTGGGAAGGGGCATGCGTGACGGCCGTACCCGATCGCCGAACCCGAGGAATGTCGTTGGGACCTTATCTCTTTATTCACATGCCTCCTGATCAATTGGACAAAGCATTGTCCCGGCCGTTGGATTCCGATTTGCTCCTTCATGAATTCGGACATTGGCTGGACAGCCTCCGGCTGGGACCGTTTTATTTGGCAATTACGGGATTGCCCAGCTTATGGACCGCTTGGCGAAACAAACCCGTGTACCGCCATCATCGTATTTTGTGGAGCCACAACCTCAGCCCTTGGGAAATGCGCGCCAACCGATTGGCCGCGCGGTATTTCGGCTCGCGGTACGGACTCGATTGGTCGGTCTTTCTACCCCGCTTGCCCCGTTCCCGTGCCGATTGGGATTTCCGCGATCATTCGAAAGGCGTTTGAGCCAAAAGGCGGTCCAATTCGGTTTTGAGATCGGCGGCCGCCCGGGCCGTCATTTCGGCTTCCGAAGGGAAAGGCAAGCGTCTGTTTTTGCGGTAGCGCGCCAACTCGTCATCCAATGCCCGCTCGTCGCCTTCCACCACCAGGTAGATATTTTCGAACACCCCCTTTCCGCTCAACGGATGCACTTTGGGAGTTCCGCCTCCGGCCTTTCGGATTTCCGCCAATGCGGTCATGCGTGCTTCCCGATACCGGCGATACTTATGGACCGTAGCCCGGACGGTGCGTAATTTTTCCTGTTGAACCGGGCGTCCCGTGCTGTCTTTGACCACTTGTCCCCGCTGGTCGCGCACATATCCGGTCTTGTCGTTTACTTGACGCTCGCGGCGTACGGTTTCTTTATCCTCTCTCGGAGGGCTTACCCACACATCGGTTACGCGCACCCATACGTTGTAATCATAAGCTCCTCCGGGGCGGGCGGGTTCGAAGCGGTTCCAAAACACTTGTCCGTTGAGGCGGGTAAAATCCGTCAAAATGCGGGTAACCGAAAGAGGCAAAGGTTTATTCGTCTCGTTCACCACCGCCACTCCCACGCGCACCGTGCCTTTACGCCGCGCTTCGGCCATCAAGGCCTCGGCATCTCGATATCCCGGCGACATGCGCACCACTTCTTCCAACAGGCCGTACGCTTCGCGGTATTTGCCACGGTCGTCGCCGGCCCGTTCCATCAGCGAGCGGGCTTGGCGGTAGGTATATTCCACCATTCGGTCCCGCGCTTGCCGAAGGCGGGGCGTATAATCGGTCATGTCGAAGCGGGCATAGCGGTTTTCGCCCGCCACTTTCAGCGGCAAGAGGGGACGCACCTTGTCCTGGCGGTCCATGATCCGCGCATAAAGCCGGTAAATTTCTTTCCATTTGGCGGGATCGGATTCTTTTTCCAACCGTCGGATTTCTTGCAAATCGCGGTCCGTGGCCCGGGCATAGGCTTCTTCCAACAGGCGGATATATTCCCCCTTCTTTTTTGCTCCGTGGCGGATTTTGGTTACCGCCACCTCGATCACACGATCATACTCGCCGGCCGCCAACCGGGCCCGGAGTTTTTTGGGTCCTCCGCAACCCGCCGCAAGCATCGAAGCCAGCATCCACAAAATAAGGCGTTTCATATGTCGAAGTTTTTAAAACTCACCCCATTCCCGCCGCACACGGGCGGTGAGCGAAGCCAAAATATCGTAAGGAATGGTACCGGCACGCCTGGCCAATTCGGCCGCCGAAGGGTCGTCGCCGATGAGAACGGCCGACTCGCCCGGTTCCACCCCCGGAACGGCGGTTACGTCCACGGTGATCATATCCATGTTGACCACTCCGATCAAGGGCGCCCGCCTTTGACGGATCAGCACGTATCCCTTGCCCAAACCCAAAGCACGCTTATAACCGTCTCCGTATCCGACGGGAATCAAAGCCACTCTGACGGGCCGCTCGGCCCGGAAGCGGCGATTATAGCCCACCGTTTCACCGGGACCTATGGTACGCACCTGGGTCACCCGGTTGGTGAGTTGTCCGACGGGCCGTAAAACTTTTTCGGGTTCTCCTTCCACCGGCGATATACCGTACACCGCCAGTCCGGGTCGCACCATATCGAAGGCCGCTTCGGGAAAGCGAAAAACGGCCGCCGAATTGGCGATATGGCGGATCAAATCGGGATTCAACACGCGAAAACGAGACGACAAGCGCTCGAATAAGCGGATTTGACCGCGCGTAAATTCGTCTTCGGCGGGATCATCGGCGGCGGCCAAATGGGAAAACACGCTCACCACCCGGACCAAAGGATTGTCGCGAAGCAAGGCGATCATTTCTTCCGTCCGATCGGGCATGAGTCCGCTTCGGTGCATACCGGTGTCCAACTGGATATGCACTTTGACGGGACCGCGACGTCGGGCGGCCAAATAGCCGAGTAAAGTAGCGGCTTGTTCCACCGAGTACAGCACCGGTTCCAATCCGGCTTCAAAAAATTCGTCGTCCCACTCCAAGGGCGGGTTATACACCAATAAAGGCAGACCAAATCCGTCCCTGCGCAACCGCATTCCTTCCTCGCGGCAAGCCACGGCCGCATAATCGGCCTCCTCTTCCACCACGGGTCCCGTCAAGTAGGCTCCGTGCCCGTAAGCATTGGCTTTCAAATTCACCAAAATCCGCGTGCCCGGGGGAATGCGGCTTCGGATGTAGGCCAAATTATTTTTTATGCGCGAAGGCGATACCCGCAAAACGGTGTCGCACATCAGCGGACTTTTTGTTTTTTCATGCGTCTGACAAACGCCGCCCGGCTCAGCGGCACGTACACGTCTTTTTCGCCCACCACGATCAAATCTTCGTCATCGGTCTTGCGATAGCTGTAATGGGCCAGGTTGCCGGTTTCCACACATATGGCGTGCACTTTGGTCACATATTCGGCCACGGCCATCAAATAGGGCATGGGTCCGAAGGGCTTTCCGCGGTAATCCATGTCCAGACCGGCCACAATCACCCGCTTCCCGTTATCGGCCAAGGTATTGCACACATCCACGATGTCGTCATCAAAAAATTGGGCTTCGTCTATGCCGATGACCCTGGTTTGGTCCATGTCCACCAAATCCAAAATTTCTCTCGCGCGCCGCACCACCGTGGAAGGGATGGAATTGGCATCGTGGGATACCACTTTGGATTGGTCGTAACGATTATCCACGGCCGGTTTAAATATTTGCACCTTCTGACGCGCGATTTGCGCCCGCTTGAGGCGGCGGATCAATTCTTCGGTTTTACCCGAAAACATGGAACCGGTAATTACCTCGATCCACCCCAGATTGTCGTGTAAATTCACGGGAATTTCCAAAAACATAGAGAAATATTTTAAGGGTTGATTCCGTTTCTAATTCGTAAATTGCCGGCGGAACGTCGCGCCCCCCGACCGGGATAAAAGTAAGAAAAAATCGGGTGGGAGCCTCGGTTTGGGTTTCCGTTGTTGAAAAATCGAATCATGGACCGCAAAGAAGAAATCCGAAACATTCTTAGAGCCGAAATCATTCTGGCGGCCAAGGATTTGCTCTATGCCAAAGGAGACGAATCCTTTGAAAAGGCCCTGGAAAAATTCGACGATTTGTACCGCAAAATCGCCGCATACCGCTACCTTTCCGCTCAAGGCGACGAAGGATGGGAAGAAATTTTTCGCTCCCCGGAACCGGTACGGAATCCGGAAGAAAAATCCGCCGCTTCTCCGTTCGAACCTTCAACGGACGAAATCGCCCAACCGCCCGCCGACCCTCCTACGTTCGAGCGCCATATGGATACCTACCGCCGGTCGGCCCGCACCCGGTTCGAGCCCAAATCGCCGCGGCGCCTGCCTCCTCTGAACATCGGACTGGCGGACAAAATCGCTTTCGTACGCCATCTGTTCGACGGCGACGAAGAGGCATATTCGGCCTTTACGGCCCGGGTGGAAGAAGCCCCCACCTATGAAGATGCATTACATATAGTCCGGGAATTCAAATCCCGCTACGATTGGGAAGGAAAAGATGAATACGAATTTCGCCTCTTGCAATTGATTCACGCCAAATACGCGAGATGAGCGGCAAACTATATATCGTTCCCACACCCATCGGCAACCTGAAGGACATCACCCTTCGAGCCCTTGAAGTACTGGAAGGCGCCGACGTGATTTTGGCCGAAGACACACGCGTATCGGGCAAATTGCTCAAACATTTCGGCATCGACACGCCCGTCTCGGCTTTTCACCAGCATAACGAACACAAACGGCTGGAAAGCGTGATGGACATGCTGGAAGCGGGCAAACGGGTAGCGGTCATTACCGATGCGGGAACTCCCGGCATTTCCGACCCCGGTTTTTTGGTGGTTCGCGAAGCTTTGCGCCGCGGCATTCCGGTGGAAGTATTGCCCGGCCCCACGGCTTTGATTCCCGCCTTGGTGGCTTCGGGCCTCCCCTCGGAACGGTTTGTGTTCGAAGGATTCCTGCCGGTCAAAAAAGGGCGCCAAACACGCCTCACCCGGCTTGAAGACGAAACACGCACCATGATTTTTTACGAAGCGCCCCACCGCCTGGTTAAAACCCTCCATGCACTGGCCGACCATTTGGGTCCCGATCGCCCGGCCGCCGTGGTACGGGAACTCACCAAAAAGTTCGAAGAAATCCGTCGGGGCACTTTGAGCGAATTGGCGGCTCATTACGAAAGCCGTCCTCCCAAAGGAGAAATCGTGATCGTGGTGGGCGGAAAGCCCAAAAAATAAGTTCAACCGATTACGGTTCCCCCGCCCGATTTCAAACCCTCGAAATCGGTGATGCGAGCCGTGCGGCCCGTGGCGCGGGCAAACCGGACGGCGGCGCGCACTTTAGGCCACATATTTCCTTTGCCGAATTCCCCTTCGCGTCCCAAACGTTCGGCCTCCTCGGGTGAAAGGCGATCCAGCGGGATTTGTCCCGGCTTGCCGTAATTGCGGTACACGCGGGGCACGTCGGTGAGGATAATCAATGCGTCGGCATCCGCTTCGGCGGCCACCAGCGCCGATGCCAAATCCTTGTCGATCACGGCTTCCACGGGCTCCCACCGCCCGTTTTTACGAACCACGGGAATGCCTCCTCCTCCTACGGCCGTCACGATAAATCCCGAATCCACCAGGGCTTTGAGCGCCGCTTTATTGACCAGCTCCTTGGGCTCGGGCGAAGCCACCACCCGCCGATAGCCCGAACGGCCTCCTTTTTGTTCGGCCGCCATGCGCCATCCTTTTTCCTGGGAAAGGCGGCGGGCTTCCCCGGCATCATACATGGGCCCCACCCGTTTTTGGGGATCGGCGAATCCCGGGTCCGAGGCATCCACTCCGATCATGGTCACCAGCGTGGCGGCTTCCCGCCTAATGCCCCGCCGGGCCAACAGGTTGCGCAACTCGCGTTCGATCAAATACCCTATTTCCCCTTGGGTTTGGGCCACCAACATATCCAGGGGGTAAGAAGGCGTACCGTAGCGGGACGCTCCCGCATCGTCTTTAAGCAACAAATTGCCCACTTGGGGACCGTTGCCGTGGGTGATAATCAACCGCGCATCCGAAGGGACGAAATCAAACACTGCCTCCAATGCACGGCGAACGGCCCGGGCCATGTCTTCGGCCGAACTTCCGCCGCCGGGCGGCATCAAAGCATTACCGCCCAATGCCACCACGTACGTGCCGCTCATAAGACCGACTTAAATTGTTCCAAAAGGCGAAGATCGTTCTCGTAATACATCCGGATGTCGGGAATGCCGAACAGCAACATGGCAATCCGTTCGATCCCCAGTCCGAAAGCGAAGCCGGTATATTTTTGCGAATCGATTTGCATGTTTTCCAACACATTGGGATCCACCATGCCGGCTCCCATGATTTCGAGCCACCCCGTACCCTTGGTAATCCGGTAGTCGTGCTCGGTTTTCAATCCCCAATACACGTCCACTTCGGCACTGGGCTCCGTAAAAGGAAAATAGGAAGGGCGAAAACGAATTTTGGATTTGCCGAACAATTCTTTGGTAAAGAAAAGAATGGTATGTTTCAGATCGGCGAACGAAACCCCTTCGTCCACATACAACCCTTCGATTTGGTGAAATTGGATGTGGGAACGGGTGCTGATATCTTCGTTGCGATAAACGCGACCGGGCGAAATGGTACGTATGGGCGGCTTGTGCTTTTCCATATACCGGATTTGCACCGACGAAGTGTGGGTACGCAACAACCAATCGGGATTGCGGCGTATGAAAAACGTATCCTGCATATCCCGCGCGGGATGATATTCGGGCAAATTGAGGGCGGTAAAGTTATGCCAGTCGTCTTCGATTTCGGGTCCTTCGGAGACGTTGAAGCCGATGCGTTTGAAAATGTCGATGATCCGGTTTTTGGTGATGCTCAACGGATGGCGGGCACCCAACGGATACGGGTATCCGGGTTTGGTGAGATCTTCGCCGCTCCCCGCCCGGGCCGAAGCCCGCGCCAATTCTTCGCGGAGGGAACGCACTTTATCCTCCACCGCTTTTTTTAATTCGTTGAGCAATTTTCCGTAGCGCGGCTTGTCTTCCTTGGGCACCTGCTTAAACCGAGCGAACAGCTCGTTGAGGATGCCCTTCTTGCCGGCAAAGCGAATGCGGAATTTTTCCAATTCCTCCCCGTCGGCGGTTTGGAATTGCCGCACCTCTTCCAAATATTTTTCGATGTCCTCAATCATCTTTTTAAAAACTGGGCTTACAAAGTTAAATCAAAATTCCCGTCCAACGGCAGTGCTCCTCCGAGGGGGGTTTTATGCCGTACGTTCCAGCTCGCGCATGACGTCCACCAACACTTGCACGCTCTCCAAGGGCAAAGCATTGTATAAAGATGCCCTGTATCCTCCCACACTGCGGTGCCCCTTAAGGCCTACGATGTCGGCCTCTTGCCACATGCGGTCGAATCGTTCGCGAAGGGCGGGTTCGGTCAAATCGAAAGTAACGTTCATCATGCTTCGATAGGGAGGTTCCACAAAAGCCCGGAAAAGGGGATTGCGGTCCAATTCTTCATACAAAAGGGCGCTTTTCCGGCGATTTCGCTCTTCCATGGCGGCCACTCCCCCTTGTTCTTTTACCCACCGGAGGGTGAGCATGGAGGCATATACGGCAAATACCGGCGGCGTATTGAACATGCTCTTTTTGGCGATATGCACGGCGTAATCGGTCATGGGAGCCAATCGGCGTCCCGTTTTGCCCAACAAAGATTTGCGGACCGCCACCATTACGGTGCCGGCCGGGCCCATGTTCTTTTGAGCGCCGGCATAAATGAGGCCGAACCGATTGAAATCCATCACCCGACTGAATATATCAGAACTCATGTCCGCCACCAGAGGGACGGGCGAATCCGGAATTCGGTGCATTTGGGTGCCGTAAATGGTATTGTTGGTCGTAATATGGAAGTAATCGGCGTCGGAGGGTATTTCATAATCTTCGGGAATGTAGCGGTATCCTCCGTCTTTGGACGAAGCCGCCACGGAAACCTCTCCCACGTAGGAGGCCTCCTCGATGGCGCGGGCGGCCCAACGGCCGGTATCCAAATAAGCGGCCCGGGTACGAAGCAAGTTGAGAGGGATGAGAAAAAATTGCATACTGGCTCCTCCTTGAAGGAAGAGCACTTCGAAATCCTCGTCCAAGCCGAGCAATTCTCGGACCAATAACCGAGCCTCTTCCATCACTTCCGTAAATTCCTTGCTCCGGTGGGAGATGGAGAGTAAAGAAACCCCCGTTCCGGCAAAATCGTCGATGGCCGCTTTGGCCTGATCGTAAACCGGTTGGGGCAAAATGCTGGGTCCGGCGTAAAAATTATGCTTTTTGATTTTCATCGGCGGCATGGTTCTTGCTCGCAAGATAGCATATTTCGAGCGGATGAAATAAGAAGAGGTTCATTTTTCCCCACAAAAAAATGGAAGTGATGTTAGGAAAGATGGAAAAGAATTTAAAGAAATTGAAAAAATCATTAACGGGTGTTGATTTTTCATTTTTTTACTCCCAAAGCTTGTTAAAAATTACATTTTTTATTAGCTTTATACCCACAAAAATCATATAAAAAAATTAAATAGTTAAGGTTTCGGAATGGTTGAAATTCTAAAAAAATTTATTTTACCTTTGCTGATTAATCGGGGGAAATATAACTAACTCGCATAAAACAATTTAAAAATGAAAGTGTGGAAACTCTTGTTCGGGGATCCTAAGTCCCAAGACGTCTCACGCAAAAACGGGAAAGCAACTTCCGCTTCTCTCAAGAACGGAGGAGTAAAAAAGCCGGCCGTAAGAAAGAAAATCGAACTCAAAAAAGAACAATCCTTGAATTTTAATAAAAAGAAAGCCCCCGCTCCTTCTTCCGGTTCTCTTCGCAAACCGGGAATCAGTTCCAATGCCCCCTTCAAAACTACTTCTTCCACTCTCTCCGCCGGAAAAAATCAAAATCAAAAAAACGCAACTCCTACAAACCCCATAACTTCAAAAAAATCTCCGTCCCCTATTTCCCGTCCACCTATAGATCCGCGACATAAGGCCATTGTGGAAGTTCGCATGAATTCTTTGGTGAAAGAAATAGAAAAACTCATTCATCACCCTATTTCGGCCATGCTCCTTTACGATTTAAAGACCCAACAGATTTTATCCCATATTACTCGTATTCCTCTTTTTCAAAACATGAAATATCACAATGCCAAAATTAAAGGCTTAATTAAGCTCTTGAAAGATAATCCGCATATCAGGGTAAGCGATTTTGCCCTATTTCATTTCGGTCCTTATGCGTTAGACATTTCTTTCGGGAGCCAATATGCCGTATTCGTATTTCTTGAAGCCGATTATATAAATAAAGGTACGGCCCTCACCATCATTCATCCTCGCGTACGAGAATTTTTAAATCACCTGGACAAATTAAAACTTTAAAAATATGGACATCAAAAAACTACAAAAAGCCATCGAAGTGTTGAGAAACGACTTGGGTGATGCCCTGGTCTCCACCGACATTTATCCCAGCGGTGTAGGAACTCCGTTGGTAGGGTACAACTCCAACCCCCAAGCTTCGGCCTTGTTCGATCAAGTAACCACTTATATTAAAAAGGCCCTTGACGGAGCGGGATTTCCGACTTTAAAAGATTATTACCTCCTTAAAGTGGACGGAGGTTTGGTTGTAGTATTGATCTTTGACGATTATCAATGGGTAATGTTCGTGGACGATTCCAAAGTGAATTTGGGAATCCTCCTCAACATTGCCATTCCCAACGCCCAAAAAGCCTTTAAAGAAGCCTTGACCGCCTGATAGGGCGGCCGATCCCGAAGACAAAGGCTGAACCCTTTTCGGCTTCCCTCCCGGGGAGGGAAGTTTAATTTATTATTGGTATATTTGAAAAGTAATCAAACTTACCTACCGATGAAAAAATGGTTTTACTTCGCCACCGTCCTTTTGGTGCTGGGGATGTTTTCATGTAAGAAACCGGCACCCGTCAACCCGGATGAACCGGAACCCGAACCCGAAGAATTACCCGATGCGGTACTTATGCGCATAGATATGCCTTTCCTGATCGTGAGGGGACAAGCCGTACCCGTAAAGGGAAAAGTGCAAAATTTCACCGATACGCCCATTACCAGCCTCGAAATCAAATGGGTCGAAGGATCGGGTCCCGAACATACGGCCACCTTCGATAACCTGAATATCGGCCGTTTCGGGATCTATGAATTCATCCACTCCGACAGCTACACCGCCTCCACTACGGGCAATCACGAGATACGGGTATGGATTTCGAAAGTCAACGGAAAAGACCAAGATGCCAACCCCTCCAACAACGAACGCACCAAAACCATGCTGGCCGCATCCAACGCGGTGCAACATATCGTCCTGTACGAAGAATTTACCAGTTCCACATGCGGACCGTGTTACGTGTTTAACACCAATTATTTCAACGAAAGTTTTTTACAAGCCAATCGAGGCAAATACAATCTGATTAAGTATCAAATGAACTGGCCCGGCTCGGGCGATCCCTATTATACGGACGAAGGCGGCGAGCGCCGCGCTTATTACGGCGTCAACGGAGTGCCCACCCTCTTTATCGACGGAGACGAAGGCACCCATTTCGACACCAACGCCCTCCAACAAGACTTGGATCGTCATTACGCCTTGCCGGGAGTTTTCAACCTCCAAGCATGGTACTTGCTCGACACGACCAACCAAATCGTGAAAGTGAAGGTGGAAGGCACTCCCTATATCGACGGCCAATACAGCGTGCGCATTGCGGTGGTGGAACGCGAAACCACGGGCAACGCCACTTCCAACGGCGAAACCCGCTTCTTCAATGTGATGATGAAAATGGTACCCGACCCCGCGGGAACGCAAGTGACCGTGACCGACGGTACGCCTTTCGAAGTGCGGGCACAAGCATCGCTGGCCGGCACCCACATCGAAGAATACGACGACTTGGAAATAGTGGTCTTTATCCAGGACGATCAAACCAAATTCGTCTTCCAATCCGCCACCGCCGTCGAAGATCCCACTCAAATCGACTTTTAAAATTTTAGGAATATGAAACGCCTACTGATCTTTACATTCATTCTCACCATGGCACTTAGCGGATGTAAGAAAAAAGAACCCGAACAGCCTCAAGACGAAGGTCCGGCTTTCGAAGTAATCGGTCCGTTGGGAAATGTGGTGGAAAGCGGCCGGGAATTCGTGTTTCATACCTTCGGCCCTTCGGCCACTTTGGGGCTTAAAATCCGCAATTTAAAAGACAACCCCATCCGGTTATACACCATGCTCGTGGAATCGTCCACCGGAACGGGAGACGAATTCGAAGTATGTTTCGGCAACTGCTACCCCCGCATGGACATAGGCGTGCCGTACCCGCTGGACGGCCCCTACGTATTGGACGGGGGAGCCACCACGCCCGACGGTGCTCTTCACTACGTAAATTACGATTCTCAGGAAGTAAGGTACCGGGTGAAAATTTACGAAGTGGACGAATCGGGCGAGCCGACGGGCGAAGAATTCGAATTTATTTACCGGTACGAGCCGTAAACATGCTCACTCCCCTTTTGCCCGCAAGTTTTGTATATTTGCGGGCATTTTTGCGGGTGTGGCGGAATCGGTAGACGCGCCGGACTTAGGATCCGGTGCCGCAAGGCATGGGGGTTCGAGTCCCTCCACCCGCACTATCGGTCGATTGGCAAACGGGTTTATATTTTGAGGAATCTTTGCACAACACCCTTAATTTCGGGTTAAAATTTATTCGATATCAGCCACTTTGGCACACTCTTGCCCTTTTGGACGAAAAGGGTTTCCCTTTATTTTTGTATCTTTGCCATTAAGATTGAGTGTGCCTTTATGAAAGACAAGCGATTCCTCATAGCCTCCACCGGATTTCCTCCCTATTTGACCTACGCCCCCTTTACCGAATTGGCCTTCCGCCTGGCCAAAGCCGTCACATCCGCCGGGGCGCACGTACGCATGATGATGCCCCGTTTCGGCGTCATCAGCGAACGCCGCTTGCAACTCCACGAAGTAATTCGCCTTTCGGGGACCAACATCGTGGTGGACGACGAAGATATCCCCCTCATTATCAAAGTGGCGTCCATTCCCAAGGAGCGCATGCAAGTGTATTTCATCGACAGCATGGAAAATTTCAACCAAAAAATTCTCTTTTACGAAGAAGACGGCTCCTTGCGCAAAGATCTGACCGACTTTATGATTTTCTTCAGTAAAAGCGTGGTGGAAACGGCCAAAAAACTCAATTGGGACGCCGATTATATCATTACCCTGGGGTGGTTTACCGATTTTCTTCCGCTCTATCTCAAGACCTACTATGCCCACGAACCTTTGTTCGAAAAATCCAAACTCATCCATTTCCTGGTCAAAGACGAAATGTTCGAAGGCGAATTGCCCGGGGATTTGGAGAAAAAATTCCGGTTCGACGAAATTCCGCCCGAAAAATACAAGGTTTACCTTCCTCCCACCGTGGTAAATCTGGAACGGGGCGCTTCGCATTATTCGGATATCCTTATGGCGGGTGACGAAGATCTTCCGCCCGAATTGGAACAAATTTACAAGGAATTTCCCCGTATCAAAGGTAAAATCACCCTCCCCCTTCTCGAAGAAAACCCCCGCCTGTTTGTGGACCTGTTAAAACAATTCGAAGCACATTGAACATGGACATGAAAAAATGGATATGGTGGACCGGGGTATGGATGCTCCTGCTGACCGGATGTAAGAAAGATTTTTCCACCGCCGGATTCGATACGATCAAAGAGGAAAATTTCGAATTCAAAACCTATCAAGCCAAAGTGCGCGCCTACAGCAAGGATGTGGAGCGCGTGTCGGGCGAATTGCCTCTTTTGATCAACCTGGGGATATATCGCCATCCGGCATTCGGATTGTCCTCGGCCGATTTGCTGATTCAGTTCAACCACTCGCCGGCTTTTAATTCCATTAATTTTATTAACGCCGATTCCATTTTGTTCGTAGAATTGCGCATTCCCTTTTTCGCCACCAAAAACGAAGACCTCAGCACCGACACCGAACCCATATACGATTTGGACAGCGTGTACGGCACCCGTCCTATTTCGGTCAAAGTATATGAATCGGGATATTATCTCTATCCCTACGATCCGAACAACAACTTATTGACACCCAACCATTTTTATTCCGACTTCGATTTTCTTTCGCGTACGCGCAACCTTCTGGCCCACGACCCCGATTACGTGCCCGAACCCTACTACATCGTGGATACCATCCCCGTCAGCGGAGAATCGGGTTTGGAAGTGGAAGATATGAAAGACATGCCCGGATTCAGCGGAGACACTTTGCCGCCCCATTTCGTAGTTCGGTTGGATACCGCTTTCTTCAAACGAAAATTCGTGGACCGCGCGGGCACGCCCCAAATGAGCGATCCCGGATTGTTCCTCAATTATTTCCGGGGAATATACGTACATACCGAAGCGGTGAATCAAGACGGGTCTTTTATGTTGCTCGACCCGGCGGGCGTGCAATTGGTGTTGGCATATCGGTACATGTTTATCAACGATAACGGAACGCCCAACGACACATCCGACGATTACCCGGACCACGGGGTGGAAAAAATCATCCTTTTGCCCACGCGGCTCATTCAGCACTACGAAAAGGATTTCCTCCCCTCGGTTCAACAACGCCTGACTGCACCCGACCGCCAAAACGGGGAAGAAAAAATTTATGTCAAAGGTGATGCGGGCGCCATGGGAGTGATTCGCCTGTTCGACCCGGTGGAACTCTACAACCTCCGCAACAACGATTGGATGATCAACCAGGTGAACCTCCGCCTCTATGTGGATGAAACCGAAATGGCAGGTATGGAAGACGAAGAACTTCCGCAACAACTTTATTTGTACAATTTGCAAAGCGGCCAACCGCTGACCGACCTGGACCCCGTTACGGACGAAGGCCAGATGGTGGACTTCAATTACATCCTTTCCACCTACGACGGCCGCCTCCGCCACGACTCGGTGGAAGGCGTGCGCTACTATGAATTCAACATCACGCGACACGTGAAACGCATTCTCCGAAAAGATTCCGCCAACGTGGACCTCGGCTTACGGGTTTGCTACAATTTGGGCGCCTTCCTGGAAGCACGCAAAACCAACTCTTTCCTCGACCCCGACGGGTTCATCCCTTACGGTACCGTGCTCCAAGGTAACCGCTCGGGCGACAAACCATTGGAACTTATCATCTATTATACCGAAGCAAAAGAAGAAGACTGAAACCGGCCTTATGACATTTTGACATAATTTTGTTATCTTTGACCGGTTGACCGTGTTCATGAATCAAAAATCAGCACATACTTTTGCGCGCATCCCGGTTCGCGAACGCGGGCGGGGCGGGGGTTTGCGACACGTATATATCGAGACCTACGGATGCCAGATGAATGCCAACGATTCGGAAATCATCGCCAGTATCCTTGAAGGACAAGGATATACCATCACTTCGGATCCCCGCCTGGCGGATTTGATTTTGGTCAATACCTGCGCCGTTCGCGACAAAGCCGAACAAACCGTACGCAACCGGCTGAAACAATTCAAAAGCATCAAACGACACAATCCCGATCTGAAAGTAGGATTGGTGGGATGCATGGCCGAGCGGCTCAAAGATAAATTATTGGAAGAAGAGGAATTGGTGGACCTGGTGGCCGGGCCCGACGCCTACCGCCAATTGCCCGCCATGATCAAAGATTTGGAAGACGGCCGCAAAGCGGTGAACGTCCTCCTGAGCCTGGAAGAAACTTACGACGACATCGAGCCGGTGCATATCATGTCCAATGGCATCTCGGCTTTTGTGTCCATTACCCGGGGATGCGACAATATGTGCACCTTTTGCGTGGTGCCCTACACCCGCGGGCGGGAGCGCAGCCGGAATCCGGAAACCATCCTCCGAGAAATCGCCCGGTTACGGGACAAAGGGTTTAAGGAAGTTACCCTCTTGGGTCAAAATGTGGACAGCTACCTCTGGTACGGCGGAGGCCCCAAAAAAGAATTTTACAAGCAACCGCCCGAAGTTCGTGCTTCGGCCGTGGATTTTGCGGAATTGCTCGACCGGGTGGCCGCGGCTTTTCCCGATATGCGCATTCGCTTCACCACTTCCAACCCCCAGGACATGACCGACCGGGTTATCGACGTGATTGCCCGTCATCCGAACGTGGGACGGTATATCCATCTCCCTTTTCAATCGGGAAGCAACCGCATCCTCCGGCGAATGAACCGCCAATATACGCGCGAGCAATATTTGGATTTGATCCGCCGCATCCGGGAACGCATTCCCGACATCGCCCTCTCGCACGACGTGATTGCCGGCTTTCCGGGCGAAACCGAAGAGGACCATGCCCAAACCCTCTCTCTAATGGACGAAGTGGTGTTCGATTTCGGGTACATGTTCGCCTATTCGGAACGTCCCGGCACGGCGGCCGCCCGCCTGTATGAAGACGATGTGCCGCGAGGTATAAAAATCCGGCGGCTCAACGAAATCATTGCCAAACAAAACGCCCATTCCAAAGCCCGGATGAAAAATTACGTGGGACGCACCTTTGAAGTGTTGATCGAAGGGAATTCGAAAAAATCGGACGCCCATTGGATGGGACGCACCTTGCAAAATGCGGTGGTCGTATTTCCGAAAACGGGTAAAGAAAAGCCGGGAGATTTCGTTAATGTTCATATCGAAGACACCACCGGCGCCACTTTGTTGGGAAAACGGGTATGACCAATCATTAATAAAAACCTTATTAATTTTTTATGACAACGGACATTCAATCGGTCAAGCAACGGTTCGGCATCATCGGCAACAATCCCAAACTCAACCACGCCATCCAACGGGCCATTCGCGTGGCCCCTACCGATATCAGCGTGCTGGTAACCGGCGAAAGCGGAACGGGTAAAGAAACCATACCCAAAATCATTCACCATTTTTCGCATCGCAAGCACGGTCCCTATTTTGCCATCAATTGCGGCGCCATTCCCGAAGGCACCATCGACAGCGAATTGTTCGGACACGAAAAAGGGGCCTTCACCGGAGCTACCGGCACCCGCAAGGGATATTTCGAAGTGGCCAACGGAGGAACCCTCTTTTTGGACGAAGTGGGCGAATTGCCTCTCACTACGCAGGTACGCCTCCTTCGGGTGTTGGAAACGGGGGAATTTATCAAAGTGGGTTCGTCCAAAGTGGAAAAAACCGACGTGCGCATCGTAGCGGCCACCAATAAGGATTTGCGCCGCCTGGTGGAGGAAGGGAAATTCCGCGAGGACCTCTACTATCGCCTCAACACGGTGGAAATCCCTTTGCCTCCCCTCCGCGAACGGGGAGACGACGTGATCCTCCTGTTTCGAAAATTTGCCTCGGATTTCGCCTACAAATACCACACGCCGCCCGTGCGCCTAACGCCCGAAGCCCAGGAAATGCTCAAAAAATACCATTGGCCCGGCAACATCCGGGAATTGCGCAATCTGGTGGAACAAATGTCCATTTTGGAGGAGACACGCACCATCACTCCCGAAATTCTTCGTAAATATTTACCCGATTACAAGCGCAACTTGCCCGAAGTGGTGGCCGGCGAGAAAGCCCGCTTCGATTTCGACAAAGACAGAGAGCTGATTTTCAAATTTCTGTTTGAACTCAAAAAAGACGTGGACCGGCTCAAAACGGTGGTCAACGATTTGGTCAATAGCGGACAACCGGCCCTCAACGCCCCGGCGGATACCAAACCCGAAAAAGTGGTGTCCATAGAAGCTCCGCCCGCCCGCCCCGACGACGCCAAAGTGGAAGAACCAGCCTACACCATCGTGGAAGAACATAAGCCCGCCGAAGTGGCGGAAGAAAAAAAGGAAGAAGAAACCCTCTCGCTGGTGGAAAAAGAGAAAGATCTGATCAAAAAAGCGTTGGAAAAACACAACGGACGCCGCAAACCGGCGGCCAAAGAATTGGGCATATCGGAACGCACGCTTTACCGGAAAATCAAACAATACAATTTGCGGTGATTCGACGGGTATTCATATGGTGGCTCTCGCTTGCCTTGAGCGGATGCGGAATTTACTCTTTCTCGGGAGTAAACATCGAGCCCGACGTAAAGACTTTTACCGTATTGCCTTTCGGCAATACCGCTTCGCTGGTGGTACCGGGCTTTGCCGACGAATTCCGGTTTGCGCTCACGGACAAAATCCAACAAATGAGCCGGCTGGATTACCAGCCGCAAAACGGCGATTTGATTTACAACGGCACCATCACCGACTACCACGTCCAACCCGCGGCGGCTACCGCCGATCAAACGGCCGCCCTCAACCGGTTGACCGTCAAGCTTAAATTGGAATTCACCGACACCAAACATCCCGAAAACAATTTTACAAAAACCTATTCCTATTTTTACGATTTTCCCGCCGACAAAATGCTGTCGGACGTGCAAGCCGAAGCCCATCAAACCATTATCGAACAGATCACCCAGGAAATATTCACCGATACCTTGGCCAAATGGTAAACACACGGGAACGCCTTATCGCCATGTTGGAACATCCGGCCTCGGTCGAACCGGACTTGCTGGAAGAGCTGGTATTGCGCTACCCTTATTTCCAAGCCCCGCGGGCATTGTTGCTGGCCCGGTGGCATGAAAAAGACCCCACGGCATACGGCAATTGGCTCCCCAAAGCGGCGGTCGTCACCACGGACCGCGCCCACTTGCGAAGGTTCGTGCTGAAAGGCATGCTACCCCAAGCCCCCGCCGCTATACCGGAGAGCGAAAAAGCCGAAAAGGAAGCCGAACTCAAAATTCAAAAGGAAACCCGAGAAACCGAGAAAGTTTCAACAAACCTCGTCGAAGCTAAAAAAGAAGGAATCGAGGAAACCGCACCGCTCGAATCCCGGGAAGAATCCTCTACGTCTTCCCCCTCTCGCATGCGTTATACGGAATGGGTAAAATATTTCGCCCGCAGTCGGAAAGAACCTCCCTCCTTCGCTTCCAAGCCCGACAAAACCATGGCCCTCATCGAGCGATTTTTAGCTTCCGGAGGCGAGATACGCCCTTCGCGCCCGCCCAAATCGGCCCCGGGCGGAGCTCCCCTTCCCGAAGCCGAACGAAGCGTAACCGAACATCCCGGGTTGATGACCGAAACCTTGGCCAATTTGTACATCAAGCAAAAAAAGTATGACAAAGCCTTGAAAGCCTTCGAGATCCTCAAGTTGAAATATCCGTCAAAAAATCGTTACTTTGCACGACGTATGGCCGAAGTCAAATCTTTGATGAACCAAAAAAATCACCGAGCATGAAACTTTTCATTGTTTTTCTCATTTTGATCGTGGTGTCCGCCGTATTGTTGATCGCCGTCATTATGGTGCAAAACCCCAAAGGAGGAGGACTGGACAGCACCTTCGGCGGCGGAAGCGCCATGATCGGAGGAGTCAAACAAACCACCGACTTTTTGGAAAAAGCCACCTGGACCCTGTTCGCCATTATGATCGGATTGATTCTGTTGTCCAATACCATCGTGTTTAAGCAGGCGGAAGAACCGGTGGAAATCAACGTGCCCGAAGAAGTGGAACAACCCGCCCTCCCGCCCGTTCAACAGAACGCTCCCATCGGCACCCAAGGGCAAGGGCAAACCGCCCCTCAAAATACCGGCGAGGAACAATAATTCTTT
>JAADED010000048.1 GCA_013153605.1 Chlorobiota bacterium | reverse complement strand
GGTGGGGTCTTCGATCCCGTACCATTCGGGATGCATGATCATGCTTAGATTGAATAACATCAATAATACCGATCCCACATAGCCGAAAGTGAATCCCAACGCACTGGCGTAATCCTGTTTGTCCTTCGGGACGATTTCGGGCAAAAACGCATTGTAAAACACCAAACTTCCCCAAAACCCTATGCTGGCAAGAACGCTGAAAATCAATCCGATGTGAATGGTTTCCCTCCCTTTGAAGAAAAAAAGCATCATGGTGGACAAGGCCCCCAGATAGGTGAAAAATTTCATAAACACTTTTTTGTTGCCCGTATAATCGGCAATGGAGGAAAGGATGGGGGAGAGGAGAGCCACAATCAGGAACGAAAGGGCGAGGGCGTAGGAATAGAGCTCGGTATTCAGAAATTCGAAACCCAGGAACGGAATGCGGTCGTTTCCGTCGGGCGTTTTGGTCACTTTTTCGTAAAAAATGGGAAAAATGGCCGAGCTGATCACCAGGGCATAGGCCGAATTGGCCCAGTCGAACATGGCCCAGGCGTAGAGAAGTTTTTTCCGCAAGCGGCGGGTCATTCAAGGAGTTTTTTCAAATAAGCGGCATACATGCTTTTGCCGTACCGCTCGATCAGGGCGCGCAAGCGATCGTCGTCGATCCATTTTTTGCGCCACGCGATTTCTTCGGGACAAGCAATTTTGAGGCCGGTTCTGTTTTCAATGACTTTGACGAATTCCGAGGCTTCGTTGAGGGCTTCGTGGGTGCCGGTGTCCAACCAGGCGTAGCCCCGGCCCAAGAGATTGACTTTAAGCCTATTTTCTTTCAAAAACAATTTATTTACGTCGGTAATTTCCAATTCGCCGCGATCGGAGGGTTTGATTTGTTTGGCTTTTTGGACCACGTCGGGCGGATAAAAATAGAGGCCCGTGACCGCATAATTGCTTTTGGGGCGCGCGGGTTTTTCTTCCAGCGATTCCACGTTGCCGTGCTCGTCGAAGCTGACTACCCCGTATCGTTCGGGATCGTGTACGTAATAGCCGAATACCACCGCTTTGTTTTCCTCTTCTACCGTACGTCGTGCCTTTTTAAGGCGGGTGGAAAGGTTGTTACCGTAAAAAATATTGTCCCCCAAGATCATACAAACGGGCTCGTCGCCTACAAACTCCTCGCCGATGAGGAAAGCCTGGGCCAATCCTTCGGGCCGGGGTTGCTCCGCATACGAAAAGCGCAAACCCCACTCTTCGCCCGTTCCCAACAGCTCGCGAAACAAAGGCAAATCTTTGGGAGTGGAAATGATCAAAATATCCCTGATATCGGCCAACATAAGCACGCTCAAGGGATAAAAAATCATGGGCTTGTCGTAGATCGGAAGCAATTGTTTGGATACCACACGCGTGAGCGGATACAGGCGGGTACCCGCTCCGCCGGCCAGAATGATTCCTTTCATACGCCCCGGTTTTTGTACATTCGTTCGTAATAATGGCGATATTCGCCCGAAGTGACGTTGTCGAGCCATTCCTTGTTATCCAGATACCACCGTACGGTTTTGCGCAATCCTTCGTCAAAATCGGTTTCGGGCCGCCATCCCAATTCGTTTTTGATTTTTGAAATGTCCAGAGCGTATCGCCAATCATGACCCGCCCGGTCTTTGACAAATCGAATGAGCTTTTTGGATTCGCCCGGAGTGCGGCCCGTGAGTTCATCGGTGATTTCACACAATTTTTCCACCACTTCGATGTTTTTCCGCTCGTTTTCGCCGCCTATATTGTAAGTTTCGCCTTTTTTTCCTTTGTGCAATACCGTATCGATCCCTTTGACATGATCTTCCACATACAACCAATCCCTTACGTTTTCGCCTTTTCCGTACACGGGCAAGGGTTTTTGTTCCAAAATGTTATTTATAATCAAAGGAATAAGTTTTTCGGGAAACTGATAAGGGCCGTAGTTATTGGAAGCGTTAGATATCACCACCGGCAATCCGTAAGTATGGTAATAGGCCCGAACGAAATGGTCTGAAGCCGCTTTGGATGCGGAATACGGACTGTGCGGGTCGTAGGGAGTTTGTTCGGTAAATTTTCCCGTGTCGCCCAAAGAGCCGTACACTTCGTCGGTTGAAATATGGTAAAAAGTTTTTCCTTCGTAATCTTTCCATGAAGATTTGGCCGCGTTGAGCAAATTCACCGTTCCCAGCACGTTGGTTTTCACGAAATCGTCGGGATTTTCGATGGAACGGTCTACATGGGATTCGGCGGCAAAATGAATGACGGTATCGATGCCGTAATCGTCGAACACTTTTTTGACCGTATCGTAATCGGTAATGTCGCCTTTGACAAATCGATAATTGGGCTTGTTTTCCACGTCGCGCAAATTCATCAAATTGCCCGCATAGGTGAGTTTATCCAAATTGACAATCAAATATTCGGGATATTTGTTTACGAAATGGCGCACCGCATGGGAACCGATAAATCCGGCGCCGCCGGTGATGAGAATCCTTTTTTTATAATCTTTCATGGAGAAAAATTTGCGCCCTGCAAGTTAAGAAAAATCCCGCTTTTGCTTTGGAGTTTTTAACTTTGTGCCTCAATGAACCACGGATGCATTGGACGCTCAAATCTTGGGACGAACTCACTACCGAGGAGCTGTATGATATCCTCCGGTTGAGGGGCGAAGTGTTTGTGGTGGGGCAATCGTGCACATGCACCGATCCCGACGGAAAAGACCCTTTTGCCTATCATTTGATGATGCGTACACCCGAAGGCGAACCGGCGGGATATGCGCGGTTATTTCCGCCCGGAAAATATCAGAAAGGAGCTTCGTCCTTCGGACGGGTGGCGGTACGCAAGCCCTGGCGCGGACAAGGGTGGGGAAAGGAATTGACCCGGAGAGCTGTCAGCTTTCTCAAAGAGCGGTGGCCCGACCGGCCGGTAGTGATCAGTGCCCAGCAATATTTGGAAGATTTTTATAAGGAGGCCGGATTTCGTCCGTCGGGAGAACCTTATTTGGAAGAAAATATGTGGCACATTCGCATGGTACACGACTGAAAAATCCTATATTTGCGGGCAAGCCCGTCGGGATGAAAATCGCTCTGGCACAAATCAACCTCATTATAGGAGATTTCGAAGGCAATGCGGCCAAACATATCCGCCTGATCGAAGAAGCCCGCCGCCGCGGGGCCGATTTGATCGTATTTCCCGAATTGAGCATTACCGGCTATCCGCCCCGTGATTTTTTGGAATTCAAAGATTTCGTGGCCCGGGCCAATGCCACCTTGGAGCGGCTCAAGCCCTACAGCCGGGACATAGCCGTCATAGCGGGCGTACCCACGGTCAATCCCCGAAAAGAAGGAAAAGACCTGTTCAACTCGGCGGTATTCCTGTATGAAGGACGGGAACTCCGGCGACAGCATAAAACCCTTTTGCCCACCTACGACATCTTTGACGAAGCCCGGTATTTCGAGCCGGCCGATGAATGGAAGCCGGTGGAATTCAAAGGCAAAAAAATCGCCCTCACCATTTGCGAAGATATATGGAATTTGGGTAACGAAAACCCGCTCTACACCGTCAACCCGGTTGAAAAGTTCCTTCCTTACCGCCCCGATTTGTTGATCAACATTTCGGCCTCGCCGTTCGATTACCTCCATGCCAAAGAACGCATTCGCGTATTAAAAGCCAACGTGAGAGCTTACGGGCTTCCCATCGTGTACGTCAACCATACGGGCGCCCAAACCGATCTGATTTTTGACGGAGGATCCCTGGTGATGACCCCTTCGGGCACCGTTTATCGCGAATTGCCTTTCTTCACCGAAGCCTTGGAAATCATCGATTCGGATGCGTTGGATCAAACGGACCGCGAGCGTGAAAAACCCGAAATTCCGCTCATTTACCGGGCCCTCGTCACGGGCATACGCGATTATTTCGGCAAAATCGGATTGAAGTCGGCGGTGCTGGGTCTGTCGGGCGGAATCGATTCGGCGGTTACGGCGGTATTGGCGGCCGAAGCCTTGGGGTCTTCCCATGTGGAGGCCTTACTCATGCCTTCGCGGTATTCTTCCGAAAGTTCGGTGAAAGATGCGCTGAAGCTGGCCGAAAATCTGGGAATTTCCGCCAAAATAATTTCCATCGAAAAACCTTTCCAAGCGGTCGAAGAAGAGCTGCGTTCTTTTTTTGTGCCCAAAGGCATTACGCTGGAAAACATCCAGCCCCGCCTCCGCATGATTTACCTCATGGCTTTCGCCAATCAATACGGTCATATCCTTCTCAACACCAGCAATAAAAGCGAGCTTGCGGTAGGCTACGGCACCCTCTACGGTGATCTGGCGGGCGGGCTGTCCGTCCTGGGAGACGTATATAAAACGCGGGTGTACGAATTGGCCCGGTATATCAATCGGGATGAAGAAATTATTCCTCGAAATATTATCGACAAACCCCCTTCGGCCGAATTGAAACCGGATCAAAAGGACACCGATACCTTACCGCCCTATGAGATTTTGGATCCCATCCTTTACCGATACATCGAGGAACGCAAAGGGCCGCGCGAAATCATTACCGAAGGGTTCGATCCCGAATTGGTGAAACGGGTCTTGCGGATGGTAAACCGCAACGAATTCAAGCGATATCAAACCGCTCCCGTGTTGCGCGTAACTCCCAAAGCCTTCGGCATGGGACGCCGCATGCCCATTGTGGCCAAGTATTTGGAATAAAGAGTGCCCCATGAAAAAAATAGAAAAACTTTCCATCGTCATTCCCGCCTACAACGAAGCCCGCACCATCACACAGTTGTTGGACGCGGTGTTGGAAGTGGAGCTGGAAGGGGGCACGCGCAAGGAAATCATCATCGTCAACGATGCCTCCACCGACAATACGGAGGAAGTGGTGTTGGACTATATCCGCCGCCATCCCGAAGCGGAATTCAAATATTTCCGGCAACCTCGCAATATGGGCAAAGGAGCCGCATTGCATAAAGGTATCAAGGAAGCCACGGGTGAATATTTGATCATCCAAGACGCCGATTTGGAATACGATCCCCGCGATTATAACGACCTTCTCCATCCCGTGCGCAAGGGCTTCGCCGACGTGGTGTACGGTTCGCGATTCAAAGGAAGCAAACCCCACCGCCTGTTATTTTTCTGGCATACCATCGGCAACCGTTTTTTGACTTTCCTGTCCAATATTTTTACCGATTTGAATATGACGGACATGGAAACATGCTACAAACTTTTCGATACCAAAATGATTCAAAGTTTGAATTTACGCGAAAAGCGGTTCGGCTTCGAACCCGAGGTAACTTACAAAATCTCCAAAATCCCCGGCGTACGGATTTACGAAGTGGGGATCGCCTATTACGGGCGCACCTATGCCGAAGGCAAAAAAATCGGTTGGAAAGATGGCTTTCGGGCCATATACGTGATTTTCAAGTATGGTTTGTTCGGGCGATGGCTGAAGTAAAGCGGCGCATATCTCCCGTCGATGGGCTTTTTTTTGCCTGGCTGGCCCTCCTTTTGTGGGGCTTCAACGGCTACATCACGCTGTGGGACCAGGACGAAGCCGCTTATGCGGGTTTTGCCAAGCGCATGTACGAAGGTATGCATTACGTGATTTCCGATTTTCATTGGAGCGGCATCCACCGCAAACCGCCCCTCCATTTTTGGTTGATGAGCGTAAGTTACCGCATCTTCGGGATCAATACGTTTGCCGTTCGGTTTTTCAGCGCTTTGGCGGTATGGGCGGCGGTATGGCTGATTCGCTTCCGGGGCGCCCGTTTGATTGGTACGCGACCCGCACGCCTGGCGGCTCTTTTTATGGGGGCTAACGCCTTTTTGGTGATGTTGGGCAAAATGGCCGTCACCGACGGGTTGCTCCTCTTTTTTTATGTATGGGCCGGTCTTTCGCTGGGCGAATATCTTTTGAAAAACCGTCGGCGCGCGCTATGGGAATTTTATGCGGCCGTGGCCTTGGGTATGCTGGTCAAAGGGCCTCCCATCTTGTTATGGGCCGGTTTATTATGGATTTTATTGTATTTCTTTTATCCCGATCGCCGGAAGGTAATCGCAATGAAACCCTGGATTTGGGGTTTGCCGGTACTTTTGCCCTTTGGGGCCTGGCTTACGGCGGCGGCCGTGCAAGACCCGGATTTTGTCCGCTGGTGGATCGACTGGTATATCTTGCGGCGCACCCATTCGGCGGTTATCAATCAAACCGGTCCGCCGGGTTCCTATTTCGTGCTCTTTTTTCTCACGGCATTACCATGGTTGCCCGTGGTGGCATGGACCTTCGGGTGGATATGGCGCCGGAGGAAGGACCGCTCCCCCCTAATGCGGTTTCTCCTTCTGTGGCTGGTAGCCGGGTGGTTGCCTTATGAATTGCTTCCCAGCAAATTACCCGCCTATGTGTTAGCTTCCTATCCCGCCCTGGCTTTGTTGGCCGGCTTGGCGGGTGAGGACATCCTGTCGGGTCGCCTTCAACCGGCCGCCCGTTGGTGGGGAAAAGTAGCCGCGGTCTTGAGCATCCTCCTCGGATCGGCCTTGGCTTTAATTGCCGTCAAATTCGGTCCTTCGCTCCCGCGCGGAGCGGGCTTTGCCTTGGGGCTGGCCGCCTTATTGCATTTCGGGGTGGGTTTGGCGGCATGGTATCTCTCCCGCCGTCCGCCTCAAAAGGCGTTTTCAGGTTACCTTGCCATTGGATTGATATGGACGGGCGTCCTCTATTTGGGTGTCCTCCCGGCGGCGGAGCCATTAAAAAACGCCACCTACCGCACCGCCAAAGCGCTCTCCCGAATTCCGGGGGTAAAAGAAGTGGCGGTAGCCAATACCTTCGGGCATCCCCCCAGCCTGCCGTTTTATTTGGAATTATATGCCCCTGATGCCCGTTTGGTATTTCCTTCCTCGGCCGCCGACACGATCGGCGATTCCGCCCGGGTTTGGATATTGAGCCCCGGGCAATGGCGGCAATGGAGTGAGGAAAGAAAGAGCCGGTATCGCCTGATTCGCATTCGGGGGCTGAATACCGGCGCGGTAGGGGAGAACGATTATCTGATTGCGGTGCCGAAATCCCAAAATGCGGGTTCATGAGCGAAATCCTCCTTGACATTCGCGGCTTGAAGACGGGATACGGCACGCATACGGTGCTGGACGGCATCTCGGCCCGTCTTCGCCGGGGCGGCTTGTATGCCCTTTTGGGGCCCAACGGGAGCGGAAAAACCACATTGATTAAAACCCTTGCCGGCATGCATCCCTATGGCGAAGGTGAAATTCGGCTCTCGGGACGGGAGCTCCGCCAAATTCCCCGCGAAGAAAGGGGCAAACGCATGGCGGTGGTTTTTACCCGGCCGATTACCACCCCGTTGACGGTATTCGAAATCCTTGCCAGCGGCCGCTTTCCTTATCTCAACCGGTTGAATATTTTAAAATCCGAAGACAAAAACCGGATCCTTGCGGTGGCCGAACGCCTGGACTTAATTTCCTGGATGGACAGACCGATTACTTCCCTCAGCGACGGCGAACGGCGGCGGGTAATGATCGGGCGCGCTTTGGTTCAGGATGCGCCCTTGATGTTGTTGGACGAGCCCTGCATTCATTTGGACATTGCCCGGCGGGCCGAAGTGTTGGGCCTCCTCCGCCTGATTGCCGACGAAGGCAAAACCGTCCTTTTTTCCACCCATTACCTGGATCTGTATCGCCGTTTTTCGGATGAAATTCTCCTCTTGCATCGCGGTCGATTGTGGCAAGGCCCGGCAGAAGAAGCCGAAACCAAAGGGTTGATGCAACACATATTCGGCAGCCCCTTGCTGGAATGGGATGCCCGGTGCGGCATGTTCCGCCTTAAGCATGAGGGTGAATTTTGATTAACTTTGTGATAAAAATCAACCCGATGCCCGATTTGATTTGGATTATTATTTGGATCCTTCTGGGACTCACCGCCGGCTATGCACTGGGTTTTATCACGGCCTATTTTCTCCAACGGGCCAAATTATTGCCCCGCATTGAATCCCTCAAAAGCGAAGCTTTGCGATGGCAAGAGGCCTTTGCCGAAACCAAAGAACGCCTCAACCTGGCCGACCGGAAGGCGGAATCCTTGACCGAACAAATGAAAAATTTGGAAAAACAACACCTGGGCGAGTTGGCCGAAAAACAAACCCGCATACGGGTATTGGAAGAACAATTGGCCCACTTGCGCGCCCAAAAGGAGGAGGAAAACCGGCGGTGGCAAGAAAAAATGGACGAAGTCCGCAAAATGGCCGCCGAAAACGAAAAGCTGTTGCGCGAAAAATTCGAAAACCTGGCCAACCGGCTATTGGAAGAAACGGGCAAAAAATTATCCGACCAACAGGCGGGACGCTTGCGCGAAATCATCGATCCCTTTAAGGATCAATTGCGCGAGTTTAAGGAAAAAGTGGAAAAAACCGATAAGGAACAATACGGCCGCATACGCGAATTGTCGGAACAGCTCAAACAATTGCGCGAACTCAATCGCCAAATGGCCGAAGAGGCCTTGAACCTGACCAAAGCCCTCAAAGGAGACTCCAAAGTCATGGGCGATTTCGGAGAAATGAGCCTCAAACGGGTGTTGGAAATGTCGGGCTTGGAGGAGGGAAGGGAATATTTTATCCAACCCAGCTACAAAACCGATAAGGAGGGACGCCGCGCCCTCCGCCCCGACGTGGTGGTGCTCATGCCGGGCAACAAGGTGTTGATCATCGATTCCAAAGTGTCGCTCAAACATTATTCGGCCTACGTCAACGCTACCACGGATGAGGAGCGGGCCTATTACTTGAAATTGCACGTGGAATCCATGGAAAGGCATATCCGCGAACTGGCCTCGCGCGGCTACCACCGTATTGCCGAGCTGGAAGGCCGCACTCCGGAAATGGTGTTGATGTACATTCCGTTGGAACCCGCCTTGGCCTTGGCTCTCAAAGCCAAACCCGACCTGTACGACCGGGCGTTGAGCCAACAGGTGGTCATGGTAACCCCTTCCACTTTGCTGGCTACGCTCAAAGTGGTGGACTCGCTTTGGAAAACCGAACGCCAGCAACAGAATACGCGCGAAATCCTCGAACGGGCGTCCAAATTGTACGATAAATTCGTAGGCTTTACCGAGAGCCTCTTGCAATTGGGGCATAAGCTGGACCAAGCCAAAGAATCTTACCATCAGGCCATGGTTCGCCTCTCCACCGGGCGGGATAATTTGATTCGTCAAGTGGAAAAAATGCGCCTCTTGGGCGTGCCGGCCAAAAAGCGTATCCATCCCAAATTGGTGGACCGGTCCATGGAAGACGACGACCGCCCCTCCTTATCGGAATAACCGGCATATGTCCGTGAAATCCTCCCCGAATTCCATTATATTTGTCTAAAAAAGCCGCCCCCATGAGCGCCGAACCCGAAGCCAAACTGTTCGCCTGTTCGCAAAGCCGTGAATTGGCCGAAAAAATTGCCCGAGTCTATGGTCAACCGCTGGGGAAAGTGGAAATCCAGCGTTTTGCCGACGGCGAATTTCGTCCCTCTTTCAAAGAATCCATTCGCGGCCGGCGGGTATTCATTATCGGATCCACCTTCGCCCCCACCGACCATTTGATGGAAATGCTGTTGATGATCGATGCCGCCAAGCGGGCATCGGCCAAGCATATCAATGCCGTGATTCCTTATTTCGGTTGGGCCCGTCAGGACCGCAAGGACGAACCCCGCGTACCCATAGCAGCCAAACTGGTGGCTTCCATGCTCGAAACGGCGGGCGCCACCCGGGTCATTACCATGGACCTCCATGCCGATCCCATTCAGGGATTTTTCGAAATACCGGTGGACCATTTGTATTCGAGCACCATTTTTATTCCTTATATCGAAAGATTGAACCTTAAGAACCTCATCATCGCTTCCCCCGACATGGGCGGTGCCAAGCGGGCATACGCTTACGCCAAATATTTCAATACGGACGTGGCCATTTGTTACAAGCAACGCCTCAAACCCAACGAAGTGGCCTACATGGAACTTATCGGAAACGTCAAGGGCAAGGACGTTGTGATCGTGGACGACCTGGTGGATACCGCACGTACGCTGGTCAAAGCGGCCGAGCTTATCATGGAAAGGGGAGCGAACAGCGTCCGAGCCGCCATTACCCATCCGGTGCTCTCGGGCAACGCGGTGGAACTCATCGAAGCCTCACCCCTCGAAGAACTGATAGTCACCGACAGTATTCCCGTTCGGGCTTTGTCAAATAAAATAAAAGTGTTAACTTGCGCCGACTTATTTGCGAGGGTGATGATGAGCATTCACACCAATAAGTCGATCAGCGATTTGTTTATCATGTAAAAAAACGAAAAAGTTATGAAGTCACTGACAATCAAAGGCTCTAAAAGAGAAAGCGTGGGCAAAGCGGCAAGCAAAGCCTTACGTAATGCTGGCAGAGTCCCTTGCGTATTATACGGAGGAGACG
>JAADED010000061.1 GCA_013153605.1 Chlorobiota bacterium | reverse complement strand
AAATGGCTCGAAGCACCGGACGTAATCGATTTGCGGGATAAAATTGCCGCCAAATTGGAAGAAGACGGACGATATACGTTTAATGGGTATTGAACCTTAGCCGTTAGCCGTTGGCTATTAGCTTTTTTCCGCCTTCGGTGGACCGGGGTGAGAAGAACGTTTACTTTTACGTTTACTTTCAATTTTCCACCTTCGGCGGAATGGGATGGAATGGAGATATAAATTCCGGTACACGACTAATGGCGAAGGGTGGTCCTTCGACAGGCTCGGAAACCGCGGCTGGTGAGCTTGTCGAACCGCCGCCCTGTACTCATTTCCGTGCGGTTGGTATGGTGATTCAATCCCACGCTGAAACCTGGAAGGTTTCAAAAACCTTCCGGGTTTTTATACCATATCCTTAGCGCTTTTTCTTTTTCCCAAGCATTGGCCTGGCTCAAAAACCTTGGGTTGGAGCGCAAGGTTTCGGGAAAGATGACGTGATTTCTTTATTGGATTCTTCGCTTATTTACGATGTGGTAATGGAAAATGCCCCTTTATTGTACGCCTAAGGCGTCCCTCGTAACCCACACGCAACAAGCTAAAAACTAAGGGCTAACAGCCAATAGCTTACCCCAGTGAAAGTTAAGGTTAAAGTTAAGGTTAAAGTTAAGGTATAATAATAGGGAGCTTGCCATCCCGACATTCCATCGCCTTATTCCTCTCCGGGATGTCGGTGTTTTGTGCCATCAAGGGCTATCTCCGGGACGGGGGGAGCTTTTCAATAATTACCCATTGCGAATTGTTAGGTTGGCATTACGGATTTTGCACTCCCTATTCTTTTTTATCGGATATTACTAACCAAACATTTCACCATGAAAAACTTTGGCACCTCATTTTAAGCAAGGGCCTATTCACAAGAGATTCATACCGAGCCCTATTTTCCCGCCTCCCGGCCGTCCAAATAAAACATCTTCATACGTTCGTTAAACAAGCGTCTGTAAGTGTTCGAAATTTTGAAATCCTTGCCCAAAATTTTAAGGGTTTTGCCGTTGATGCGACCTTCGAATGTGGGGGTAAGAATATTCACCACGTACCCGTCTCCTATGCGCACGAAGTGTAGCGGCAATTTGCGGCACAGGTTGCTTAAATGGCCGGGGAGGTAATACACGTTGTTGTCTTTGTCCACCATAAAAAAATAATTGGAGCGCGGTTGCAACTTTTTGCTCAACTTTTCCGTATCGGTGGTGAAGAAGGCGATATCGTCGAAGCGCACCGGCACTTCCGTCACCTGGTTGGCTCCCGACACCCGGAGGGCGTTCAGGTAATCCGTAAAGGCCGTCATCCCCACTTTGTCTCCCGCAAATTTGGGTCTTCCGTTCGAACGCGGGTCGCTCTTGGCCCGTTGCTTTCCGCGGCGCCACAAAGCCAGCGATATGCGGTGGAGCAAGTCTTTTTCGTCTTTTTCGTCGGTACCTTTGATCACGTAGTCCTCCATCTCCGTGGGCACGGCACGCACAAAGGTGGCTTCATCCCTGGCGGCGGTCAAGTAGATAAAGGGAATGTCCCATTGTTCTTTCAACCTTTTTCCCAGCTCCAATCCCGATTCGTTTCCGTCCAAATGGATGTCCACCAAAACCAGATCGGGCTTGTGGCGCCGGATGCGTTCTTCGGCTTCTTTCACGCTCTTGGTAAATTCGTCCACTTCGTAGCCGTCTCGTTCCAACAACTCTTTCAAGTTGTGATACCACAGGGCTTCGTCTTCGACTATGAGGATGCGCTTGTTCATGGCGATTATTTTTCGGGAAAGACGGCGATCGCTTCCATGCCTCCTTCACCTTTCCATTTCAAGCGACCGTTTAATTGAAGAATAAAGGTTTCCATCAGTCCGCGGCCGTATCCGCTGGACGTTTTTTGTTTGTCGCCCCGCTCTCCGGGTCCGTCGTCGCGCAGGCGGAGGGTGAGCTCTCCCTTCGATTTGGCCATTTCGATCCAAATGCGTCCTTCGTCCCGGTCGGTAAAGGCATGTTTGACCGAGTTGGTGATAAATTCGTTCACGAACAATCCCACGATGCGCGCCTGTTTGGAAGGCAAGGTGAGCGAATCCGGAATACGGATGCGGATGTCCAAATTCTTTTGGTCGTAAATTTTTTGGATGAGTTCGGCTAATTTTTTCAAGTAATCCGAAAGATTCACCCGGCTGACTTTTCCTTGGGAATAAAGGTATTTATGCAATTCCTGAATGGTGGTAAATTGGGCTTGCAAGTTTTGGAGCCGAAGGGCAAAGTCCGGTTCGCCGAGGTTTTTTTGCACTTTTTTGAGGCTCAAGATCAGGGGATTCAGCTCGTTTGACAATTGGTGATGCCAAGTGGTGACCAAATCTTCGATAAATTTCTTTTGGCGATAGATTTTCAGGAGGAGAAATCCGAGCAAGCCCGAAACCAACAGCGTCAGCCCCAATCCGCCGGCCAGCAGGTATTGTCTTCGCCGGGCTTTGAGGAGGGCCAGCTCTTTGGCTTGTTGTTCGGTTTTGAGCCGGAGGAGTTCCTTTTCCTTTTGTTCGGCCCGGTATTTTCGTTCCAATTCGGCAAATTTCGATTCGTTTCGCGCCTCCAAAATCGAGTCGTATATGGCATGATACCGTTCGTAATATTCCAATGCCTTGCGGTAATCGCCTTTGGCTTTGTGGATTTCGTATAATAATTGAAAAAAATGAGCTTTTGAGATCCCGGGAAGATTGGTAGTATCCGGGATTACGCTTTCTATTATTTGAACCGCTTGATCAACTTTATTTAATTCAATTAAACTTTCCGCTTTGTTTTGAAGTATGGCTACCAAATAAGGAGTATATCCAGTTTTTTTAGCATATATTATAGCTGAATCCAAGTACTGAAGCGCTTTTTCATATGCATTTTGACGCATGTATAATACTCCTATATTATTATATGTATCCATTACAAATACTTCGGCTCCCTTTTTTTTAAAATATTCCAGAACTTTAAAGAAGTGTTTTTCAGCTTTTTCATATTTACCCCATCGTGAATATAGTAAACCTAAAACCGAATGAAGATGGTATTTTTGATCTTCATCATTTGAATTTTTTGTTTCCTTCATGGCTAAAAGAAGATATTTTTCCGCCAAGGGGTAGTTTTTTAAATTTAAATAGGTCCACCCTATGTTATAATAAGCATGAACTATTTGTATATAGTCTTTTATTTTTTTAGCAATTTCAAGTTGTTTATTGTAATAATCTAAAGCTTTGTCTTCTTCTTTAAATTTTAAATAAACCGATCCTAAATTCCCGTAAACAATCGCCGTTTCTTTAGGGCATTTATCCGGGTAGGGAGGGTGGATGGCTTTCAGCCAAATTTCTTTGGCTTTTGTATAATCTTTTGAATGATAGTAGGGCCTTCCGGCTTGATTTAAGTTTAAAACGTATTCACAATTAGGATATACATGCTCGGGAATGGAGAGCAAACTGTCGGCTAACTTTTTTCCTTCATCGAATTTTCCTAGTTCAATGTAATTATTGATTTTGTAACGCCATGCTTGAGTTAATTTAAGAGTATCTTTATATTTTCGAGCCAATTTCTCCAATTCATCAAAATATTTTAGAGCATCGTTCGTTTTTACTTGTTGAGATATGCGATCTGCATTGTCGGACAACCATTCGAGTTTTTTCCTTTCATTGGAAATGGTATCCAACGTCGTTTCCAAGCTGTCCTTGAAGGAATGTTGGGCGGGAGCCGATGCCAATCCCGTAATTGCCAGAAAAATAGCCGTAAAAATGCGATGACGAAACATGGAGGGGGTTTTATTTGTCAAATATAAAAAATTATTAAATAAAAAACTGACAACTTGCCAAAAATTTTTTCTCTTTCCCTCGGATTCTTTGGGATTGAAAATGAAAATCTTGCCCGTCATGTCGATGATTTCTCATCCGAAGGAAAGGAGATGGATGAGATAATGAATTTTAGGGTAATTCCTGGATTTTTAACAATAATAGCTTTATAATCAATGCAATCCGGGAATGAGAAATGCGTTCCCCTTGCCGTTTGTTTACCCCGATGGAGAGGTGAATAAAAAAGTGAGAAAACGGTTTTTTAACGAAAATGAAGTGAAAAAATGTGAAAATTGCGCATCAGGAGAGGAAAATGGCGGTAAATCGTATGAAAATTTTCGAAGGAAATTTTAAGGCGGAAGTTGGGGAAATAAAAAAGCCGTGATAAAGAAGAAAAAAGTAGTGGAGCCGGAGGGACTCGAACCCTCGTCCGGTCAAGCTCCAGACAAGCTTTCTACATGCTTAGTCCGTGTTTGATCTCGACTGCAAACTGCCCACGGACAGGCCGTTTGCAGCCCAGCCGCTGTGCATCTCGGAACGGCTTAGCGGCGTCGCCGTTCCCAGGTTTACTTTTTGAAAGCCCCTTGATCGGACGCCGTAAACCAAGGCTTCCGAGGGACTTCTCGCCTTCCGGCCTTGCCGGAACGTAGGCTCAATTCCTACTATGCTTCGGAATTAAGCAGCGAGAGCGTAGTTGTAGTCGGCACTTATTCGTGCTCGGGGCTTGATTAACGAGGAAACCCCAACCTCGGCATGCTTACTTGTCAAAGATACTTGCCGTCGAAACCAGTCGGCCCCGTGTGGAACCTTTCAATCACTTTCATCTCAAAAATCATGCCGGGATGACACAGTGACACGTGGTACTCGGGGCGGGACTTGAACCCGCACGGACATTGCTGTCCATTGGATTTTAAGTCCAACGCGTCTACCGATTCCGCCACCCGAGCAATAAAAAAAGAGCGGGAAACGGGACTCGAACCCGCGACTTCCACCTTGGCAAGGTGGTGCTCTACCAACTGAGCTATTCCCGCTGTTTGCGATTGCAAATATAAAAACAAAAATCCATTCAGTCAAGCCTTAAATCGGTTTTTTCTTCGATTTGCCAATTGGGCCTGATGTCCAATACCTTGGGATAATGATATACAGGTTCGGGCTGGCGCCCTTCCTTCAAATCGCCGGTATCGTAGCGCCCGTTGGCATTCCGGTCGGCCACCAACATGAGCCGGTATTTGCCCGGAGGTAAATAATCCAATCGCAAGCGGGTGGTCCCGGGGGGTAAATATATTTCGCGAAAGATGTTCTCGCCTTTGGTGTCCGTCAGGAGAACAATAACGGGTGTAGCGGTCGGTTTTTCCCATTTCAGGGTAAAAGACCCGGTTTTGCGCGACGGATAATATTCGAACGAATGACGCAAGGTGTCGGCCGACACATGTCCCGTAAAGGCTATTAACGCCCCCGGAAGCAAGGTCAACCGGTATTTTAGGCGGCTTTCGTCATAGGGAATCACCAGTCCGATTCTTCCGTCCGCGCTTCGCACCGGACGATAAGGAACGGAAGGGTTCAGCCGAATCAGGGAGGTGTCGGCGGAATCCAACGGTACGGTGGGCTGTATCCATAAAGTGTCCAAGGGATATAGGTCGGTGGAGGCGAACCGTACCAACAAAGTGTCCTTGCGGGCTTTCTTACTCGCCCTGCGGAGGCCCTGCCATACGGTGTCTCTCCCTTGCATAATGATCAACCGCAAGCTGTCGCCTCCCGCGACGGGATTCACCCATACGTGGAGGTTTTTGCCCGAAAAATAATGCATGGTACGCCGGCCCTCGACATATACCGCCGTGCTGTCGCGACTGCCGCCGACCTGACCTTGCCAATGATGGACCGATACTTGGCGGAGGTCTTCCACTTGCAAGGGTGTCCGTTCGTAAAACAATACCACCTGCACCGCCGAATCGCCCGGAAGCTCCAAGTCTCGCGGCAAAAAGCCGACCGCCTCCTGACCGGGCTGATAATTGAGGGACCGGTTGTCGTCGGAAAAGGCGAAAAGGCGAAACCGGCCTTGCGGCAAGTGGGTGAAGGTAAACTTTCCGTCCGGCGCCGCCCGGGTCAAATACAGCGGCTTGCCCCCGTGCAAAAGGGAGTCGGCGGTGGAATCGGCCGGATACAAGCCGATCAACACTTCGTCGGGTAAGGTGTAAGCCAAGGAAGGGCGAACGGTGCCGGTCAAGGTCAGAGAGTCCAAGCGGGGGCCGGTGGAAAAGACGTAAGTATAATTCTCCAATACGTTTCCTTCGTGGAAATCCTTAATGGCATCGTTGAAATGGATGGTGTAAGTGGTTTCGGGTGCCAACGGGGAAGTGAATTTGATTTCCACCTTTTTGGAAGGATAACCCGAGGGTTTGATTTTGGGTGCCGTGGCAAGGGGAGGGGAGAATACGATTTTTTGAAGGGGATTGTCCAACAAAATAAATTCGTCGAAGCGGATGACAATTTTATCTCCCTTAAAATTTACCGTGCCCGAGGGCGGGCTTTCGGCTGTTACTCGGGGTGGGGTGGTATCTTTGTCTCCTCCTTCGGGGCGCCCCTGACGGGCACAGGAAAGAACCATGACCCCTGCCGTGAAGGCCGGAAGAAGGCGAAAAAAGCCGGTGCGGAACAAAAGGCGGAAAAAAATCATGGCGCTGAGGGCGCCTTTTTCTTCAACACCCAGGCTCCTTTGTAGGTCGGGCGCACGCGGGCGAGCAAAGACTCGGCTTCGGCGGGATCCGTCACGGCGCCGTAGGCCACGTAATGCAATCCGCGGGGATTGGTGCCGGCCGTCAGGGCGGGAATTCCCCGGCGGCGCAACCGGTTGACCAGTTCGCGGGCATTGGCCGGATCGCGGAAGGCACCTATTATTATATAATAGGTATAAGCGTTCGATTCCGCGGCGACCGTTTCGGACGGACTTTCCACCGGAATCTCAATACCGGGAAACCGCAGGGGCACGCCGTAGCCCGCCGTTTGTACGTGCGTATCGGCTGTATGTGATCCGGCGTGCCATCGGAATCCGCCCCATGCCAGGAGGAAGAACAGCACGGCTGCCGCCGCATAGCCCGCCCAAGCGGGTAAACGACGGGGCGCGGGAGCGGGGCGGGTCCGGGGATATTTCGGGTAGGAGGGAACGGGAGTCGAAACCTCCTTGGCGGGAGCAGCTTTCGGTTCGGCGGTCTCTTCCGCGGATACGGGAACAAATTCGGGCGTAACGGCCTCCTCCGCCGTTATTTCAATGGACGGACGTGCGGCGGGGCGATAGAAGGTATAGAGGCCGTATGCTTCGGGCAAAAAATTTCTTTCCGCATAAGGAGTAAAGAGGAGTTTGCCGTCTTTGTAATGGAAAAAGCCCGTTTGATCCAATCGTAGGAATCCCCGCTCTTTGAGCGATTGCCACCACCGGTCCACGGCCGCCTTCACCAGGCGGGACGCTTCTTCGTAGGGGATATGGTGATCCGCGGCTACGGCTTCCACCAACACGCCGTCATCATGGCGGAGGAGGGGGTTGAAGGTCAATTCCTTGCGCGGAGGGCGAAAAAAGCCTTTGTCTTTTTGGATGCGGGCCGGCCGCCGCCGTCCGATCAGGGCGCCGAATCCCGGAACGATCACCATGTCGTGGTCGTGCAACAAGTCGGCAATATATTTCTCCAGATTCATTTTGTCCATGCCTCGTTCTACAAAATTAAAGGTTTTTTCTCAATGCGCCAATTCGGGGGTTTGAAACGGATTTGTTAAACTTGCATAATGAAATCCCTTTTTCGCTGGTACGTTTATACCCACGTGCATACGGCATTGGCCGCCGTGGCTTTGTATGCCTTGTACATGTGGGGAATTTCGGCTCCCTTCGACCGGCGGTACGCTCTTTTTTTGGGTGCTTCCACTTTTGCCTATTATAATTTTTTACATCTCCTTCATTTGCCGGACTTGCGTCCCTGTGTGCAACAACGACTGCGGCGCCGGGCCGGATGGGTGGGCGTCTCGGCATGGGTGGCGGCTTTGGTGGGTTTGACGGCCTGGTGGCGTTCGCCTTATCGCTCGCTGTGGTATGCCTTTGTGTTTCCCGCCGTGTTGGCCCTCTTGTATCATAACCGTCCCGCGCGGGCTTTATGGCCGGGGCTCCGGCCCAAAGGGGTTTTCAAAGTATTGTCGGTTCCCCTGGTGTGGGCGGCCCTGGCGGCGGGCATTCCCGCTTTGGCTACTATGGATTTACCTCGGGCGGCTTTTGTTTTTGTCCATGCTTTTTTGTTCGTATTGCTCTGGACGGTCCCTTTCGACATGCGCGATCTGGCATTGGACAAAGAAAGCATGCTCACCCTTCCCCGTATTTTTAAGGAAAAAATTTTTCTTGCCGTGGTTCCCTTGTGGCTCGTCTATGCCCTGCTCACCCCTATGGTCTTTCGCCATCATAAGGAAGCAATCCTACTCTTTGAAATCGGCGGACTTTTGTTGTTGGGAGCGGTGGCGGCGGCATCCCGGTGCAACCGGAGGTATTTTTTTACCGCTTTTTGGGTCGAAGGGATTCCGATTTGGTTATGGGCGGCATATTTTTTGTGGAAGGCGGCGGGAAGACCCGATCTTTAAGGAAATAAGTCGCGGAAGCGGTTCGGAGGTTGGGTAATTCGAAAAATAATTCATAATATTGCATCGACGAAACACTTCTTCGTTTATCCCGTCTTTTCGATTCATCCCAAAAAATTAAAGGTATGTTTGAAATCGAGTCTCTAAAGCAATTGAAGGTAGCCGAATTGCATGAAATCGCCAAAAAAATCGGCATCAAGCGCTATTACCACCAGAAAAAAATGGATTTGATTTATAAAATTTTGGATTATTATTCCGAAAATCCCGAAGATGCCGTTCGCATTTTAAAAGAAACCCTGGGCGACCGCGCCGAAAAGCCCGCGCGCGAACCCAAAAAACGGGGGCGCAAAAAGAAAACCGCGGCCCAAACTCCCGCCGCCTCCGAAACGCGGGAAAATAAGGAGCAAGTTCGGAAAGAAAAACCCGAGCCCGCCGAGGCGGTAGAGGGAATGGAAGCGGTGTCGGAATCCGCCGCATCCGAGGGAGAGGCGCCCAAGAAAAAACGGCGCAAACGAATCAAGCGCAAAATTTCGGGTCAACCTGTGGGCGAATCCGCCGCCGCCGTGGCGGAAAAAGAACAGGAAGTCCGTGTCGAAGGAGTTACGGTGGAGGACGGTTATTCGACGGCCAAAACGGCGGGAGAAGAGAAAAAAGAGTCTGACTCCATGCCCGAAGCCCAGCGAATCGAACAGGTGAAATTCGAAAAATTCCGGGATAAGGACAAAGAATACGAATTCGAGGGGCTGGTCGAAGTGGAAGGCGTGCTCGAAATCCTACCCGACGGCTACGGCTTTTTGCGTTCGGCCGATTTCAACTACCTGTCCTCTCCCGACGACGTATATCTGTCGCAATCCCAAATCCGTTTGTTCGGATTAAAAACCGGCGATACCGTGCGCGGGTTGGTACGTCCGCCCAAGCGCGACGAGAAATATTACCCTTTGGTACGGGTATTGAAAATCAACGGCCTTGATCCCGCCGCATTGCGCGACCGCATTGCATTCGAACATCTTACCCCCATTTTTCCGAACGAAAAATTCAACCTTTCGGGTACGGGTGCCAATGTATCCACCCGCATCATCGACCTGTTTTCACCCATCGGCAAGGGTCAGCGTGCCATGATCGTGTCCCAACCCAAGACGGGTAAAACCTGGCTCCTCAAAGACATCGCCAACGTAATAGCGCTCAACCACCCGGAAGTCTATCTGATGGTCCTTTTGATCGACGAGCGACCCGAGGAGGTAACGGACATGATCGAAAACGTGCGGGGCGAAGTGATCGCCTCCACCTTCGACCAACCGGCCGAACGCCACGTTCGGGTGGCCAATATCGTGATCGAAAAAGCCAAACGCCTGGTGGAGAGCGGTCACGACGTAGTCATTTTGCTGGACTCCATCACCCGATTGGCCCGGGCCTACAACACCGTACAACCCGCGTCGGGACGGGTACTTACCGGCGGAGTGGATGCCAATGCCCTGCACAAGCCCAAGCGGTTTTTCGGTGCCGCCCGCAATATTAAAGACGGCGGATCGTTAACCATTATAGCCACCGCCCTGGTGGATACGGGGTCCAAAATGGACGAGGTGATCTTTGAAGAATTCAAAGGGACGGGAAACATGGAGCTCCAGCTCGACCGCCGATTGGCCAACCGCCGCATTTTCCCCGCCATCGATTTGCTGGCCACGGGCACCCGCCGCGACGACCTCTTGCACGATGAAAAAACGCTCCAACGAATGTGGCTCTTGCGCCGATTCCTGGCCGACATGAATCCCGTCGAGGCCATGGAATTTATCCGTGACCGCATCAAAGACACCCCCGACAACAACACGTTTCTGGATTCCATGAACGCATAAGGGGCGAGAGCTGACAAAAAATTTTGTGCTTTCGTCAAAAGAATTTATATTTGTGCGTTCTCACGGAGAGATGACCGAGAGGCCGAAGGTGCACGCCTGGAAAGCGTGTGTACGCGAAAACGCGTACCGAGGGTTCGAATCCCTCTCTCTCCGCAA
>JAADED010000070.1 GCA_013153605.1 Chlorobiota bacterium | reverse complement strand
ACTGATGGCCCAAATAGACTTTTATTTACCTAAAAATCCCATTAAAAAGATAAAAAAACGACTTTTAAGGTGTTTAAGCGACATCTTTTTGGATAAACAACAACTTTTAATCCTAATCGCCCAATCTTAAAAAAGAAAAAGGGGCTGACTTGAAAGACAGCCCCGAACCTGTTAAAACTCGGCGTTTTTCGGATATCGCGGAAAAGGAATCACATCCCGGATGTTGCCCATGCCCGTGACGAACTGGACCATGCGCTCGAAGCCCAATCCGAACCCGCTGTGGTAGGCGGTGCCGTAGCGGCGGAGGTCCACATACCACCACAATTCTTCGGGATCGATGCCCATTTCTTCCATTTTTTTCAACAGCACGTCCGGCCGTTCTTCCCGTTGGGATCCGCCTATGATTTCCCCTATGCCCGGGAAGAGCACGTCCATGGCCCGCACCGTTTTTCCGTCATCGTTGAGGCGCATGTAGAAGGCTTTGATTCGGGCCGGGTAATCGTAGATAATCACCGGGCTTTTGAAATGTTTTTCCACCAGGTAGCGCTCGTGTTCGCTCTGGAGGTCGAGGCCCCATTCCACGGGATATTGGAATTTCTTCTTTTTAAACGGCTTGGAATTTCGCAAAATTTCGATAGCTTCGGTGTAGGTAATGCGCACGAACCGGTTGTCCAGGACGAATTGCAATTTTTCCCTCAGGGGCATGGGACTCCGCTTGGCTTGAGGTAAGTTTTTTTCTTCCTGCAACAGGCGTTTTTCCAAAAATTCCAAATCTTTGGGACGCTCCTTCATCACGTCGCGGATGATGTATTTGACAAAATCTTCGGCCAAATCCATGTTACCGTGCAAATCCAGGAAGGCCACTTCGGGTTCCACCATCCAGAATTCGGCCAGGTGGCGGGTGGTGTTGGAATTTTCGGCCCGGAAGGTGGGTCCGAAGGTATATACTTGTCCCAAGGCCATGGCGTAGGTTTCGGCTTCCAGCTGTCCCGATACGGTGAGGTTTGCCTTTTTGCCGAAAAAGTCTTTTTTGTAATCCACTTTTCCTTCTTCGTTTCGAGGGGGATTTTCCAAATCGAGGGTGGTTACCTGAAACATTTGTCCCGCCCCTTCGGCATCGATGGCCGTGATGATGGGGGTGTGGAGGTAAATGAATCCTTTTTCTTGGAAATAAGTGTGAATGGCGTATGCCAGGCGGCTGCGTACCCGCATGATGGCACCGAACAGGGTGGTGCGGCCCCGAAGGTGGGCCTTTTCGCGCAAGAATTCCAAACTGTGGCGCTTGGGTTGGATGGGATAGGTTTCGGCGTCGGCTTCTCCGAGAATTTCCAATTTTTCCACTTGCACCTCCACCGCTTGCCCCTTACCCGGACTGGGCACGAGCTCTCCTTCGGCATAAACGGCTGCGCCCGTGGTGATTTTTTTGCGGATGTCTTCGGGATATTTTTCGGGGTCGATCACCAATTGAAGATTTTCGAGGGTGGACCCGTCGTTGAGGGCGATAAACCGGTCGTTGCGAAAGGTTTTGACCCATCCCGCCGTCACCACCGGAATGTTGGTGCGCGGGCTTTCCAATAATTCCGCGATGCGTTGCGGTTGTTTTCTCATATTCCGCTCGTGTTAAAAGTGCACAAATATAACCATTTCGAACGGACTCGCCGGATGGAAAAAAAACGGAAGAAAAAACAATGCGGGAAACTTTTGACTTCCTAAAAGTTTCCTCTCGCTCGTTTGTGGCACGTTTTTTGTAACATTTCCAACCAATGAAATAAGCCGATATTTCACACGTTAAAAAATGAAATCGATAAAGATGAAGAAACTGGTGTTTGTGCTTTTTTTGGCGGGAGTATGGCAAATGCAAGCCCAGGATTGGGTGTATAACATGGATGAAGCCCACCGCATCGCTCAAGCCGAAAATAAGAAAATCATTCTCGTATTTTCGGGTTCGGATTGGTGCGTACCGTGTATCAAATTGGAAAAATATATTTGGACTTCGCCCGACTTCATTGCACATGCCAAGGAACATTACGTAATGGTGCGTGCCGATTTTCCTCGAAAAAAGAAGAATCAACTTCCGCCCGCCCAACGGGCCCATAACAACGCATTGGCCGAGAAATACAATCCTCAAGGATACTTTCCCCTGATCGTGGTATTGTCACCCGACGGCAAGGTGTTGGGCACCACGGGATACGATAAGGACAAAACCCCGGCCGATTATATCAAGTATTTCGATTCCTTATGAGGGTTGTTTACCTCCTTTTGCTTTTTTTGGCGATGGGGAGCGCGGAGGCCCAGGATCGCCTGTTCACCCGTCGTCTCCTGTTGATGGGGAGTGCGTTTGAAATCATGGTGACGGACGACGACAGCCTCTCGGCGCAAGCCCATATCGATGCCGCCGTAAATGAAATCAAACGGATCGAAAAACTCATATCGTCCTGGGATCCCGATTCCGAGACCTCCCGCATCAATCGCATGGCGGGCATACGCCCCGTCAAGGTGAGCGACGAACTGTTCTCCCTCATCGCCCGCTCGTTGGCTATTTCCCGCATCACCGACGGCGCTTTCGACATCACTTTTGCATCCATGGACAAAATCTGGCGGTTCGACGGGTCGATGAAAACCAAGCCTTCGCCCGAAGAGGTGGCGCGATCCGTCCGCTTGGTGGGATATGAAAACGTGGTGTTGGACTCGGTTCGCAAAACGGTGTTTCTCAAACATAAAGGTATGAAAATCGGCTTCGGCGGGATTGGAAAAGGATATGCCGCCGACAAGGCCAAGCAATTGCTGATTTCCCGCGGCGTCAAAGGAGGGATTATCAACGCCTCGGGCGACATGAACGTATGGGGAACCACCCCCGACGGCCGCCCTTGGACCGTGGCCATCGTAAACCCTTTCAACAAAAAAACGGCTTTCGCTACCGTCCCTATGCGCGACGGCGCAGTGGCCACTTCGGGAGATTACGAAAAATACGTCATGTTCGACGGCGTGCGTTATGCCCACATTATCAACCCCAAAACCGGGTGGCCCGTGACGGGTACGGTGAGCGTTACCGTCTTTGCACCCACGGCGGAATTGGCCGACGCCTTGGCCACCGCCGTATTCGTGATGGGAATCGAGGCGGGAATCGATCGCGTGAACCAATTGCCGGGAATCGAAGCCGTCATTGTGGACGAGGAAGGCAAAGTGCACACCTCGGCGGGTATTTCCATACAAACCGACAAAATCGATAAGAATGAATAAAGGGAAAGGAAAAAAATTTTTTCGTCTTCTCGTGTTGACGGGATTTGCGGCCGCATGGCTCTCCTCCTGTACGGTGGTCAAGCCCTACAATCAGGTGAACCTCAACGACCCCGACATGGAATTGCGCCCCCTGAAGGTGAAAAAATTCGTTACCACCTTCCAGGTATATCGCGAAGGGGCTTCGGGTGCCAACGGCGGCAAATCGGGAGGCGGATGCGGTTGTAACTAAAAAGTAAGGAACAAATGAAGCGACTGATATATCTTCTCGTGGGATTGGGATGGAGTACAGCCATCACCGCCCTGTTTGCTCAGGACGGCGGCGTGTTTAAAAAACGGGCCCTCGACAATACGGAAGTGAATTGGATTCTCAGCGTGTACGGCCAGGACGGGCCCCATGCGGCCGTGACGGGCGGAATCGGAACCGAACAACTTACCGACGTGGCCCAAAACATCCAACTGAACATTCCCGTCAAAGAGGACGGGGTGCTCAACGTGGACCTTACCATTTCGGGTTATACCTCGGCATCTTCGAGCAATCTCAACCCTTTTTCCGGCGCTTCGCGCGGGGAAGAGGAAGATGATGACGATGACGAAGAGGATGACGACGACGATCGTCCCGCCCGCCGCGATGACGACGAAAACCGAGTGCCCGTCACCGGGTCGCCTTGGGTGGCTTCGTCCGGCGCTTCGCGCAAAGACGTGTGGGTGAACGTCAACGCCGGGTACAGCCACTACTCGGCCGACCGCAACAAAATCTACAGCGCCGGCATCAGCATTGCCAACGAATTCGATTATTTTTCCAAAGGAATGAACGCCTCCTTCACTTCGCAATTCAACCAAAAAAATTCGGAAATCACGGTGGGTGCCCAAATATTTTTGGACAAATGGCGACCCGAATATCCCACCGAAATCAAAACATGGTTCGAAACCGGAGGCAACCTCAATGCCGATTTCTTCCAAGGCGTACCCATTTTGGACCAACAGGGCAATCCCACCGACAAAATCAACGGACCCACGTGGAAACCCGTCAGCACCGGGTTGATCGACGACAAACGGCGCAATACCTACGTGTTGAGCCTGAGTTTTTCGCAAGTATTGAGTCCCAGAGCTCAAATGTCGCTCATGACCGACATTACCTATCAGACCGGGTGGCTGGCCAATCCCATGCAACGGGTTTATTTTGCCGACCGTCCCAACTACTACATCGGGCGGCCCGAAGATATTCCCCGCTATACCGACCCCTCCAATACGGGAGTGTTCCAATTGGCCGATGATTACGAAAAATTACCGCGAACCCGTTTCAAGGTGCCTTTGGGTATGCGGTTGCATTATTACGTGAACGAAACGGCGGTGGTGCGCACCTATTACCGCTATTACTTCGACGATTGGGGCATTCGGTCGCACACCCTCAATCTGGAAATTCCTCTCAAAATATCCGACCGGTTTACGCTGTATCCCGCATACCGCTTTTATACTCAAACGGCGGCCCGTTACTTTGCCCCTTACGAAACCCATTTGTCCACCCAAACCTATTACACCTCCGACTACGACCTTTCGGCTTTCGACGCTCATCAATTCGGGGCGGGGATCAAATACACCGACATTTTTACCAAGTGGAAATTGTGGAAACTGGGTATCAAGAGCATGCATTTGGATTATAACCACTACCGGCGCTCCAACGGATTGAGGGCCCATATCGTGTCGTGGTACATGAATTTGGTGTGGGATTAAAGGCGGTCCCGCGCGAAATCCCTATCTTTGCAAGCCATGCAATGGGATCCCGAAGGAAAGCGCTTGCCCGTCATGGAGACGTTCGTATCCGTCCAGGGCGAAGGGTTCCATACCGGAACCCCTTCTTTTTTTATTCGGATCGGCGGATGCGATGTAGGGTGCCATTGGTGTGACGTCAAAGAGAGCTGGAATCCCGAACTTCATCCCTTGAGAGAGGTCGATCAAATCGTGGAGGAAATTCCCGATACCTTGGATACGGTCATCATCACCGGAGGCGAGCCGTTGCAATATCCCCTGGAATATCTGACCCGGCGGCTCAAGGAAAAGGGTAAAATCGTGCATTTGGAAACCTCGGGCACCGGCCCGTTCAAAGGGCATTTCGATTGGGTATGTCTTTCGCCCAAAAAATTCCAGGCGCCCCTTCCCGAAGCCTACGACCGGGCCGACGAGCTCAAAATCATCGTCTTCAACCGTTCCGATTTCGATTTTGCCGAAGCACAGGCCGACAAAGTGCGCCCGGGCACGCGCCTTTACTTACAACCCGAATGGAGCCGCCGCGAGCGCATGCTTCCCGAAATCGTGGAATACATCGTGCGCCATCCCCGCTGGAAACTTTCCGTTCAGACCCATAAATATTTGGGATTGCCTTGAATTGACCGATGCATCGGACGCCGTCGCGATTTTTTTATATATTTGTGAGAAAATAAAACGCACACGCATATGAAACACGTAAAACATTTTTGGGTAATCGCGGTCATGCTGGTATTTGCCTGGCATGCGCGAGGCCAGAACGAAACCAACCCCTGGCAATTTAACATCGGAACCAACGCGGTGGATTTCTATCCCGCCGGAAACGGATCGGCTCCCTATCTGGGGTCGAAATTGTTCGAAAATTATTTCAATTTCAACCACTACAACGTGGCGTATGCCTTGAGCGAATTCCGCGTGGGACGGTACATCGCTCCCAAATTGTCCATCTTCGCCAACCTCTCGGCCAATGACATCACCAAACTGGGCACCAAAGAAATTTCCGAAGCTTACTGGGCTCTGGATTTGGCTTTGAAATTCAGCCCTTGCAAGGTCGAGAAAAAGCTTCAACCTTACCTGTTTGCCGGAGGCGGATACAACTGGTTGGGATCCAATCACGGCGGAACCATGAACGCCGGCCTCGGCGCCGAATACTGGGTGGGCGACAACCTCGGATTTTATCTCGAAAGCGCTTACAAACATTCGTTTGAACCGCTGATTCACAATTATTTCCAGCATTCGTTGGGTATCGCCCTGCGCATCGGTGCCAAAGATACCGACAAAGACGGCATTGTGGACGATAAAGACGAATGTCCCGAAACGCCGGGATTGGCCCAATTCAACGGCTGTCCCGACAGTGACGGCGACGGCATTGCCGACAAAGACGACGATTGTCCCAACGTACCCGGATTGGCCCAATTCAACGGCTGTCCCGACAGCGACGGCGACGGCATCGTGGACGGCAACGACAAATGTCCCAACACGCCCGGACCGGCCAAATTCCAAGGATGTCCCGATAACGACGGCGACGGCGTGGCCGATATCGAAGACAAATGTCCCGACGTTCCCGGTCCCGTGGCCAATGCCGGATGTCCTTGGCCCGATACGGATAACGACGGCGTAGCCGACAAAGACGACCTGTGTCCCGACGTGCCGGGTCCGGCCGACAACAAAGGATGTCCCGAAATCTCCCAGGAAGACGTGCAACAACTCAAAGAATATGCACGCACCATTTACTTCCGCACCAACAGTGCCGAGTTTACGCCCAAAACCTATCCGGTGCTGGATGCCATCGTAGTGATTATGAAGAAATATCCGGCCGCCCGCTTCCGCATCGAAGGTCATACCGACAGCGTGGGTTCGGCCGAATACAACCTCAAACTCTCGCAACGTCGTGCCGAAGCGGTGCGCAATTATCTGATCTCCAAAGGTATTTCGCCCGATCGTTTGGAAGCCGTGGGTTACGGCGAAACCCGACCGATCGCTTCCAACCGCACCGCCGCCGGACGTGCCAAAAACCGTCGCGTGGAAATCATCCTCATCCAATAATTCCGACGGCATCATACCGAATGGCGGGAACCCGCTTCCTTCGTGGAGCGGGTTCCTTTTTTTCATAATTTTACCCTGAAAACAACCTCCCATGAAGCGAGCGGTTTTTCCCGGCTCTTTCGACCCGATTACCTTGGGACATACCGACGTGATCGACCGGGCGCTTCGCCTCTTCGACGAATTGATCGTGGCGGTGGGCATCAATGTGAACAAGCAATACATGTTCGACGTGGAAACGCGCGTGCGCATGATCGAAGCGGTGTACGGCGACGAATCCAAGGTGAAAGTGGATTATTATACGGGCCTCACGGTGGATTATGCCCGCAAAAAAGGGGCGGAGTTTATCTTGAGAGGCCTCCGCAATCCCACCGATTTCGAATTCGAAAAATCCATCGCCCAAACCAACCGCATGCTAGGCGGGGTGGATACGGTGTTCATCCTCACCTCGCCCGAAACGTCCCACATCAGCTCCAGCATCGTGCGCGACATTCTTCGCAACGGCGGGCGGGTGGACAAACTGGTGCCGGCGGCCGTCCTCCCGATTTTGTATAAAAAATAAAAGCCGTGGACAAGAAAGTCATCGTCTATTTTCGCTACGACCCCCAAAAGGATTTCCGCTACCTGGCGGCGGTGGTCCAGCTCTTTCACGGCCGCGGCTACCGGATTTACCTCCAGCGCAATTACGGCAAGCTCCCTCCCGATTTGGAGAATACCGATATTGCTTTCGAAGTCTTCAGCGGATATAAGGACTTGCCCCGCGATGCCGAATTGTTTATCACCTACGGGGGCGACGGCACCATCTTGCGGGCCGCTACCGTCATCCGCGATTCGGGTATTCCCGTGTTCGGCATCAACGCCGGACGACTGGGATTTTTGGCCAATATCCCCAAAGAAAATGCGCTCGAAGCGGCCAAAAAATACCTCGAAGGCGATTATTATCTCCAAGCGCGAAGCCTCCTCAGCGTGGTATCGCCCGATGACATCTTTCCCGACGGATTGAATTTCGCCCTAAACGAACTGACCATTTCTCGCAAAAACACCATGTCCATGATCAACGTGGACGTGTATATCAACGAAGAATTTCTCAGCACCTATTGGGCCGACGGCATTATCGTATCCACCCCCACGGGTTCCACCGGCTATTCCCTCAGTTGCGGCGGCCCCATCCTCACTCCCGATACGCGCGATTTCATCATCAACGCCATTGCCCCGCATAACCTCACTTTGCGGCCCCTGGTTTTGCCCAACCACAACCGCATTCGCCTGGTGCCCCACGGGCGCGAAAAACAATTCCTCATTTCGCTGGATTCCCGAGTCAAAAGTCTCCCTTTCGGCACCGAAATAGAAGTGGCCAAAGCTCCTTTTCATATCAACTTCGTTCAAATGGAAGAATATTCTTTTATTAAAACCCTGCGGCGCAAGCTGTTTTGGGGCTACGACAATAGAAACGTATAGGCGGCGTTATCATAGCGTATATATATGTATATTTGCCAACAAATTGAAGCATGAAGGGGAGCTCGGTATTATTGTTCGTTCTTTTCGTCGCACCCGTGTACGCCCAATTGCATGAACTGGGATTCGGAGGAGGGATAGCCAATTTCGCCACCGATATCGGAAGCGATTACCTGTTGCCGGCCGAAGGATTTTTTCTGACGGGTTTGTACCGCACCAATACCAACGAATGGATCAGCTTGCGCACGTCGCTCACGTGGGGGCGCGTATCCGAATCCGATGCGGAATCCGAAAGTTTGGGCCGGCGAAAGCGGGGATGGGCCTATTCCGCCGACGTGATGGACCTCCACCTGATGATCGAGTACAATTTTTTGCCCCTCAATCCCTACCGGATTCCCGACCGGGTGTGGGTAACGCCCTACATTGCCGGCGGCTTGGGCGCATACGTGTCGTTCCTCACCGTGACGGCGGGCACGGCGCGGCGAGAATATGCCGAAAATTCGGCCTATCTCCCCTTGGCATTCGGTCTCAAATTTTCGTTTCGCAACCGCATGAAGCTGGTGTGGGAAATACGACCCCAATTCAGTTTTAAAGACAACATCGAAGGGTCCCTGTTGGTGGATCCTCTCGAAGCTCCCAAAACCAACCGCCTCTCCAACGATTGGTTTATCTACAACGGCTTTACGATCACTTTCGGGTGGGGTAAACTCCCTTGTTATCTAAATCTTTTCTGACCATGCAATCCGATTCCGCCCGCTCGACCGCCAACCCGCGCCATGTGGCCGTGATCATGGACGGCAACGGCCGCTGGGCCAAACAGCGGGGTAAAGAGCGCGTGTACGGCCATGTGCACGGAGTGGAAACGGTGCGCCGCATCGTGGAAGCGGCGCGCGAAATGGAGATTCCCTATTTGACTCTTTATACTTTCTCCACCGAAAATTGGCAACGGCCCAAAGAGGAAGTGGACGCCCTGATGAACCTGTTGGCCGATACCATCCAAAAAGAGGAGGCCAACCTGATCGAAAACGGCATCAAAGTGCAGATCATCGGCGACAAGGAAGGGCTTCCGCCCCGGGTCACGGAGATTTTCGACCGGGTAGCCCGCCGCACGGGACAAAACCACGCCATGACCCTCAGCCTGGCGCTCAACTACGGCGGAAAAGCCGAAATCCTTCAAGCGGTACGGAATTTGATTGAAGATTACCGCCGAAACCCGGACCTTCCGCCGGTGACGGAACAAATTTTTACGCGATATTTGCAATCGGGCGATTTGCCCGACGTGGATTTATTGATTCGGACGGGGGGCGAACAGCGGATCAGCAATTTTTTGTTGTGGAAAATCGCTTATGCCGAATTGTATTTCACCCCCGTGTTGTGGCCGGATTTCACCAAAGCGGATTTCGAAGCGGCCGTCCGCGATTATTTAAAAAGAGAACGTCGATATGGTAAAACCAGTGAACAAATCGGTAAGCATATTTCGTAATTTTTTGATTTGGATCGCCCTCCTCTGGACGGGATGGATTCAGGCCCAGGAAAGCCGCATTTACGTGGTCAACGACATCATTTTCGAAGGGCTTTCCTATTACAATCCCCAAACCGTGCGCGCGGGATTGGGCATCAAAAAAGGGGACATCATCCGCATACCCGGCAACAAAACCGCCGAAATCGTTAAAAAATTGTGGAACACGCGCGAGTTCGAAGACGTCCAATTATATTATCAAATTTTGGACGACGATAAAGTCAACCTCATCATCGTGGTGCGCGAAGTGCCCCGCTTGTCCAAGCTCGAAATCAAAGGGATACCCCGCGGGCGGGCCAAAACTTTTATCAAAGAGCTCAAGGCCGATAAAGGGCGCTTTCACGTTAATTCCGTATTCCTCAACCGCGTGGAGCGTACCATCAAGGATTATTACGTGAACAAAGGATATCTCAAAGTAAAAGTCCGCCCCGAAATTAAAAAGGATTCCGCCGGCAAAGCCGAAGTGACCGTATATGTGGACAAAGGGCCCCGCGTACGCATCGACCGCATCACGTTTGAAGGCAACGAATCGGTGAAGGCGGGCAAATTGCGGCGCAAGATGAAAAAAACCAAGCGGGTGAATCCTCTCCGTTTTTGGAAAAACTCCAAATTTATTCGCGATAATTACGAAGAGGACAAAAAACTGGTGGAAGAATTCTACCGCTCCAAGGGTTTTCGCAACGCCTACATCATCAGCGACAGCGTATATTGGGTGTCGCCCGACCGGCTTGCCATCGACATCAAGCTGCAGGAAGGCCGCAAATATTACTTTCGTAACATCGACTTCGTGGGGAACACGGTGTATTCGGACGAAATGTTGGCCAAAATTTTGGGCATAAAAAAAGGCGACGTATATAACGGCAAATTGCTCAACGAACGCATTGCCAACCCTCAAAAGCCCGATGCGGTCAACCTGACCAATCTCTACCAGAACAACGGATACCTCTTTTCGCGCATCACGCCGGTGGAAGTGGCGGTGGAGGGCGACAGCATCGACTTCGAAATCCGCATTTACGAAGGTAAAGTGGCTTACTTCAACAATATCACCGTCAGCGGCAACGACCGCACCAAAGATTACGTGATTTTGCGCGAAGTGCGCACCTTGCCCGGCGCCAAATACAGCCGCGACCTGGTGGTGCGTACGGTGCGCGAACTGGCCCAGCTGGGGTACTTCAATCCCGAAAATATCTTGCCCGAATTTCGAAACGTGGATCCCGTCAACGGGCTGGTGGACATCAATTGGAAGGTGGAAGAAGGGGGCGCCAGCCAGATTCAGCTTCAGGCCGGATACGGCGGGCCGGGCCGGTTTTTGGGAACCCTGGCCCTATCGCTCAACAACTTCGCCCTCAGCGATATCCTCAAAAAGAAAGCCTGGAACCCCATTCCCATGGGCGAGGGGCAACGCCTGACCATCAGCGCCAACTTTTCGTTCCTCTACCGCTCTTATCGCTTCGGATTTACCGAACCCTGGTTGGGCGGCAAGAAACCCCAGGCCTTGTCGGTGGATTTCTATCAATCCAAAAACTATTTGCCCAAAGCCGATTCCTACTACGAGCGTGATCCCGACAAATATTTTATGATCACCGGGGTAAGCACCGGTTTGGGCAAGCGCCTCAAATGGCCCGACGATTATTTCCAACTTTATCAATCGCTCTCGTACCAACGCTACCGCCTCCAAAATTATGCGGTGTACAGCGTGGGCTCCATCTTCGGATTCGATACGGGCGTAACCAACAACCTCACCTATAATTTGATTATTTCGCGCCCTTCCAGCGGTCCCAATCCCATCTTTCCCACCGAAAAAAGCGATTTCACCCTGTCGATGAAATTTACGCCTCCCTATTCGCTGTTCGATAAGCGGGATTTCGATCAATTGAAATACTATCCCGAATACCAGGATGAGGACGGCAATCCCGATTATGCTAAAATCAACCAGGAAAAATTCCGCTGGCTCGAATATTACAAAATCAAATTCAGCGGCACGTGGTACAATCGCATTTACGATAAATTGGTATTGCGCACCAAGACCGAATTCGGCATGATGGGGCGCTACAGCAAGAAGCGCGAAATCCCGCCGTTCGAACGCTTTTACGTGGGCGGCGACATGCCCATGGGCTTTATGATGGACTCGCGCGACATGATTCCCTTGCGGGGGTACAGCTATGAGGCCCTCAACCGTGAAGCTCTCTCCGGCCAGGTGAAAGGCGGCATTTTGTATAACAAATTTTCGCTCGAATTGCGTTATCCCCTTACCCTCAAACCCCAGGCTTCCATCTACGTGTTGGCCTTTGCCGAAGGGGCCAATACCTATTCGGATGCCCGCCAATACAATCCTTTTGCCTTGAAGCGGTCGGCGGGAGTGGGTATCCGTATTTTCATGCAAATGTTCGGATTGCTGGGGATCGACTTCGGGTACGGGTTCGACCCCGTGTATGACGAATTCGGGCGGCCTTACATTCCCCGCTGGCGTACCAGCTTTATCCTGAACCAACAATTATAATTAACTTTGGCATAATTATTTCATAAGTCACCGTGTGATGAAACGATATATCTGGCTCCTTCCGCTTCTCTTAACCCTGGCCGCGGGATATGCCCAGCGGGGAAAGCTCCGTATCGCTTTTGTGGATATGGAGATGATCCTCGACAGCATGCCCGAATACACCCAGGCCATGCAAGAGCTGGATGCACGGGTCCAAAATTGGAAGCGCCGGTTGGATCAAATGACGTCTGAAATCGAAGAGCTCAAACGTGAATACGAAGCCGAGAAGCTCATGCTCCCGGCGGAATTGCTCAAGGAAAAGGAAGAAATTATACGCTTCAAAGAAGAGCAACGATTGAAATTCCAAATGGAAAAATTCGGTCCCAACGGGGATTACGTGATCCAAAAACAATTGATTCTCAAACCCGTGCAAGACCGTGTGTTTAATGCCGTGGCCAAATTGGTGGAACTCCGCCACTATGATTTGGTAATCGACAAATCCAATCCGGGAGCGGGCATCATTCATGCTTCATCCAAATTGGACATCACTCCTCAGGTATTGCGCATCCTCAAGCGGGAGCGGGCCAAAGAATTGCGCGAAAAGAAAAAGAAAAACAGCCGCAAGGAGCTGGAAGAAAAATACCGCCAACGCAAAGAGGAATGGAAAAAGCAAAGGGACCGGGAGGCGGAGAAAAAATCCGAAAGCGATAAATCCGACGAAAAAGCACGCGGCGAAACCAAACGCAAAAAAACCGCGCGCGAAATATACGAGGAGCGCAAGCGCCAATGGCAAAAACAGCGCGAAGCGCGTCAAAAAGAACAAAACCGAGGCGAAAGCCGGAACGAAAACGGAAAGGAAACCGATTAAAACGTAAAATAAGTTGACTATGAAACACATGAAATTCTTATTGCTGACTCTGTTGGCAGCATGGAGCATCGGGGCGCAGGCCCAACAAAAAATCGCTCACATCGACGTACAAAAGATTTTGGCCGAAATGCCCGAATACAAGAAGGCGCAGGCCGAGCTGAAGCAATTGTATCAAACCTATCAAAAGGAGTTCGAGCAAATGCAGAAGGAGTATTTTGAAAAATTGCAAAAGTATCAGCAGGAAGCCTCCCAAGTGACCCAGGAAGAAAATCAGCGACGGGCTCAGGAGCTCCAACAGATGGAGCAAAGCATCATGCAAGCCCAACAACGCATCCAGGAAGACCTGGCCAAGAAGGAGGCCGAAAAGATGAAAGCCATTCAGGACAAGCTCATGAACGCCATCGAAAGTGTGGCGGCGGAAAAGGGCTACGACTATGTGCTGGACAGCTCGGCGCCTTCGGCTGTGTTGGTGGCCCGCGGCCCGGATATCTACAACGACGTCAAGCGCAAGCTGGGCCTCTGAGCCGTACGGCCTTTAAAAAACTTTCCCCGCCGGTTCGTTCGGCGGGGTTTTTTTATTCGTCCGTTTGGGGCGGAATCCACAAGTATCTGTCCAAATCGGGGATCCGATCGTCGCGGACGGGCACTCCTTCATTGCGGAGGAGTTGGGCCATGAGGGTGGGCGTTTCGAAATGCATTTTGCCCGTCAGCAATCCATGGCGATTGACCACTCGGTGGGCCGGCAGGTCGGGGCTGAATTTTCGGCGGTTGAGAATCCACCCCACCATGCGGGCGCCCCGCGGCAGGCCGGCGGCCCGTGCAATGAGGCCGTAAGTGGTCACCTTGCCCGGCGGAATGCGGCGCACGAGTTCCACCACCCGTTTTTCGAAAGGGGTCATTTACGGTCCAAATAATCGTCCCACTCTTTGGGCTTGGGTCGATGAAGTTTGCCCGTGGTTTTGGCCACCAGGGTGGACACCGTGGCATCGCCCGTCACGTTTACCACGGTGCGCAACATATCCAGCGGCCGGTCGATGGCAAATATGAGGGCCAAGCCGGCGGCCAGCTTATCGGGCGGAAAGCCAACCGCATCCAGGACGATCACCAGCATCACCATACCCGCTCCCGGAACGGCGGCCGCTCCTATCGAAGCAAAAAGGGCGGTAAGCACGATTTTGAGTTGGTTGGTCAGGGTGAGCCCTTCCGGCCAGAGGATTTCCAAAATAAACACCGCCGCCACCGCCTGATACAAACTGGTGCCGTCCATATTCACCGTGGCACCTACCGGAAGAACGAATCCGGCCACTTCCTTATCCACGCCCACATGTTCTTCCACCCGCTCCATGGTTACGGGCAAGGTGGCCGCGCTGGAGCTGGTCGAAAAGGCCAAAAGCTGGGCCGGACTGATTTGTTTGAGAAACCACCACGGATCTTTTTTGGCCACAAACTTGATGAGCAACATGTAAAACCCGATCATCAACAACAGGCCCGCCACCACGGTGAGCGCATACCACAGCAACCCTTTCATCAATCCCCAGTCGGCGCCGGTACTTACGATCAAGGCCGTCATGAGGGCGAACACCGCCCAGGGGGCGAACAGCATGATCAGGTCCACCATTTTGAGAATGATTTCGTTGAATCCGTCAAAAAAAGATTTGACCGTGCGCACCTTGTGGGGAGGGATCAAAATCATGGTGATGCCCAAAAAAACGGCAAAGAAAATCACTTGCAACATCAAGCGGTTGTCGCTCATGGCTTTAAACACGTTATCGGGCACCATGTCCACCAAAAATTGGAGGGCCGGTTGCTCTTTTTGAGTGAGGGCGGTTTCGATTTTTCGGCTTACGGCTTGGCTGCTTCCCAGGTTTTGCTCCAATTTGCGCACCGTCTCGGGCGAGATTTTGCTTCCCGGCCGAATGAGGTTGGCCAGCGTCAGCCCGATGATGATGGCGGTGAGGGTGGTGAGCATGTACCATCCGAGAGTGCGCAAGCCGATGGTTTTAAATTTGACGATGTCTTTCATGTCCGAAATCCCCTTGACCAGGGAGGCCAGGATCAGGGGGATGGCGATCATTTTCAGCATGCGGATAAAAATGTCGCCCCACGGCTTAATCCAATTATAGGTAAAGTCGTTGCCCCACGGCACGTAGGTTAAGGCGATGCCCGCCGCGATGCCCGCCGCCATACCGGCCATGATGCGCCAGTGGAGAGGTAGTTTTTTGATGCTCATTGTCTTGTTTTTTGAAGGAGAATAAAGTCCGCCACCGTGAGGGCGGCCATGGCTTCCACCACCGGCACCGCGCGCGGAAGTACCCAGGGATCGTGGCGGCCTTTGGGTTCGAGAACGACGGGGCGTCCCTCGCGGTCCACGGTCGGTTGGGGGCGCATGATGGTGGCCACCGGCTTGAAGGCTACTTTGAACCAAACGGGCATGCCGTTGGTAATGCCCCCTTGAACGCCTCCCGAGCGGTTGGTGCGGGTGGTACCGTCGGGGTTGAAGAGGTCGTTGTGGGCCGATCCCCGCATGCGGGTTCCTTCGAATCCGCTTCCGATTTCAAACCCTTTGGCGGCCGGGATGCTCAACATGGCCGCGCCCAAGCGGGCTTCGAATTTGTCGAATACTGGTTCTCCCAATCCGGGAGGCAATCCTTCGATCAGTCCGATGATAATGCCGCCCACGGTGTCGCCTTCCGCTCGGGCGCGGCGCACCGCTTCTTCGAAGGCGGAAGTCAGCGAAGCGTCGGCACTGCGGACGGGTGTTTCGTCGATGCGGTCCCAATCCAAGCGGTCCCACGGTTTGTCGCTCCGTATGGTTTCCACGGCCCATACGCCCGCTCGGATGCGAACGCCTTCCAGCAAATGCATGGCCAGGGCTCCTCCCACCACGCGGGCCGCCGTTTCGCGGGCCGAGGCTCTTCCGCCGCCCCGCCAATCGCGGTGGCCGAATTTTTTTTCGTAAGTCCAATCGGCATGGGAGGGGCGGTAGGTATTTTTCAACTCTTCGTAATCCCGGGAGCGTGTGTCACGATTGCGGATCAAAAAGGCGATGGGAGTGCCCAAGGTACGCCCTTCGAATATGCCCGAGAGGAATTCCACTTCGTCGGCTTCTCGCCGTGCGGTGGTAAGCCCCGATTGGCCGGGTCGCCGCCGTTCCATTTGCCGACGGATCAAGTCCGTGTCGATGCGAATGCCGCCGGGCATGCCCTCGAGGACGCCTCCCGTGGCCGGACCGTGGGATTCGCCGAAAGTGGTCAGCCGTAATATGCGTCCCCAAGTATTGCCCATGAAGGCTCAAAGTTTTTCTTTGTGAATCAGCTTGGCGAAAGGAAAAATCACTTCATATCCCTTGGACTTGAAATATTCGGGTGTGGTTTGCGGATCGCCGGCCGCCAGGATCATATCGCCGCCCCAAGCGCCCAAACTTTTGACCGCCCCGTCGTAATCGGCAAACAGGCGTTGCTTAACGGGCTTTTGGCGGATGATTTTACCCGTTACTTCCTCGTGTTCGGTGATCAGGTTTTGGAATTCCTCCAGCTTGCGGGCTTCCAGAATTTGTTCGGTCAACGAAGAGATTTTGTCCAAATATTCCTTGGGAATTTCCACCTTTTTGAAGCGTTGCACCACCGGATGGGTGGGTTGTTTTTTGTTCAGATGGATAAAAAACAAATGTTTATGGAACCGCGGATAATATTTGACGAATTTCCATTGCCGTCCCAGTCCCGTGCGTTGAAACAGGACCGGCTTGCCGCTGAGGGAGGTGACCACGTCGTATCCGCTTCCGTTAAAGGTGGCGTCCAATAATTCGAAGGGGTTCACTTGCGCCCATTTGGAAAGGTTGGCAATCAGCGTGGAAGAAGAACCCAATCCGTAGCTGAGGTCGAATTCGAATTTGGTGTCGATTTTATAACCCCGTTTAAAGAGGTTGGGTTGCATGCGCTTGAGAATGCGAAGGATTTCGATGATTTCGCTTCCCGCATTTTCGGGTTGAACCGAAATGACCTCTTCCAAATCTTTGGTCATTTTGAGATCCAGGAGCAATTGGTTGTTTTTCAAATAACTTTTCCACTCCAATAAATCGTTTTTTTGCGGCTTTACGATCATGGTTTGCCCGTATTTGACGGGAAGCGACAATGCTTTGGCGCCTTTGAGCACCGCATATTCTCCCGTAAGCAAAACCTTGCCGTAGCTGAAGAGTTTAAGCGGTTCGGTTATCATGGTTTTTCGATTTGCGTAACCGGTTGAGTTCGTCTTTTACCGCTTTGACGTGTACTTTGCGGTCCTTGAATATTTCCGTAAGGGCGGCTCTTTCCTCGGGTGTGGCTTGCATTTGTAGGAGGATGTTGTTCAAATGCATTTTCATGTGGCCTTTTTGAATCCCTTCGGTAATAAGGGAATGGACGGCCGAAAAATTTTGGGCCAATCCCACGGCCGCCGCAATTTCCATCAGCTCGCCCGCGGAGGGGTTTCCCAGCATTTCCAGAGCCGCCGCCGCCAGGGGGTGGGTTTTGGTCACGCCTCCCACGGTGCCCAACGCAAGGGGAAGTTCCATTTCCAGAACGAGGGAGTCGCCTTCCAGCCGGGCGGAGGAGAGGGCCGTATATTTTCCCTTTCGGGCCGCATAGGCATGGGCGCCGGCTTCCACCGCCCGGAAATCGTTGCCCGTGGCCAGCACCACCGCATCCACGCCGTTCATGATACCTTTGTTATGTGTCACCCCGCGGTACACGTTAACCCGTGCCATGTCCATGGCCGTGACCAACCTTCGGGCATAGCGATGCGGATTCTCTCCGACTTTGAGCTTCTCCACGGGGGCGCGGGCCGTCACTTTCACCCGGCATTCGGGGTTGTAGTTGGACAAAATTCGCATAACGATTTCCAAATCTTCGGGCGACCCGTAAGCGGGATAATCTTCTTCCATATAATCGGCCCATTCTTCCAAAATCGTGTTGATAAAATTGGCTCCCATGGAATCGGCCGTGTCGAAACGGAAGCTGACGGTAAAATAGTTCGGTAAGAGGTGTGTCAAATCCTCCAATTCCACCGAGAGGATGCCGCCGCCCCGTTTTTCCATGTTTTCGGTAAAAGGTTTGAGCCGCCGGAGGTATTCGTGTTTGACCGCTTCGAAAAAAGCTTTTAATTTTTCGGGATCGTTGCGGTAGAGGAGGTGGATGTGTCCGGTTTTGATTTTGGAGATCACGCGAGATCGGAATCCTCCGTGGGGAAACCAAAATTTGGCCGCTTTGGCTGCGGCCGCCACCACCGAACTTTCTTCCGTGACCATGGGCACCGCATACACTTTGTCGTTGATTAAAAAATTGGGCGCCACCGAAAAGGGGAGATAAAAATTGCTCACCGGATTTTCGGCGAAGCCGTCATGGATTTCTTGGGTCGCCGGGTCGCGGTGCCAATAGGACCGCAAGGTTTCGGCTCCGGCGGGGGAGAGGTAATGCCGCGCCAGCCAATCGATTTTCCGGGCTTTGGTCCATTTGGAAAAACCTTCGACAAATTTCTCGTGCATAGGCGCCGGCTGTGGAGTACAAATATAGCGAAATTCACCTGATTGCCCTTTCGGCCTCTTTTGGCGGCTAGACCTTATATTTGCTTTATGATCCGCTTTGCCCGTCCCGAAGTTTTGTATGCCTTGGTTTTGGTGGCCGTGCCGCTGATCATCCACTTGATGCGGTTCAGGAAGTTTCGCACGGTTGATTTTCCCGATTTGGCGTTTTTGAAACAAGTGGAAATGTCGTCGCGCAAGAGCCGCAAGCTATGGGAATATGTGGTATTGGCCTTGCGGACGGCGGCGGTGGCTTTGGCGGTGTTGGCTTTTGCGGGACCGCGTCCGGCGGGAACCGATCGTGAACTTCCCTTGATAGTGGTGACCGACGATTCGCCCAGCATCCTGTATCGGGACGGAAAAACGGATATCAAAACCGATTTATTGGCTTCCCTTCAGGAAATCGCCCGCACTCGGGCACGATTTCGCCTATATGAAGACGGCTCTTTTGAAGAAGTCCGAGCCGACGAAGCGGTGCGGCTATATGCTGTGGGGGCTCCCGGTCCGTGGCCTTTCGATCACGAGCGGGCATGGAAAGCGGTAGCCGCCGCTCCGGGACCCAAAGAGGTGGTGTACCTCACCGACGGCCAGCATCTGAGTCGTGAGGCTATGGCTCCCGCTTTGGCCGATACCGCTTCGCGATATGTACTTGTCTTGCGGCGTCCTCCTTTTCCGCGCAATGTGTATGCCGACACCCTGTTCGTAAGGCGTGCACCCGGGCAGTTGGAATGGACGGTTCGGCTTCGGACCGCGGGCGGGGGAGGCGAGGTGACCGTGCGCTTGCACGGCAACGGCAAATTGCTCTTTCAGCGACGGATCGTAACCGACAGCGGACGGGCGGATACCTTGCGATTTTCCACTCCCTTGCCTCGGGAAAGATTGAGCGGCCGCCTGGAAGTGGAGGGCGACCCGTTCGGCGTGTATGACAACGATTTGTATTTCGTCCTTCCCGAACATACGACTTGGCGCGTGCTGGTGGCGGGCGACAGCATACCTTCCTATCTCCGAAGCCTGTTCGGCGGCGGGGTGGAAGCCGATTTCGTCCCTTCGGGGCGGGTGCCGTGGGAATCGTTGGACGAATACGATTTGGCGGTTATCGTGGGCTGGAAGCCCTACTACCGCATGGACGCATGGCGGAAAGGGCCGCCCCGCATCTTTATCCCGTCCGGCGACCGGTATGACGAAATTTTTTACCGCGAAGCGGGATTGACCGTAAGCGGCCGCGATACGCTCACCCGCCGGTTGGAGCGCATTCCGTTTCGTCATCCGTTTTTCAAGGACGTATTCACCCGGGCCGAACGTCGGTTTCGGGCTCCTTATTGCAAGGATCTGTACCGGGTGCGGGGCGGTTCGCCCGTATTGACCTGTAGCGGCGGGATGCCTTACCTCATCCGCAAAGGCGGATGGTTGATCTTTACCGGTCCTTTGGATGCTCCTTCATCCGACTTTTATCTTTCGCCGCTGGTGATTCCCGTGTTTTACAAACCGCTGTGGCAACACGGCGGCACGGGTGCGTTATATGCCCTTTTGCGTCCCGGAGCGGTGTGGGAAGTGAAAGCTCCGCCCGCCGAGAGGCCCGTGGAAATTCGAGGGCCCGGCACGGCTTATGTGCCCTACCAGGAACGCCGGGGTGACCGCATTCGCCTCTTTCCGGGCAAGCAATTGAGGCGTCCCGGCATATATGCGGCCGTGCGCGACGGCGACACCTTGGATCTCCGCGCATGGAACTACGACCCGGTGGAAAGCCGCCTCCATTTTCCCTCCATCGGACCTTTCCCCGCCCATATGGCGGTGACGAGCGATGCCGCCGTACTCAGGTCCCGGGGTGAAGGGAAAAACTCCCTCGTCCGGTGGGCGGTGCTGGGTGTGCTGTTGGCCCTGTTGGTCGAAATGTGGATTTTAAAACGTAAAATATGAAGGTCCGCCCCTTTTTGACGCCCTTGACTGTGCCGTTGCGCGGCGTATTGGCCGCCCGCCATTTTTTATACGACCGCGGCTGGTTGCCTGTATGGCGGCCGGATTTGCCCGTGATCGGGGTGGGCAATTTGAATTTGGGCGGGGCGGGAAAAACCCCTTTTACCGAATACCTGGTGCGCCTCTTATTGGACCGGGGAATCCCTACCGCCGTGTTGAGTCGGGGATACAAGCGCCGGAGCAAAGGTTTTAGGTTGGCCCGGCCCGATTCGGCCTTGGAAGAATTGGGGGACGAACCCTGGCAAATGTGGCGCAAATTTTCGGGCGACTCCCGCTTTTGTTTGGCCGTCGATGCCGACCGCCGCCGAGGAATTCGCCGACTCCAAGACATTTGCCGTCCGCGGGTGATTGTGATGGACGACGCCTTCCAGCACCGGCGGGTGGAGCCGGGATTGCAAATCCTTCTTACCCCTTTTCATCGCCCCTTTACGCGAGACCGCCTGTTTCCGGCCGGCACCTTGCGGGACCTGCCCTCCCGCGCCGCCGCCGCTTCGGTGATTGTGGTCACCAAAACTCCCGAGGGTCAAGAACACCGCAAAGCCGAATTGAGGCGGGAATTGGAAAAATTCGGGAAGCCCGTCTTTTTTTCATCTTTGGAATACGACCTTCCCCGGACCGATAAAGGGGGGGTGAAATGGGACGAATTGCGTGCCTCTCCCGTATTGGCCGTCACCGGCATAGCCGATCCTCAACCTTTTTATGATGCCCTTTCGGCTAAAAATATTAACTTTGTGAGGTTTACATTTCCCGACCATGCGGCATACGGCCCCGCCCGGGCGGAAAAAATCCGCCGAGCGGCCGAACGAATCGGCGCCCGTTGGATTGTAACCACCGAAAAGGATTATCATAAGCTCCGCCCCTACGGCTTGCCGTTGGCATATGTGCCGGTAAAAATGCGTGTGGAAAACGAACATTTGTTTAACCAAAAAATATTGCATTATGTTGACACCCGAAAATTTATATGAAAAAGCTTCCGAAACCGCTCGTTTTCTCCTGGACAAAACGGGAGGCAAAGTACCCGAATACGGCATCGTGTTGGGTAGCGGGTTGGGAAGCCTCACCGAGGATATCGACATCGAATCGGAGATTCCTTATGCCGAGATTCCCAACTTTCCCGTTTCTACCGTCGAGGGGCACAAGGGGACGCTGATTTTCGGCACCCTCTCGGGCAAATACGTGATGGCCATGAGCGGACGCTTCCATTATTACGAAGGGTACAGCATGTACGAAGTAACCTTCCCCCAGCGGGTGATGAAGCTCATGGGCATCAACAAGCTGATCGTGTCCAACGCCTCGGGCGGGGTGAACAAAACTTTTCAAATCGGCGACGTGATGATCATTCGCGATCACATCAACTTTTTTCCCGAACATCCGTTGCGCGGCAAGAACGACCCCCGTTTCGGCCCGCGGTTCGTCAATATGAGCGAACCTTACAGCAAGAAAATGATTGCCGTGGTGGAAGATTATGCCAAAGCACATAAAATCTTTTACCGCAAAGGCGTGTATTTGGGCTTGCAAGGCCCCACCTTCGAAACCATTGCCGAATACAATATGGTGCGCGTAATGGGTGCCGATGCGGTGGGCATGAGCACGGTGCCCGAAGTGATCGTGGCCAAGCACATGAACATGGAAGTGTTCGGCATATCCGTCATCACCGACGTGGACGATCCCGAACTGATTCAATCGGTCAATCACGAGGAGGTCATGAAAGAAGCCCGCAAGGCCGAACCCGTAGTACGCGAGTTGGTCCGGGCATTGGTGGCGCGGTATTAGAATTTTTTATATATTGTATAGGAAAATTTTATCTTTCTTTCGCCCGAAGGCGAAGAAGTTAATTTAAATTTGTTCTAAATAAAAACCGAATCGCCATGTTCGAATTACCTCCTCTCCCTTACGACTACAATGCGCTGGAACCTTACATAGACGAAGCCACCATGCGCGTGCATCACTTGGGACATCACCAAGGTTACACCAACGGCTTGAATGCCGCCATCAAAGGTACCTGTTACGAAAACATGACCATTGACGAGATTCTCGAAACCATTCATGTAAACGAAACGGCTATCCGCAACAACGGCGGAGGATATTGGAACCACAATTTGTATTGGCAAATCATGTCTCCCGACGGGGGAGGCGAGCCCGAAGGCAAATTGGCGGCCGCCATTCGCCATGATTTCGGTTCGTTCGAGAAGTTTAAAGAAGCTTTCAAGCAAGCGGGATTGAGCCGCTTCGGTTCGGGTTGGACTTGGCTGGTGAGCCGCCACGGCAAACTGGACATTTGCACCACACCCAACCAGGATAATCCTTTGATGAAATTCACCGATTGCATCGGGACGCCCGTTTTGGGCATGGATGTATGGGAACATGCCTATTACCTCAAGCATCAAAACAAGCGCGGAGCCTACATCGACGACTTCTTCCACGTGATCAACTGGAAGGAAGTGGCCCGCCGGTTCGAGGAAACCCTCAAGAAGTAAAGGGTAATCATACCGGGTAACCGAGCCTCCCTTCGGGGAGGTTTTTTTATTGGTCTTCCAATCCGAGCGTTCGTTTGACGTCGGGCCAGATGCGGAGGTGGTGGCGTGTGTGGTGAAGGGCGTTATACCGGTCGAGCACCTGTTTCATTTGTTGGAGCTCGCCGTAGAGCTCCTTTTCCAAAAATACGTTGAACACCACGTTGAGTCCGGGGTAGCCGTAGTATTCGAGGATGTCTCCGTATTGGCCGTGAGCCAGGTAGTGTTCCAATTTTTCTTCATTGAAGGGAATCCGCCGCCGCTTGAAGTGGAGGATGACTTTGGGAAGCAAGGCCAGCCGTTGTTCTTTGGAGCTCGACATGGGGCGACGGGTTTGGACTTTGAAAGATAAGGATTTTCCCGCTTTCGCGCCATGGAACCGGTCGCAAATAAAAAAGCCCGCCGCTCTTAGGCGTGCGGGCCCGGATCTGAAACGAAGCGGAGTAACCGCTCAGATGTTTTCCACTTCGGTGATTTTTGCCAAAATGTCAGCGTAAGGCAAAATCAAGTATTCTTTGCCGTCGAGTTCCACTTTGTTGCCCGCATATTTTTTATACAGCACCACGTCGCCGGGTGCGATGGCGGGTTCTTCGATATTGCCCAATGCCACAACACGGGCCACGGCGGGTTTTTCTTTGGCCGTGTCGGGGATGATGATTCCCGAAGCGGTTTTGCTTTCGGCGAATTCGTCGCTTAATTCCAGTAAAACGTTTTCGTTAAGCGGAGTCAGTTCTTTCATGGTCGTATGGATTTTTGGGGTTATTCGGTAGGGATGTCCAAGAGTCTGGAAATTTTGGGCACGTCGAAGCCGATCACGATTTGCCCGTTGATGTCGGTTTGGGGTACGCCGCGTTGGCCGCTTTTGCGCACCATTTCTTGCGCGGCCCGTTGGTCGGCGGCCACGTTGATGTCGGTATAACGGATGCCGTGCTTGTTGAGATATTGTTTCAGCTTATTGCAATACGGACACGTGGGCGTAGTATAGACGGTAACCCTCTTTTGGGGTTTGCCGTCGGCACGGCGGACGGATGCTCCTTCGCCGCTTATGATTTTTTTGTAGTAGGCCGGCGATTGGCAACCTTTGACGATGTTTTTCACCTTTCCGTCCTCCAGGATCACGAGGGTGGGAACGGAGGTTACGCCCACCAGCGGATGGATGTCGCGCACGGCGCTAACGTCCACGCCCAGCACCTCTCCTTCGCCTTCGGTTTGTGCCAAATTTTTTCGGGCGCATTCGGAGGCTTGATGGGCGGGTTTAAAAAACAAAACCGCTGTGCGGCCGCGGGCCGTACGTTCCGAAAAATCACCTTTATGTGCCAACGGGCGGATTTCCATGGCTTGCGTGCCGATTTTTCGAAGGCAAAATTACAATAAATATGCCATTGACCCGGGCACGGGACTGCGTGCCAAAATGTCACGGCGCCCGTTTGGAATGATTTGTGCGGAATGGGGGCTGTAAAAAAGCGAAAAAATGAAAAACAAAGAAAAAGGACGTATGCGGCCGGCCCGTAAAGGAGGGGTGCGCGGACGGTTTCGTCCCCGTTTTCGCCGTCCCAAAAAAGAGGCGGCTCCCGAATGGCCCATGCGCTTGAATAAATATTTGGCCCATGCGGGCATCGCTTCGCGACGCCGGGCCGACGAGTTGATCAAAAACGGCATGGTAACCGTCAACGGAGAGGTAATCACCGAAATGGGATATAAGGTGAATCCTGAAGACGAAGTGCGCTTCGGCGGCGAGCCGGTGGTGCCCGAAAAGAAGGTGTATGTATTGCTCAACAAGCCAAAAAACTACATTACCACCACCAAAGACGAGCGCAACCGCAAAACGGTAATGGACCTGGTGAAAGACGCCTCCAAGTACCGTCTCTATCCGGTGGGACGGCTCGATCGCAAAACCACGGGCGTGCTCCTCTTGACCAATGACGGACAGCTGGCCGAAAAATTGTTGCATCCCAAAAACAAGGTGGAAAAAATTTATCACGTGGTTTTGGACCGCAATCTCAAACAAAGCGACATGCAAAAAATCCGCGAGGGATTGAAATTGAACGACGGCATGATTTACGTGGACGAAATTTCTTACATCCAGGGAGCGCCGCGTTCCGAGGTGGGCGTGAAGCTCCATTCGGGCCGCAACCGCATCGTGCGGCGAATTTTCAAGCATCTGGGTTATGACGTAAAAAAACTGGACCGCGTGATGTTTGCCGGGCTGACCAAAAAAGGGTTGGAACGCGGCCAGTGGCGATACCTTACCGACAAGGAGGTGAGCTTTCTGAAAATGCTGTAAGGAAAAGAAAAAAGCTTAAGCCGATTGCGCGCGGCGCGATATGAAAAAATAAAAAGGGGCTGACTCGAAAGACAGCCCCTTTGTTTTTGTGAATGGAAGGTGAAATTATTCCACCAACACGATTAATCTGTTTTGCTTCATTTCGATGGTCCCGCTATTGAACGGCAAGCGCACTTCTCCTTTAAGGATTTCGAATTTGTCTTCCACGTCTTCATCCACCGTGATTCGGTCGCCCACCACGCGCACCGTACCTTTGCCCAGCAATGCGATGATGGGAGCGTGATGGTCGAGAATTTCGAACGCCCCGTTTACGCCGGGCAGGGATACCAGCGTAGCTTCGGTGTCCAGCAATTTTCCTTCGGGCGATACGATTTCCACTTTCATATCCGCCGGATTTAGGATTGGGCTTCCGCCAACATTTTTTCGCCTGCCTCGATGGCGTCTTCGATGGTACCTTTGAGGTTGAAGGCCGCTTCCGGCAAGTGGTCCAGTTCGCCGTCCAGGATCATGTTAAAGCCTTTGATGGTGTCTTTGATGTCCACCAATACACCCGGGATGCCCGTGAATTGTTCGGCCACGTGGAAGGGTTGCGACAGGAATCGCTGAACCCGGCGGGCGCGGTGAACCACCAACTTGTCTTCCTCGCTCAATTCTTCCATACCCAGGATGGCGATAATGTCTTGCAATTCCTTGTACCGTTGGAGGATTTCTTTAACCCGTTGGGCCGTGCGGTAATGCTCTTCGCCCACGATTTCGGGCGTAAGGATGCGGGAAGTGGAGTCCAGCGGATCCACGGCGGGGTAAATACCCAATTCGGCGATTTTACGCGAAAGCACCGTGGTGGCGTCCAAGTGGGCGAAGGTGGTGGCGGGAGCGGGGTCGGTCAAGTCGTCGGCGGGCACGTAAACCGCTTGCACCGAGGTGATGGAGCCGTTTTTCACGGACGTAATTCGTTCTTGTAATTGACCCATTTCGGTGGCCAGCGTAGGTTGATAACCCACGGCCGACGGCATGCGACCCAACAGGGCCGACACTTCCGAACCCGCTTGGGTGAATCGGAAAATATTGTCGATAAAGAAGAGCACGTCTTTGGCTTCGCCCGTGCCGGCGCCGTCGCGGAAATATTCGGCTACCGTCAATCCCGATAGGGCCACCCGCAAGCGGGCTCCCGGCGGCTCGTTCATCTGTCCGAACACAAAGGTGGCTTTGGAATTTTCGAGCGCTTTTTTGTCCACCTTGCTCAAATCCCAGCCGCCTTTTTTCATGCTTTCCATGAATTCGTCGCCGTAATCGATGATGCGGGCTTCCAGCATTTCGCGCAACAGGTCGTTCCCCTCGCGCGTACGTTCGCCCACGCCGGCAAATACCGACAATCCGCCGTGACCCTTGGCGATGTTGTTGATCAATTCCTGAATCAATACCGTCTTGCCCACGCCGGCACCGCCGAACAATCCGATTTTACCCCCTTTGGCATAGGGTTCGATCAAATCGATTACCTTGATACCGGTGTAAAGGGGTTCGGTTTTGGTGGACAAGTCTTCGAATTTGGGTGCCGGTTTGTGGATGGGGCTTCCGTGTTCGCCCTCTTTGGGCAAGGGTTCCAGCCCGTCGATGGGATCGCCGATCACGTTAAAGAGGCGTCCGAAAATTTTTCCTTTGGGCATTTGAATGGGCGTTCCCAACACTTCCACTTCCTGGCCGCGTTGCAAGCCGTCGGTGGAGTCCATGGCCACGGTACGTACCGTATCCTCGCCCACATGTTGTTGGACTTCGAGAATCACGTCCGTGCCGTCGGGACGGGTCACTTTGAGGGAATCGTAAATTTTGGGAAGTTCCACGTTTTCTCCTTCGAAATGCACGTCGATCACCGGGCCGATGATCTGGGAGATGGTCGCTTTTTGGTTAGCCATTATTTGCCTGTTTTCTAAATCACCGCAAATATAGGACATTGTTACGTTTTTTAAAACCGCCGGCAAAGGGGGGCTTAAGCGAAAGGTTTTTCGTACCTTTGCATTTTCGGCCGTATCGCTCATGAGGTACAAACAACGCCGCCCGCGGGCACCCCGCATCAGCGATTTTCATTACCGCATCACCACCGCACCCGACGACATACGGGTTACGTTTTATTGGAAAACCGCCCGTGCCGACCGGGTGGAACTCCGGCCTTTCCGTAAAGTGAAATCCAGCGGTCGATACACGGTGCATTTTTATCCCTGGCCCCGGGTACCCCATCCCGTGGAATTGCGGGCGGAAAATACCGCTACCGGCCGGATCGAACGCCGGAGCCTCACCCTGTTCGACGGAAAATTTACCGACCGAAACGCCTCCTTTTGGGAAGAGGAGGATTTGTTGGATCGGGGTTCGTTTATCGCTTTGTGGCTGTTGATTGCCGCGACGGGAACGGCGGCATGGAAATGGGCCGGGCCGTGGGGAGAATCCGTTTACCGCGCCATTTTGTGGGGCGCCCTATTGGCGGTGCCTGTGGCCATGGCCGTACGCCGCCGGGTACAAGCCGTGGGATGGTCCGAGCGCACTCTTTTTTTGATGGCCGTACCGGGAGTAAATCTTTTATACCTTTTATTATTATTTGTACTTCCTTCGCGTCGGTACCGGATGCCTTAAAAGACGACGGGTTGGAACGGTTTTTGTTAAAAAGAATGTTTTTAAAGGCCCACTTACATCCATTCTCCAATGAGCCGTAAACCCACCCATATCGAAATAAAAGGAGCGCGCGAGCATAATTTGAAAAATATAGACGTGCGCATTCCGTTGCGCCGCATCACCGTATTGACCGGCATCAGCGGGAGCGGCAAGTCGGGATTGGCGTTTAATACCTTATATGCCGAAGGGCAACGCCGCTTTTTGGAGACGGTATCGGCCTATGCCCGTCAGTTTGTGGGAGCCATGGAGCGGCCCGACGTGGACAAGATCGATCACTTGCCGCCTGTGGTGGCCATCGAACAAAAGACGGTGCACAAAAATCCGCGTTCCACGGTGGGGACGGTAACCGAAATTTACGATTTCCTCCGGTTGTTGTACGCCAAAATTTCCCGTACCGGAGAGGACAACACGCCCGTGTCGGAACGGAATTGCACCCCTGCCGATATTGCGCGCGAGATATCGGAAGCCCACGGCGGCGAAGTGAGGTACATTCTGGCTCCCATGGTCCGCGCCCGTAAGGGCCATTACCGCGAATTGTTCGAACGTTTGGCCAAAAAACGCCTTACCCGCGTGCGGGTGGACGGCATGTTGAAGGACATCACGCCGGGCATGCAAGTGGAGCGCTACAAAACCCACGACATCGAAGCCGTGGTGGATCATTTGGTGGTGCCCTCAAAAGAGGAAGACAAGGGGTTCGCCCGTTTGGTTTCGGCGGTGGAAACGGCCCTCGGTTTGGGCAAAGGCATATTGGCCGTATGGGACGGCGAAGGGGAATTGGCCTATTACGGCCGGCAAATCGTGGATACGGGTACGGGTACCGCCCTTCCGGAGCCCGATCCCAATTTTTTCTCTTTCAATTCACCCAAAGGATATTGTCCCGTTTGCAAAGGATTGGGCGAGGTATATGAAGCCGACCTTTCCAAAATCATTCCCGACCCGTCCAAAAGCATCGCTCAAGGGGGATTGGCTCCCGTGGATCCGGCCACACATAAGTGGATTACTTCCCAATTGGAAATGATCGGCAAGAAATACGGATTCGACCTGAAAACGCCCATCGAAAAAATTCCTGAAGAAGGATTGAACAAAATCCTTTACGGCACCGACGAATTCCTTACCGTCCACTCGGACGTGACGGGCGTAACCCAGGAGTACCGCCTGAAATTCGACGGTTTGATCCCTTTTATCGAAGCCCAATTCCGTCAAGACGAGTCCAAAAAATTGAGGCGATGGGCGTCGGCCTACATGACCCGCAAGGCATGCCCTTCGTGCGGGGGGAGCCGATTGCGACCCGAAACCGTGCATTTTAAAATTGCGGGCAAGCACATCGGGGAATTGACCGAAATGGAAATCAAGGATTTGGACCGCTGGTTTGCGGATTTGCCTTCGCATCTGGACGAACGTCAACGCCGAATCGGGGAGGAGGTGATCAAAGAAATCCGCAAGCGGCTTTCGTTCCTCCGGGATGTGGGCTTGGATTACCTCACCCTCAACCGGGCTGCCGGCACCCTGTCGGGCGGGGAGTCCCAGCGCATACGGTTGGCTTCGCAAATCGGGGCGCGATTGGTCAACGTGCTCTACATATTGGACGAGCCCAGCATCGGTCTTCATCCGTCGGACAACAGCCGCCTGATCGATTCCTTGCGCCGGTTGCGCGACGGCGGCAATACGGTGGTGGTGGTCGAACATGACAAGGAAATGATGCGGCGGGCCGATCATATCATCGATTTGGGTCCGGGAGCGGGGGTGCAGGGCGGGCGAATCGTGGCCCAAGGATCGCCCGAAGAGGTGGCCCGCGCGGATTCGCTCACGGGCGCATATCTGAGCGGGCGGTTGGAGATTCCCGTGCCTTCGACTCGAAGGACCGGAAGCGGCAAAAAAATCGTGCTCGAAGGAGCGCGGGGCCGCAACCTCAAACACGTACGCCTCGAAATACCGCTCGGCAAATTTATCGTGGTGACCGGCGTGTCGGGAAGCGGCAAATCCACTTTAATAAACGAAACATTGTACCCCGCTTTGCGGCGCATCCTTCACGGAAGCCTGGACGATCCCCTCCCTTTCGACCGGTTGGAAGGAGTGGAGCATATCGACAAAGTCATCGACATCGACCAAAGCCCCATCGGACGCACGCCCCGATCCAATCCCGCCACCTATATAGGCGTGTTTGACGACATTCGCCGCTTGTTCGCCCAAACCGTGGAAGCCAAAATCCGCGGATATAAACCGGGGCGGTTTTCTTTCAACGTGGCGGGCGGCCGGTGCGAAGTATGCCAAGGAGCGGGCGTGCGGGTGATCGAAATGAATTTCCTTCCCGACATCCATGTAACGTGCGAAGCATGCGGCGGCAAGCGGTTTAACCGCGAAACCTTGGAAGTGGTGTACAAAAACAAAAATATCCACGACGTGTTGGAAATGAGCGTGTCGGAAGCTCTGAAATTTTTCGAGGCCGTTCCGCGCATCAAGCGCAAGCTCCAAATCCTGGAAGAAATAGGATTGGGATATCTCAAATTGGGTCAGCCGTCCACCACCCTTTCGGGCGGCGAAGCCCAACGGGTCAAATTGGCCGCCGAATTGGCCAAGCGCGATACGGGAAAAACCCTTTACATCCTCGACGAGCCTACCACCGGCTTGCATTTCGAAGACATCCGCCTTCTGGCCGACATTCTCAACCGCCTGACGGATAAAGGTAACACCGTATTGGTCATCGAACACAATACAGATATTATGAAGCTGGCCGATCATATCATCGATTTGGGTCCCGGAGGAGGCGAAGCGGGAGGGCGCATCCTCTTCGAGGGAACGCCGGAGGAGATGATCGGGCTGGAAAATAATCAGACCGCCCGATACTTGCGCGAAGAGCTTAAAAATCCGGCCGTAGCCGAAAAACATAAAGATTGAAAGGAAAATTTTTCCAAAAAAACGGTCCTTTTCATATCCCTTTGGGAAACCGGGGAATCCTTTAAGAAATCGCCTTGGAAATTCTAACACATCTTTTCTCTTTCCGTGTGCGGAAAATCTTTAGATTTACACGCAAATACCCGTGACCATGAAAAAAGTGTTATTCATATTTACCGCATTGGCCCTTTGGGTTGCCGGAGCCCAGGAGAAAAAGATTCCGCAAGGGCACGGCAATACCAGTAAATTCCGGCAACTTTACGACTTGTTGCCCACGCCCAATATGTACCGGAGTGCCGACGGCGCACCCGGACCGGCTTATTTCCAGAACCGCGCCGATTACGTGATGGACATCGAGCTGGTGGACGATCCCGAACAACCGGTGTTAAAAGGGGAAGAAACCATTATTTATTACAATAATTCTCCTCAACCGCTTCAACATTTGTGGGTCCAGCTGGATCAGAACCGCCGGATGGAAGACAATTTTACCGAGCTTACCACTTCGGACGGCGACAATATCATGTTGCGCCCCGGCGATTTTATCGCCCGCTTTACCGATCGCAAGTACAAGGGAGGTTATACCATTCATTACGTGAAGGATGCCAAGGGCCGCGATTTGCCTTACGACATCAATTATACCATGATGCGGGTGGATTTGCCCGAACCCCTCAAACCCGGGGAGAAGTATGCCTTTAAGATTAAATGGGAATACAACATCAACAATTTGCGCCAAGGGTGGGCCCGTTCGGGATACGAAGAGTTCGAAGACGGCCGGCGGCTCTATGCCATCGCCCAATTTTTTCCGCGCATGGCGGTGTACAGCGACGTGGAAGGATGGCAAACCAATCAGTATATCGGTACGGGTGAATTTGCCCTTCCGTTCGGAAATTATACGGTCAACATCAAGGCGCCCGCTCATTTCGTGATCGACGGAACGGGCAAATTGGTCAATCGCCAGGAAATGTTTACGCGCGAGCAATGGATGCGGTGGCTCAAGGCCATGCGCACCTTCGACCGTCCGGTGCGGGTAATTACGCCCGAAGAAGCCGAAAATAATTTTCCCCGTGGAGAAAAAACTTATAAAACCTGGCAATTCAAAGCCAACGACGTGCGGGATTTTGCCTTCGCCGCTTCGCCCCGCTTCATTTATGATGCTATGGGGGTAAAAATCGGAGGAAAAACCAAGATGGCCATCGCCATGTACCCGCCCGAAGCCCGGCCCATTTGGGAAAAATACGGGGTGAAGGCCGTGGCCCATACCTTGCGTACTTATTCGGACATGCTGTTCGATTATCCCTATCACAAAGCCATTGCGGTGAACGTCTATCGCCAGGGAATGGAGTACCCCATGATTTCCTGGAATTACGGACGTGCCAATCCCGACGGCACCTATTCGGACCGGTTGGCCAAAGGGGTGATCAGCGTCATTATTCACGAAGTGGGACACAACTGGTTCCCCATGGTGGTAAATTCCGACGAACGCCAATGGATGTGGATGGACGAGGGGTTGAATACCTTTATCCAATTGCGCTCGGAACAAATGTGGGAAAAGGGTTTCCCCTCGCGGGGATATCCCAAAGATTTGGTGGATTTTCTCTTGAGCGACCAATCCCGTATGCAACCCATTATGGTGAATGCCGATCAAATGTATAATCGCGGAAAAACGGCTTATCACAAAACCGCCGCGGGGCTCTACATTCTCCGAGAAGTGGTGTTGGGTCACGACCGGTTCGACCGGGCCTTGAAGACCTACGCCAACCGCTGGAAATTCAAACATCCCACGCCGGCCGATTTCTTCCGCACCATGGAGGACGCTTCGGGCACCGATTTGGATTGGTTTTGGCGCGGATGGTTCTTCACCACCGACGTAAACGATATAGGGATCAAAAAAGTAACGCGCTTTTACGTGACCGATAAACCCACTTCGCGGGTGAAGGCCATGGCCCGGGGATACGGGATGAAGCTGAAAGATTTTCCGGTGTTCGTATCTCTGGTGGCCGAAGACAGCCCCGATTTCGACCCTTCGTTGAAGAAAAAGAAGGATATCCTCCGCCAGACTCCCGCTCTCAAAGAATATTTGAAGAAAGAGTACGGCCTTAAACCCGACGAAGTGAAATATCCCAAGTATTTCTATCGCGTGACCTTCGAAAAGAACGGAGGATTGGTAATGCCCATCGTTTTGGTGATTACCTATGAAGACGGCACCAAAGAGAAGAAAATTTATCCCGCCGAAATTTGGAGGTTTAACGACAAGGAAGTGAGCAAATTAATCGTTACCGACAAGGAAATCGTTAAATTGGAAATCGATCCCGAAAACATCACCGCCGACGTTAATCCCGACAATAACGTATGGCCCCGCGAAGAAAAGAACGAAGGCGAAAAACGGGAAAAAGAAAAAGCCGAACCGGGATATTGAGAGTTTGGCACGGTAATTGCATCACTCTAACGGGGGGTTCTTTTCATAATTGAGTTTTTTTGAAGGCCGTTCCGTGTTTCACGGAGCGGCCTTCTGTTTTTTATGGGTTCGGTAAAAAGGGCGGGAATTTTCGGGAAGGGTGCAAAATACAAAACGCCGTCGAAGGGACGGCGTTTGGGGCGACTGATCGGGCTCGAACCGACGACCTCCTGAGCCACAGTCAGGCGCTCTGACCAGCTGAGCTACAGTCGCCATATAAGCGATGCAAATATACAAAAAAAGTCAATACGCCCGTATCAGCCGGCCGGTATAACGCGAATCCACATAAACGGAGTCGGGTTCGTTGAAAATCACCACATTACCCGTCGAATACAGGGTGCCGCACAGGCATTGAACGGGAAAACACAAGATGTCGTTGGCGCTTTTGTGGATGAACCGCACGCCGCGGGCGTGCAAAAAGGCACCTTCGAACCGCGGCATTCCGCCGTAAAAGCCTACAAATAGGGAATCCGTTCGGCCCGCCACTCGAAAAACCGCCATGTGGTTGGCCGAAACCGAAAGTCGCCGGCTGTGCACCCGTAAGTCGAAATCGCCGGCGCCCGTGGATTGTTTGCGGGGGTTGTATTCGGAAATCAAAGTGAGGTCGGGATAGGGGAGGGTGTCCGCCGAAGTAACGGGCCACTCTCCGCGGTGGATGATTTTTCGCACGTTTTGGAGGTAGAGAGTCACATGCAAGATACGGGATGAATCGCGCAAGAGGCACTCGGTGTCCGCCCGGAGGGTCAAATGGCCGTGATGTAAGTTCCAATCGAAAGCGTCGGCAAGGGTTTTGCCGGCCCGGAGTTCCAGCCGGTTGGTGTCGGAGTATATGAGGGTGACCCGCATAAGGCTCCCCACGGTGATGCTGTCCACCGGCCCCAGCGGCCATTCCCGGCGGACGGCGGGTCCGGGATCGGCGCACAGGCGGGTTTTGCGGCAAGAAGAATTTGCCGCGGTGACCAGGATCAAGAGGAAAAAAACAACCCGGTTCATCTTTTAAAATTTAAATTTATAAAAGAGGGTTAAATCCGCCTGTTCGGCGGCAAAATAATGGGTTTTGAGCGAAATGCCTACACCCCACCGGCGGAAGGGGTAGTAGCGTATGCCCGGCCGGAGGTAAAATGGGGCATAAAGGCGGGCAGGGTCGTAAATATACACCCCGAGTCCCGTGTAAATGCGAAGCCGCCCCATTTTGTAGAGGTGTCCGCCCGTAACGGCGATTCGGTAGGCCGAAGGCGGGCGGCCGCCGAAGGTCCCGTAAGCGATGTCCAGCCACCGCAAGTATTCGCCGTAAGCTGCGTTGTGCATGAGTTCGATTCCGGCAGCCCAGATATGAATGGAGCGGTGCCATTGGTATTCGGCGCCGGCGGTCCAAGCAAGGCGCCGACCCGAGCCCGGCACG
>JAADED010000007.1 GCA_013153605.1 Chlorobiota bacterium | reverse complement strand
ATGGCCTTGGCCACCGCAAAAGGCACGGTTTGGTCTTCCTTATTGATGTTTTCCAGCAATTCCCGGATCGACATCTTTTCCAGGTCGTGGTATTTGGACTCTTTTTCGGTAATTTTTTCGAAATCGCTCATGAAGGCCCGTTTTGGAATGCCAAAATTAGAAAAAACGCATCAAAAAGGCATGAATTCGCTCGAAAAAAATAGCGATGTCGAGCGGAGTCCGGTTTTCAACAAAGAGGGGCTTTCCTTCCCCGTTAGCGGGAAAATCCGTATCTTGCAAGTCTGAAAAGTTTAGTTGTGTATGGAGCATCAAGGAGAACGCATCATTCCCGTAAACATAGAGGAGGAAATGAAGTCCGCCTACATCGACTATTCCATGTCGGTGATCGTATCGCGGGCTTTGCCGGACGTGCGGGACGGCCTTAAACCCGTCCACCGACGCGTGCTTTACGGGATGTACGAACTCGGCTTATTTTCCAATCGACCCTATAAAAAATCGGCCCGTGTGGTAGGGGAGGTATTGGGTAAATATCACCCCCACGGCGACAGCTCGGTCTATGAAGCCATGGTGCGTATGGCTCAGGATTGGAGCATGCGCTATCCCCTGATCGACGGGCAAGGCAACTTCGGATCCATCGACGGCGACAGCCCGGCGGCCATGCGTTATACGGAAGTGCGATTGACCAAAATCGCCGAAGAAATGCTGGCCGACATCGACAAGGATACGGTGGATTTTAAAAACAACTTCGACGACACCCTCAAAGAACCGGTGGTACTGCCCGCCCGGATTCCCAATCTACTGCTCAACGGAGCGCAAGGAATTGCCGTGGGGATGGCCACCAACATGCCGCCCCATAATTTGCGCGAGACCGTGGATGCCATCAACGCCTATATCGACAACCCCGACATCACGGTAAGCGAGCTGATGCAATATTTAAAGGCGCCCGACTTTCCCACCGGCGGCATTATCTACGGCTACGGCGGCGTGCGCGACGCCTATGAGACGGGTAGGGGAAAAATCATCGTGCGGGCTCGATCCCACATCGAAGAGATCGGCAACCGGGAAGCTATCGTTGTAACCGAAATCCCCTATCTGGTGAACAAAGCCGATCTGATCAAAAAGGCCGCCGATCTGGTGAACGAAAAGAAAATCGACGGCATCGCCAACATTAAAGACGAGTCGGACCGGAAAGGTATGCGCATCGTGTTTTACCTGAAAAAAGATGCCATCCCTTCGGTGGTGCTTAATCAACTTTATAAATACACGCCGCTTCAAACTTCGTTTAACGTCAATAACATCGCTCTGGTGAAGGGGCGCCCGCAATTGCTCAACCTCAAGGATTTGATCAAGCATTACGTGGACCACCGCCACGAGGTACTCATCCGCAAGACCAAATTCGAATTGCGCAAAGCCAAGGAGCGGGCCCACATTCTGGAAGGATTGATCATCGCGTCGGACCATATCGACGAAGTTATCGCCCTGATCCGCTCGAGCGCCAACGCCGATGAGGCGCGCGAAAGGCTGATGGAAAGATTCGAGCTCACCGAAGCGCAGGCCAAAGCCATCGTGGAGATGCGGTTGCGCCAACTCACGGGCCTCGAACAGGAAAAATTGCGCCGGGAATACGACGAATTGGTCAAGCGCATCGAGGACCTTACCGATATTCTCCAAAACGAACCCCGGCGGATGGAACTCCTCAAGGCCGAAATGACCGAAATCAAAGAAAAATACGGCGACGACCGACGGACCGAAATCGATTTTTCGGGCGGGGACGTGCGCATCGAAGACCTTATACCCAACGATCAAATGGTGATCACCATTTCCCATGCGGGGTATATCAAACGTACGCCCCTCTCCCAGTATCGGGTGCAAAACCGGGGCGGCAAGGGACAAAAAGGCGTGGCCACTCGGGCCGAAGATTTTCCCGAACATATATTCGCCGCCAAAAATCATGATTACGTGCTCTTTTTCACCCAAAAGGGAAAGGTGTACTGGTTGCGCGTGTTCGAAATACCCGAAGGGTCCAAAGTATCCAAAGGACGCGCCATTCAAAATTTGATCAACATCGAAAAGGACGATAAAATCAAGGCCATCCTCAACACGGGCAATCTCAAGGACAAAGAATATGTGGATTCCCATTACGTGATCATGGCCACCAAAAACGGGATGGTCAAAAAAACGCCGTTGGAACAATATTCGCGTCCCCGCCAGTCGGGCATCAATGCCATCACCATTAAAGAAGGGGACGAACTGTTGGATGCCAAGCTCACCACGGGCGACAGCCAAATCATGCTGGCGGCCAAGAGCGGAAAAGCCATCCGCTTCGACGAAAGTAAAACCCGGCCCATGGGACGTACGGCCGCGGGTGTGAGGGGAATAACTCTTGAAAACGAGGAAGATGAAGTAATTGGCATGATTTCTGTTCAAGATCCCATGACGGACGTGCTCGTGGTATCGGAAAAAGGATACGGCAAGCGCTCCAAAGTGGAAGACTACCGCCTGACAAATCGGGGCGGGAAAGGAGTCAAGACCATCAACATCACCGATAAAACGGGCAAGCTCATTGCCATCAAAAACGTTACCGACAGCGACGATTTGATGCTGATCACCAAAAAAGGCCTGACCATCCGCATTCCGGTAAACACCATTCGCGTAATGGGGCGTGCCGCCCAAGGAGTGCGGGTGATCAAAGTGAAAGAAGACGACGAAATCGCTTCGGTGGCCAAAATCGCCAACGGAAGCGAGGTGGAAGGAGCCGAAAACCAAACGGAAAACGGAAAGGAAGACGCAAACCAAAACGATAAATAATTGAGACCTATGAAAAAAGCACTCTTCATTTTGATGACCCTCCTGGTCGGATTCAGCGTAACCGCCCAGAAAAAAGAGGTAAAAGCCGCCGAAAAGGCTTTGAAAGCCGGCGATTTGAAAACGGCTTTGGCCAAAATCGACGAGGCGTGCAAACTCAAAGACAATGCCGACGCCAAAACCAAAGCGCGCATTTATTACACCAAGGCCAAAATTTATACGGAATTGGCCAAAAACGACCCTTCTTACTACGAGAAGGCGGTGAACATGTACGAAAAACTCATTGCGTTCGAAAAAGAAAACGGGTTGAAAAAATACACGCCCCAAGCCCGTCAGGAACTCATGGCCATTTCCCAACAACTGGTCCAACTGGCCGATAAGGCCCACCGCCAAAAAGATTATGTGACGGCCGCCAAATACTACGACCTCTATGTACGGATCAATCCCGACGACGACGGCAAATACATTCTGGCCATCATCCAATCTTTTGCCGGTGAGGATCTCCTCAAGAAAGGAAAGGAAAAAGAAGCGCGCGAAATGTTTGAAAAGGCGTATGCCAACTACCGCGAATTGTACGATAAAAATTATACCGGCGTGCGCACGCGCTATCTGTTAACCAACAAAGAAACGGGCGAAGAAATCGAATTGTCCAACGAACAGCAGTGGAAAATCCTCCAAAAAGACCCCAAATTTATTAATCCCCGCAAGGAAAAAACCGAAAACAAACGCCCGGAACTCATCGCCAACATGCTGTACGTGCTCAGCAAAATGGGTCGTGACGAGGAAGCTTATCAATTGATTCAAAAAGCCAAAGCCGAACAGCCGAACAATGTGGATCTTCTGATTGCCGAAGCCAACTATTATCAAAAGAAAGGGGATACCAAAAAATTCGCCGAAGCCATGGCCAAAGCCGTGGAATTGGATCCCCAACCCGATTATGCTTACAACGCCGCCATCGGATACCTCAATTTGAAAGATTACGAAAAGGCGCGCAAATATTTTAACAAAACCATTCAAATCGATCCCAATTACAAAAACGCTTATTTCGGATTGGCATTGGTGGAACTGGCCGGCGAGGAAGAGCTGATCAAAGAATTGGACGCCAACCTGTATAACGATCGCAAATACCGCGAACTCAAAGCCAAACAGCACGAAATGTACCGCCGGGCCATTCCTTATTTGGAAAAATATTATCAACTGGATCCCAACGACAAGGAAGCCGTTCGCATGCTGAAACTTATGTACCTTGAGCTGGAAATGATGGATAAAGCCAACGAAATGAAGAAAAAGCTCAAGGAATTGAAGGCCAAAGAAGGGGCCAAATAACCATCATGGCAATTGTCACTCGAAAGCCGCCTCCCGGAACTTTTTCGGGGGCGGTTTTTATTTTTGCTTTAAAAAATGGAAATGAATCACAAACCGTCCGTTCGCCCTCGCGTGGCCGTGTTTGCGGGGGGCTGTTTTTGGTGTACCGAAGCCGTATTTAAAGAATTGGAGGGCGTTTTGGATGTAATACCCGGCTATACGGGCGGCCGAACCGAACATCCCACATACGAGCAAGTGTCCACAGGCGAAACGGGCCATGCCGAAGCCGTAATGGTGCTTTACGATCCGGAGCGCATAGGGTACGACCGTTTGTTGGAAGTATTTTTCGCTACCCACGATCCCACTCAGCTCAACCGGCAAGGCAACGATATCGGCACCCAATATCGCTCCGCCGTATTTTACACCGATGCCGGCCAGGAAGAAGCCGCCCGGGCGTATATTCGGTTTTTGGAAGAAGAGGGCGTTTTCGACCGCCCCGTGGTAACCGAAGTGGTGCCCGCCTCCGTATTTTGGCCGGCGGAAGATTATCATAAGAATTATTTGGAAAAACATCCCGAAAATCCCTATTGCCGATACGTGATCATGCCCAAATTGGAAAAATTCCGCCGCCGGTTCGGGGAACGGTTGAAAAGAAAATAATAATTTTTACTTGTTAACCCTTGACAAAAAGAAAAAAATTATTATTTTTGTCTTAAAATTGAAGGCGGTGAAAATTCAATATCTTCTTTTAGCATGGATGATATGGACCATCCCGGGAATCGGATACGGCCAAAATGCCGGAAATATACCGGAAATACCTTTTGATGAATTTTTGCCCCAAATCACCCCGCCCGATCCGGTGGTATTTGAATTTACCAAGTATTCCGGGATTACCGTCAATGAATCTTCGGGAATCATTGCACCGGAAATACCTCTTTTTGAGTTTAAATTGGGGGATATTTATTTTCCCCTGTCCTTGAATTATCAAGGAAACGGTATCAAACTCGGTCAATTTCCCGGGTTTTTGGGGTTTAATTGGCATTTGAATGCCGGAGGAATCATCACCAGGGAAATGAGGGATTACCCCGACGACAAAGCACCCGGTCAGGGACTTCATTATGATTATGATTATTATTCTTCTCTCATAGCGAATCCCGATTCGGATGAATATACCGATATGGTAGCTAATATCATTACCTTCGGGAACGATGCCGAAGTGGATATTTTTAAATGCAAGTCATTCGGATTTACGGGCGATTTCTTCTTTGACGAAAATTTTGTGCCTCGATTGATTAAGAACAATCGCTCCCTAAAAATCGATTATTACATCGACCAAAAAGAAATCGTCATTACCGACGAAAAAGGAGTAAAATATTATTTCGGCGGTGACGGATTCATTCGCTGGGGCGGCTATGAAGAAGGTAATGCTTCCATTCCTCAGGGAGGTAGCCGTGTTTTTTTTGTGCAAGATTATTATTTACGCGAAGTTCGGGATGTGTGGGGGAATGCCCTTTATTTTGAATACGATTCGGTGAGCTATCAAGGCCTCGACGGATTGTATGAGGTGGAAAAAGTGGCTCTTTATGAAAGGAAAGAAAAAATTCCCAATACCGCCTGTGAATATCAAGTAAGAGATGTGATTGTGGTGGGCCCTCGATGGGATCCTCAATATTATATTTTCCAACCCTCCATGTGGATGCCCAAATTGATTACCACATCCCGAGGAGACAGCATTCGCTTTATTCCCGATTCCCAAGGACAATTGTCTCAAATCAAAATTTATAATTTTCAAGGTCGTTTGGTGAAACAGGTGGATTTGGAATATTATAACCATGCTTTTTTGACCCGAATTCGAGCGGGGGACCAAGAATATCGATTCGAGTATTACGATATGGACGGATTTTTGGCCGCTCGCAATACGCCTCTGGCGGTAGATGTTTTCGGATATTTCAACGGAGAAATTAATAATAACGGATTGATCCCCGGATTGGAGGCCTTTTTGCCGAACAGATATGTGAATAGAGAAAAAAGATTTCCGTACGCCCTAAAAGGGGCCATGAAACGCTTCCATTATCCCACCGGAGGGTACGATGAATTTGAATACGAGGAAGTTCCTCTTCGCATTAAAAGAATTAAAACTTACACCTCTCCTTCGGATCCCCATCCGTACATAAAACGATACTATTATACTTCATTTGATCGTGTGAATCAAAATTCGGGGGTGAGGTTGGCTCAACCGATTCCCAATTCCTTTGGCGGAACCGTTTACCGGTATTTACTTTGTGAGGATTATTATTCTCATTGCTCCGTGGATCGGGAGAGGATAGACATATTTTTATCGGGAATGACGGATCCCAAATACACCAAGGATTTTCAAAATTACGAATATGTGACCATCAGTTTGGGTGGGGATCATTTCGAGCAAGGAGGCATCGAAAAGAGATTCATAAAGTATAACATATATCCCGAATATGCATTCACCTCGTTTGGTTATACCAATCACGATTGGAATGCGGGCACTTTGCTTCATGAAAAATTTTTTAATAATCAACGGAATTTAATGAAGGAAATTTATTATGAATATCTCAGGGATACATCCAAATCTCATGTGACGCACAATTATGTATGGAGAAGAAAATACGGGTTGTATCGATGTGCCTCGGATGAACCTTTAAGGGACTATTATGAATTGGGTCATTATTACACGGGTTCCTATTGGTTTAATATCGGCCGAATTCGCACGATCGAACATTTTCCTTCCGGCCGGATCACCACCATAGAAGAATTTGATTATGAAAACGGGGCTTCGGGATTGCCTTCGAAAAGGATCGTATATACCGAAAATTTACCTTCTTCGGTGGATGAAGAAAGATATACATATGTAGGATCTCCCTCGGTAGTGTTCAATTGCCTGAATCCCCCCGATCACTCCCATCAATTCGAACCGCCATGCGTATTGTTAAGGCGGCATCAATTGTCTTCGCCATTGGTCATCGAGAAATGGAGAAATCATCGGTTAGTTCAAACCCAAATTACGAGATATAAAGAAATTCCCACCGGTTCAATCGTTACCCCTTTCTCTACCATAGTGGTACCCGATTCAATAAAAATCGGTAAAGGAAATTTGCCATTGGAAACAAAGGTTCGCTTTACAAAATACGACTCATTCGGTAATCCCGTTGAAATCATTCGCGAGGACGGAATACCGGTGGTATATCTGTGGGGATACCGGCACACTCTTCCGGTAGCCAAGATAAAGGGGCTAAATTACAATCAATTACCGGCCGGCACTTTAAATCAATTGGAAAGTTTGGATTGGTCGCAAGTGTCCAATGACGCTCTTTTGAATATTTTGCTCGGCTTGCGCAATGAAATTTTGGCCCTTCACTCGGAGGTGGAAGTGGAATTATATGTGTATGATCCGTTGGTGGGCTTAAAAATCAAAGTGGACCCCAAAGGGGATCAAACTTACTATGAGTATGACTCGTTTAACCGTCTGAAATTTATCAAAGACCGAGACGGACACATCCGCAAGGAATACGAATATCATTATCGAGAAGATTAAAAATCGGGGCTTATGTTCAGGAGATTGACATACGGATTATTGTTTGTGCTGTCGGTGGGCCTTACGTACGCTCAGGATAAGGTGTGGCAAACGCGCCCGGGCGGGAAATACGCCGATTATTTATACGGCGGGTTGTCCACGTTGGATAACGGGTTTTTGTTGTTGGGCGGAAGTGTATCGCCGTTGGGAGAGAGGAATTTTCGCGGCGGGGGATTGGACGGGTTAGTGATCAAATTGGATGAGGAAGGAATGGAGGAATGGGTCCGCCTGTGGGGCGGGGAGGGCCACGACGTGTTCCGGTGCGGTGTGCGCATGCGTGGCGGAGGATATTTGTTGGCCGGAGAGAGCGACAGTGATGAAGGGAGGTATAAGCAAGGTCCCCGTTTGGGGGGTGGCGACATATGGCTGGTGGTCCTGGACGATGGGGGTCGAATGCAATCCCGGTTGGTGTTGGGCGGCGGCGCGCGGGATTATCCGGTCAAGGTTTTGGCGACTCCCGACGGGGGCTATGTGTTGGGGGGAGTGAGTTATTCGGACAGTTTGCCTATGACGAAAGTTCGCGTTCCCGATGCGCGGGGCCGGGTGACGGTGAAGCGTACGCCGGGGAAGGGTCATGCGGATTTTTGGGTGGTGAAACTGGACGAGGGATTCCATGTGGAATGGGAGCGGAGTTTGGGCGGCGTTGGAGCCGATGTGATGACGGACCTGTCCCTTACGGCGGACGGCAAGATTGTGGCGGGAGGCTATACGAATTCGCCGGAATTGACGGGCCGCACGGGCAAAGAGGGAGAAGGCAACGATTGGTGGGTGGTGGTATTAAGCCCGCGAGGGGAGAAATTGTGGGCCCGCACCTACGGCGGTCGTGGCAATGACGAGCTCTACGGCGTGGCCGTAACGGAGGACGGCGAGGTGGTGGCCGGCGGATTTGTGAGCGACGAAGAGGGGAGGACCGACCTGGCGGTAGTGGCTTGGGACGTCCGTGGCCGCAAGTTGTGGGAGCGCACCTACGACCGGTCGGATCGGGACATATTGCGAAGCGTGACGGCCACTTCCGACGGGGGATTGCTCATAGGGGGCTATGCGCGCCGTCGGGGAGTGAGGGGAGACAAATCGTTGGCGCCCTCGTCGGGCGGCGGCACCGAAGATTTTTGGGTGATCAAGACCGACGGCGAAGGTCGCAAGCGGTGGGAAGCCTTTTACGGCACCCGCGGGCGGGATATATTGGAGGAGGTGATTCCGTTGCGAGACGGCGGCTACGTATTGGCGGGCACCACGGTATGGAGGGGGAGCCGCCGCGGGGATGCGGATTTTTTGGTGATGAAGATAGCGGATCGGGAACATCCGCCCCGTGCGTTGTTGCCCCTGGAGGCCGTGCCCAATCCGGCGGGCGATGTCACCCAATTGGTGATGGGCCGCTCCTATGCCCGCGGCGAGGTATTGGTCACCGATTTGGACGGCCGTGTGTTGCAACGATTTGAGATCGACGGCTCGCGGATCATTCCGTTGAACTTGCGCGGCTACCGGCCGGGGATTTATATCGTGGCGGTAAAGACCGACGATGCGGAGAATTCGATCAAGATTATCAAAGAATAAAAAAAATACGTCGAATAAAAAATACGTCCTTTTATGGCCAGAAAATTATTCTTGATATGGTGGCTGGGCATGGCGATGTGGGGATTCGCCCAATCGTCCGATCATAATTGGGTGAAGGAAAAAGTGTACCGAGTTCCCACGAGTGTGCCGCTGAATTCGCCCGCTCTTACGGAGGCGTTTGTCACGGTGCGTTATTACGACGGTTTGGGTCGGGTCGAGCAAGAGATTCAAAAGGAAATGAGTCCCGGCGGGGGGAATCTGGTCACCCATCACGAGTATGACGCTTTCGGGCGGAAGGCCAAGGAATTTCTTCCGTATCCGGTGTCGGCCGGGGATTTGGATTTTGTGACGGATGCGGCATGGGGAACGGCTTCGTATTATCAATCCGCCTACGGCACGTCGGTATGCTACGGGGAGACGCAATTTGAAGATTCGCCGCTGAATCGTCCGCTCAAGAAGGGCGCGCCCGGTGATGCATGGGCTTTGGGAAGCGGCCACGAGATCAAATATGCGTACGACGTGAATACCGACAACGAGGTGCGTCTCTTCCGGGTGGACGTCACCTACGACCCGTCCACGGACATGTATGTGCCCGCCTTGCGGGACGAGGGGTATTATGCGGGCGGCACGCTCTATAAGTTTGTCACGGCGGACGAGAACCACGACCTGAGCGGTGAGTGGCTGACCATCGAGTATAAGGACAAGGAGGGTAGGGTGGTGCTCAAGCGGCAAACCACGCCGAACGGGAATGCGGATACGTATTACGTGTATGACGATTTCGGTAATTTGACGTACGTGATTCCGCCGCTGGCGGCCGGGGGAGTGGTGAGCCCCGCGGTGTTGGACGAGTTGTGTTACCAATACGTGTATGACAGCCGCAACCGTCCGGTGGCCAAGAAGTTGCCGGGCGTACGGTGGCGCTATACGGCGTATGACCGGCTGGATCGGGTGCGGGCGGTGGGTCCGGTACGCTCCCCCTTCGAAGGAGGGGGCGAGGGATGGCTGGTGACCCTGTACGACCGGTTGGACCGCCCGGTGTTGAGCGGATATAAGGCGGGAGTGGCGGATGCGGCCGCGCGCAAGGCGGTGCAAGACGAAATTTACGGAGCTCCGGCCCAATCGGTGACGGCCGCTTCCGGGGCGACTACGGTGAACGGGGTATCGGTTTATTACACCACCGACGCCTGGCCTCAAGCGGATTTTCACGTGCTGACCCAAACCTATTACGACGACTACCGCTTCGACAGCCACGGGGTGCCGGCCGACATAGCGGGTCAGCCGGTACGTCAGGGTACGGACGGCAATTTGTCGGGCCTGACCACGGGCCGGTGGGTGCGCATTCTCACGAGGGAGGATCAAACGGACCATTACGTGAGCCTGACCTATTACGAGGACGACC
>JAADED010000079.1 GCA_013153605.1 Chlorobiota bacterium | reverse complement strand
CCGGCTACTTTGGATCTTAGCATGAGCGCTGGTTTTGATTTGCCAAATATAATGTTTTTTTAAATTTTCCGAACCCCGATTTGCCGTTTTCCTTATTTTATTTATCAAATTACCCTTTACAAACAAAAAAGCCGGCTTATCGCCGGCCTCTTTTCGAATAATTAATGGTGTTTTAAGAATCTTCTCACCTAACCGACATGCGGTAAGTTTTTACGAGCATTTTCAAGTCTTCATCCAAACGCTCGGCCAGAATGACGGTGGTAATGGGATTGATTTTGGAATCTATTTTTAAGTTTTTAATTTGTTTGATTTGACTTTTAATCATGTCTAAAATCAGTCGTGTATCTTCGTCATTGTAAGGGCTTTTGTCCAAAAAGGCCAATTCTTCCTGAAGTTTGGTTTTGGCGTCGTCAAATCGGTTATCGATTTCTTTATTAAATACTCTTGTACGTTTGGCAATGAAATAAAGCAACATTCGTTGGAGTTGAACTCGCGTATCGGCCGCTATTTCTACCAACTGTGCTTGTTTTTCTTTGGTGGATTTCAAGTAAAGCTTAATGATGTCGAGGATTTCTTTTTGCATATCTTCCAGCTTATCCAATAATCTTCCGGCGGCCGCTCGTTCATAAGGTTTTTTCAAAAGATTTTGCACGTAAATCCAAGTAAGATTAAGCTTTTGCAATTCCATACCCAATTCTTCGTCCGGGGCGTTGTCCATGAGTTCCACGAGGATATCCTCAAATTGTTGAATGGCTTCTTCTTTTTTTTGTTTATATTCGGGATGGGTTTTAAAGAGCTGTTCCATTAAATAATACATGCCCATTTTTTGCGAAAGGGTGCGAAGCTCCTGTAATTTTTCTATATAATCGCTGTGGGTTTTAATCTGGGCTTGGGCCTTGGGCGAAAAGGCCAGAAACAGCAGCACCATCAAAGTCATGACTCTTATCATGTGATTTAGATTTTTTTATGATTGCAAAGGTATAAATTTAATTTTTAATATACATGCCTGGTAAACACAACCCTTTGGCCTTCGGGACCCTTACCCTGGACCATTTGTTGGCCGTGTACCAGGTTCAAAAAGCGGATGACTTTGCGGATTTCATCATCGTTTAAATATTCGCGAAAAGCCATCATCACAGTGCCTTTTCTTCCTTCTTTAATCACTTGGAAAAGTTCCTCTTCGTTGGTGACGTACTTCCAGTAGTCGTCCGTCAGGTTGGGCCCCACGCCGCCTTCCCCTATGGATCCGTGGCATACTAAGCATTTGCTTCGATACAAGCGATATCCTTCTGTTAAATCGGGATCGGCTTGGGGCATGCCGGCATGAAGGGCGCCATTAAGAAAGAAACCTTCGTCTTGAGCCAATATGTCATCGGCTTTTATAGTTCGAATTTGCTTGTTTATTAAGAAAGGAAGATATAAAGGCACGGTGTTTTCCGTTTGTTCGTCCGTAAGGACGTTTAGTAACTTGGCCTGGTCAAGGCCGCCCCATGACCTTATTTTTTCCATGGCGGTTAAAACCGACATGGCTATGGCCTCTTTTTCGGGTCCTCGCAATCGGGGATTGATCAGAGATACAATCTCGTCGCTTTTTTCTCGGCGGAATAGTTCGGCCAATTTTTTTCCGAATTCATAAAGAGGACGCGGGGCCGCCATTTGTTGGAAAACAAATGACCAGGATAGAAAGGTTAGGAGGAAAATAAGAATCGATTTTTTCATTTTACCGCTTGAATTTCATTTACCAAATTAACGGCTTTACCCAATTTGTCAATGATAAACATCACATACCGCGTATCCACCGAAATATTCCGGCTGATACGGGGGTCGTAGAACAGGTCGCTCATGGTGCCTTCCCATACCCGATCGAAGTTCACTCCCACCAAGTCGCCGTCGGCATTGAGCACGGGGCTTCCCGAATTGCCTCCCGTGGTGTGGGCCGTGGCCAGGAAGTTGACGGGCAAAGTGCCGTCTTCGGCATAGGGGCCGAAATCCCGTGCGGCATAGAGCTTCAGAAATTCTTCCGGCAAGTCGAACTCGTAGTCCCCGGGGATGTATTTTTCCACCACTCCGTCGATGGTGGTGACGGGTTCGTAATACATGCCGTCGCGGGGGCGGTAACCCGCCACTTTTCCGAAGCTGATTCGCAAGGTGCCGTTGGCATCGGGTACTAACGGACGCGTGCGATTGCTTTTTTCCAATACGGCGACATATCGTCTCATCAAAGCGTTCATTCCCTTTTGAGCGGATTGGTAGGCGGGAAAGATCTTTCCGTAATAGCTTTGAATCAAACGGCGTGCCAAAGCGTATCCGCTATCGTTTTTTAAGGCCTTTTGGAATTCTTCGGGCGAAAGAGAAGCCACACGGAGAAATTTGGTGCTGTCGGCCAAAATCGATTCGGCGGCGATTTTTCGAGCCAGGGAATCGGCATCCATGGCGGCAAGTGTCGAATCACGGAATTCCCGGGGCATACGAGTCCGGTAGAATTCCCACATGGCTCGGAAGAGCTCTTCGGAAACCCGGTTGTCGGTGGTACGAAATTCCCGCATGATACGCGTAATATATTCCGAGCGTTTTTCTTCGAAGCGGTCGGGTTTTTCGTTTTCCATGGCGTAGAGGATAAAAGCCCGGCGGGTCCAATCGTTATTGATGTAGAAAGCTTCCACCAAAAGGGCGCGCGCCAGGTCGGGCGCTTCCAAAGCGGCGTACAGGGCCCGCAAACTGTCCAACACCTCTTCGGCTTCCCGGGCCACCGACGCGTCGGGGTGGGAAAGGAGCTCTTTTTCCAATGCTTCTTTTTGTTCAACGGCACGAGCCCGGCGGATGCCGATGTTTTCGCCTTTCCATTTTTTCCAATAATTGGCCACGCGGGCGTAATGGGCGGTGTACATGAGTTTGAGGGTGTCGTTGCTCCGCATGTGGCGGTCCATGATTTCCAGCGCTTTTTCGCGCACGGCAATGCGCAAAGGATTTACCTTTTCGGTAATGTGGCGAACGGCAAAGCTCGGAAGGTATTGGCGCGTGCGGCCGGGAAACCCGTACACCACGACCAAATCCCCTTCGTCCACCCCTTGGAGGCTTACCTTAAACCATTTGACCGGGCGGTAGGGGACGTTATCTTCGCTGTATTCGGCCGGGCGATTGTTTTTGTCCGCATAAATGCGGAAGAGGGCGAAATCCCCCGAATGACGGGGCCACATCCAATTGTCGGTGTCGGCACCGAACTTTCCGATGGAGGAAGGGGGCGCACCCACCAGGCGGACGTCGCGGAAGGTTTCGGTAACGAAAGCATAATATTTGTTGCCGTACAAAAAAGGTTTGACTTCCAAATCCATCCAGGAAGGCAAGCGAAAGGTGTCTTTGAGGCGGTTGATGTTTTCGTCGATCCGCGATTGGCGGAGGCTTTCGTCCATATCGTCGGTTACGCCTTGGAGGACTTGATCCGTTACGTCATATACTTTGCGCACGATGGTTACGTACATGCCGGGGTTGGGCAATTCTTCATCCAGAGATTTGGCCCAAAAGCCGTCCCGGATATAATTGTGCTTAAGGGTGGAATGGGCGCGGATGGCGCCGTAGCCGCAATGGTGGTTGGTGATGAGCAACCCTTGATCGGAAATGATGCCGCCCGAACATCCCCCGTTGAATTGTACCACCGCGTCGTTGAAGGAGGGACGTCCGGGGTGGTAGAGATCGTCCGCATCGAAGCGGGCGCCGCTTTCCGCCAGGCGGATGTAAATTTTGTCTTTATCCGCAGGTACCCACATGCGGTTTTGCTGGGCATGAACGGCCCACGGCCAAAGGGGAATCAAAAAGAGTATAAAGAGTGTTGCCTTTTTCATAAAATCATATTTTTTGAAGGAACCTTCCTTCAAATTTAATGTTTTTTCGCGGTTTTCCAAAGGCGGGTCAGGAATCAGAATCGTTGCGCAAGAGGGTGATGAAGCGTTCCCACAATTTTTCGGCCGCTTCGAATGGGGTGATTTCAAGTCGTTTGACCGCTTGTTCGAGCGAAGTGCGGTATTCGGCCAGTTCGGGACGGTTTCGCAGCCGGTTTTCGAACAGGTCGCGCAAGGTTTCGTCCATCCAGAAAGTTTGCTGTTCGCGGCGGCGGCGGTCCAGCGTGCCGGTGCGGCGGGCTCGGGTGTAAAAATCTTCCATGAGTTCCAGGGCCTTGTGGATGTCCCGATCGGAAAAGCTGCTGACGGCTTCCACGGGCGGAATGCGATCGGGCGGGTAAAAATAAGAGAGAGCCGTACGAAATGTTTGAACGGCCCGGCGCGCGCTTTCGGCCATCTCGCCGTCGGCTTTATTGATAAGGATTAGATCGGCCAGTTCCATAATCCCGCGTTTGATCCCTTGAAGTTCGTCTCCGGCGCCCGGCAATTTGAGGAGTACGAACATGTCGGTCATGGAATGGGCGTACACTTCCGATTGCCCCACTCCCACGGTTTCCACCAGAATGCGGTCGTAGCCGGCGGCTTCGCAAAGGAGCACGGCTTCCCTTGTTTTTCGGGCCACCCCGCCCGGCACGTTGCCCGAAGGCGAGGGGCGAATAAAGGCGTTGTCGGCTTGCATCAGGCGGGTCATGCGGGTTTTATCGCCCAGGATGCTTCCTTTGTATTTGGCGCTCGAAGGATCGACGGCCAGCACCGCCACCTTGTGCCCCCGGCGTATGTAAGCGTCGCCCAGGCGGTCGATAAAGGTGCTTTTGCCCGCTCCCGGCACGCCCGTAATGCCTATTCGGAAAGATTTTCCGCTGTGAGGAAGAAGACGGCGAATCAGTTCCTCGGCCAAGCGCGCATGGGCGGGCACCGTGCTTTCCACCAAAGTAATGGCCCGGCTCAGGGCCGTTTTGTCTCCTCGCAATATGCGGGATGCCCATTCGTCGGGCGGAAGCCATTCTTTTTTGAACGAGGCGTATTTTTTTCCGATTCCCGGATGGAGGTGAGCCGGTTTTTTGGATTGCCCGCTTCGGTCCAAGGCCTTTTTGGGGTAAAGATAAGCAATTTCGGGCGGCCGAGCCACAAAAAAAGCCCGCCGGAAAGACGGGCAAGTATTAAGCACGGACGAATCCGCGTCAGATGCGGTCGATAATTTCATTAAACGTTTCGGAAGGTCGCATGGCGGCACTTGCTTTCCGGTCGTCGGGCAAGTAGTAGCCGCCGATGTCTTTGGGTTCGCCTTCCGAGCGGCGGATTTCCTCCAAAATCCGGTCTTCGTTTCGGGCCAACTCTTCGGCCACGGGTTTGAATTGGGCGGCCAGTTCCTCATCTTCTTTTTGATCGGCCAACGCTTCGGCCCAATAGCGGGTGAGGTAATAATGGGAACCGCGGGTGTCGAGTTCACCTGTCTTGCGGCCCGGCGATTTGCGGTTTTCCAAATATTTTTCGATGGCCCGGTCCAAGGCGCGAGCCAGAACGGCCGCTTTTCGGTTGCCGTATTTTTCGGCCAGATGTTCGAGCGAAGCCGTGAGGGCCAAAAATTCGCCCAGCGAGTCCCAGCGCAAATGCCCTTCTTTGAGAAACTGTTGCACGTGTTTGGGTGCCGAGCCGCCGGCCCCGGTCTCGAACAGGCCTCCGCCCGCAATCAGAGGGACGATGGACAGCATGCGGGCGCTGGTGCCCAATTCCAGGATGGGGAAGAGGTCGGTCAGGTAATCGCGCAAGACGTTACCCGTGACGGCAATGGTGTTTTCCCCTTTGCGCACGCGGTCCAATGTATATTCCATGGCCTTTTCGGGAGCCATAATCCGGATGTCGAGACCCGAGGTGTCGTGTTCCTTCAGGTATTCTTTTACTTTTTTGATAAGTTCGCGGTCGTGGGCGCGGTTTTCGTCCAACCAAAATACGGCGGGATAGCCCGTGGCGCGTGCCCGTTTGACGGCCAGTTTCACCCAATCTTTGACCGCCAAGTCTTTGGTGCGCGACATTCGCCAAATATCGCCTTCTTCCACGTCGTGGTGCATGATGACGTTGCCCGCTTCATCCAATACTTTTACGGTGCCTTTTTCGGGAATTTCGAAAGTGGTGGGATGCGAGCCGTATTCTTCGGCTTTCATGGCCATAAGGCCCACGTTTTGGACCGTACCCATGGTGGCGGGGTCGAATTGGCCGTGTTTTTGGGCGTCTTCGATCACCTTTTGATACACGCGGGCATAAGTGCGGTCGGGAATCATGGCTTTGGTGTCGTGCAATTGCCCGTCGGGTCCCCACATGCGGCCGCCGTCCCTGATCACCACCGGCATGGAAGCGTCGATAATGATATTGTTGGGCACATGAAGGTTCGTAATTCCTTTGTCGGAATCCACCATGGCCAGGGGCGGCCGGTTTTTGTACACCTCGTCGATGGCGCGGCGGATTTCTTCGGCCTTTTCGGGAGGGAGGCGGTCCAGTTTTTTATACAAATCCGCCAATCCGTAATTGGGATTAAACCCGATACGATCCAGCTCGTCTTTGTATTTTTCCAATACGTCTTTATAATATTCCCTTACCGCATGACCGAACATGATGGGGTCGGACACTTTCATCATGGTGGCCTTCAGGTGGAGGGAAAGGAGCAAATCTTTGTCTTTGGCGTCTTCGATTTGTTCTCGATAAAATTCGCGGAGTTTGTTCTTGCTCATAAAAGTGCCGTCCAACACTTCGCCCGGTTGACCTTCGAGGTTGTCTTTGAGCACGATGGTACGCCCGTCTTCGGTTTCCAGTATGATGCGGAAAGGCGTTTCTTTATCCAGGGTAACCGATTGTTCGTGGGCGTAATAATCGCCTTCGGTCATGTGGGCCACATGGGTTTTGGAATCTTCGGGCCAGGGTTTCATGAGCTTGTGGGGGTGTTTGCGGGCATGGCGCTTGACCGATTCGGCCGCTCGCCGGTCGGAATTGCCTTGGCGAAGGACGGGATTGACGGCACTTCCCAACACTTTGGCATACCGTTCCTTCAGTCGTTCTTCTTCGGGCGTGCTGGGTTCCTCGGGATAATCGGGCACCGCATAGCCTTTGGATTGCAATTCCTTAATGGCGGCTTGAAGCTGAGGAACCGAAGCGCTGATATTGGGTAATTTGATGATATTGGTGTCTTCTTGCCATACCAATTCGCCCAACTCGGCCAAATCGTCGGGTACGCGTTGTTCGGGTTTCAAATAATCGGGAAAATTGGCCAAAATACGTCCGGCCAGCGAAATGTCCTTGGTATCGATGTCGATGCCGGCCGCCGAAGCGAATTTTTTCAAAACGGGTAAAAAAGAATAGGACGCCAATTGCGGGGCTTCGTCCACTTTTGTCCAAATGATGCGCGGTTTTTTCATTACGGTCTGTTTTTTTGAGGCATAAATTTAGCCATTCCCCCGCGTTCGAGCACGATAAAAATCATTTTCTCCGCGTTTTTTCCTCTTATTTTTATAAAAAGGCTCGGCTTTACGAATCCGAACGCTTTTCGATCGATGTTTTTCTTCCCTCCATGATGCCTACATGCGGAGCTTTTAACGGAGTAGGGGACAGCCGGTGGCATGCGAAAATTTCTATCTTTGCCAAAAAAAAATCCGATTATGAAAGGCAAGCGAACTTTTACCATGATCAAACCCGACGCCGTATCCAAAGGATACACCGCCCCCATTTTGAAAAAAATCGCCGATGCGGGTTTTAAAATCACCGCCCTTAAAATGACCCAAATGACCCGGAGCGATGCCGAAAAATTTTATGAAATTCACAAGGGCAAACCTTTCTTTGACGAATTGGTGGAATTTATGAGTAGCGGACCCATTGTGGCCGCGGTGCTTGAAAAAGAAAATGCGGTGGAAGATTTTCGCACCCTGATCGGTTCCACCAATCCCGCCGAAGCGGCCGAAGGCACCATTCGCAAGTTGTATGCCGAAAGCGTGGGTAAAAACGCCATCCACGGCTCCGACAGCGACGAAAACGCCGAAAAGGAAATCGCCTTCCACTTTGCCGGACGCGAAATTTTCGACCGATGACCGCCGTTCGCGACATTGCGGCCTTTCTCGACGAACAATTTCCTCCGGCCTACGCCGAAGATTTCGATAATACGGGCCTTCTGGTGGGCGACCCGTCCGCCGAAGTGACGGGTATTTTGGTGACCCACGACACCACCCTCCGCGTATTGGACGAAGCCCGCGAAGCGGGAGCCAATCTAATCGTATCCTTTCATCCCCTTATTTTCCGCGGATTGAAATCCCTGACCGGTAAAACCTATGTGGAGAGGGTGGTAATGGAAGCCTTGCGGCGGGGAATGGCCGTATATTCTCCCCATACCGCCGTGGACAAACATCCCCGGGGAGTAAGTTACTGGACGGCCCGCGCCTTGGGATTGGAAGAGATCCGTATTCTGATGCCCGAAAAAGGACATATATACCAATTGGTGACTTACGTTCCTCATGCCAAAGCCGAACAGGTCAGGACGGCCCTTTTCCGGGCGGGAGCGGGGCATATCGGCGAATACGAGGAGTGCAGTTACAACCTGGAAGGTTACGGCACTTTCAAACCCTCCGACGCCGCCAATCCCTATGTGGGCGAAAAAGGAGTGCGCCACCGCGAGCCCGAAACCAGGGTCAGCGTGATTTTTCCCCGCCATTTGGAACACAAGGTCGTACGCGCCATGATCGAAGCCCATCCCTACGAGGAACCCGCCTACGAGGTGTTTGCCACCCGCAATATCCACGAAGAGATCGGTTTGGGCGTGATCGGCCGGTTGCCCGACGCAATGGACGAAGAAGCTTTTCTCCGGCTGGTCAAAGAAAAATTGCACGTTCCCGTGGTTCGGCATTCCGAGCTGAGGGGTAAACCGGTGCGGATCGTGGCCCTGGTGGGCGGAAGCGGAGCCTTTGGCATCGATGCGGCCAAAAATGCGGGAGCGGATGCGTTCGTATCGGGGGATTTCAAATATCACGATTTTTTCAAAGCCGAAGGACAAATCCTCCTGGTGGATGCCGGACATTATGAAAGCGAGCAATTTACGGCCGCCAAATTGGCCGAAATCATCTCGGAAAAATTTCCTAACTTTGCCGTCGCAATCGCACAACCTACCAATCCGGTAAAATATTTCTGACATGACCACTTCGCAAAACAACCTGTCCGTTGAAGAGCGTCTGCGGCTGTTGTACGACCTCCAATTGATCGACAGCCGGATTCATAAATTGGAAAACCTCCGCGGAGAATTGCCGTTGGAAGTCAAATTTTTCGAAGACGAAATCGAAGGCCTTCAAAAACGGATCGAAAAATATAAGGAAGAAATCTCCAAACTCAACCAGCAAATCATCGCCTATAAGCAAACCAAAGAATTGGCCGCGCGCGAAATAGAGAAATTCACCAAAATGTTGCAAAACGCCCGAAACGATCGGGAATACAAGCGGCTGCAGGAAGAAATCGATTATTTCGAAGAAGAAATCAAACTCAGCGACAAACGGATTAAAGAGGCATTGGTAACCATCTCCCAGCTCGAGCAACAAATCAAGGAAATCGAAGCGCTTCTTGAAGAAAAACAGAAGGAGTTGGAGAAAAAACGCGAAGAGCTGGACAAAATCATTTCCGAAACCAAACGCGAAGAAGAAGAATTGGCCAAATTGCGCGAAGAATACCGCGGACAATTGCCGCCCCGCTTGTTGCGCGCCTACGATCGGTTGAGAAAAAAATTCAAAAACCGGCTGGCCGTAGTCTCTTTCGACCGCGATGCTTCGGGTGGCTCTTATTTCGTGATTCCCCCGCAAATGCAATTGGAAATCCGCGAACGGGACCGCATCATCCTGGACGAACATACGGGGCGGATCCTGGTGGACCCCGACCTGGCGGCCGAAGAACGCGAAAAAATGCGGGAAATCTTTAGCCGGTTCGGAAATATAATCGATTGAGCCTTATGATGTAAAGTAGTAGCCGTTGGGCGTTGGCTTTTGGCTTTTTTATATTTTTGGAAAAAGATTAGTATAGCCTCATTGCCTTTTTCGCGATTCTATTGCTTCTCGAAAAATAAAAAACAACCATCTTCTATTTTTTTCATTTAATAATTGTAGAAAAACCGGGAAGGTTTTTTGAAATATTCCGGGGTTCGGCGGCGGAGTGAAGCATCTCCCCTCACGGACGGAGCTGAGCATGAGGCAGTGGTTCGACAAGGTCACCAACCGCGATTCCTGAGCCAGTCGAAGGATCGCTTTTCGCGATGTAGGCATTCATAAAGCTTAAGTCCGCCGAAGGCGGAAATCGCCAATAGCTAATAGTTAAAAGCTAACAGCTTATAAGAGTTAAAGTTAAGGTTAAAGTTAAAGTCTTTTGCGAGATTCCTCGCCGCTTCGCTTCCCTCGGTATGACAGGAAATTATCATTCCGACGACCGAAGGGAAAGAACTTGTCATTCCGAACGAATGTGAGGAATCTCAAAGAAAAAGCTTTTAGCCGTTAGCACTTAGCCATTACCTTGCTACCGTTTTTATTATAGTAGTTTGTCATTCCGAATGCTTGTGAGGAATCTCAATCGTATGCATTCAGTAAACGTAAACGTCAAAGTAAAAGTCCTTTCCGAGATTCCTCGCCGCTTCGCTTCCCTCGGAATGACACGGATCGCCCTTTTGTTCCGGTACGTCTTCGGAACATGAATTGTCATTCCGAACGCATGTGAGGAATCTCAAAGAAAAAGCTTTTAGCCGTTAGCCCTTCGCCATTAGCTTACTACCGTTTTTATTATAGTA
>JAADED010000082.1 GCA_013153605.1 Chlorobiota bacterium | reverse complement strand
AAAGTAGTAGATGCTCCCTCCCGGGTCGGATACGATTACCGGATCGCCGTACACGCCGAAAGGCGATTCCAGCCGCCGGTGGTGCCAGGTGCGGCCGCCGTCATCGGAATGGTACACGTTGTCGAGTATGCTTCCGCCCACGATATTGTGCGGTCGGGCGCGGTTGATGTGAATATGGGGTTCCGAAGCATTTACGGGACGCATGGCATGGCTGCTGTCCAAAACCGCCATGGTCATCCGGTAGCGGCCGAGCGGTTGCATCAAGCCGCAACTTGTGAGCGCGCCCGACAGAAACGTCAATAGAAAAAACCGGGCCAAGGACGCATCAAATCGGCCAATTAGGCGCATACATGGGGGTTTGAAGGCAAAATAAGAAAAAGATCGCGACCCGCCTCAGTTGCCGAAGGTATATTTGAAAGTAAATCCGGCGCGGATGCTGGTCAGCGGATAGGAGGTGGACACCGCAAAGCGCGAATAATTGTGCTCGTAAAACAGGATGGCCGAAAGGTTTTTGGAAAAAGCGTAATCGGCCGAGAAGCGGAAATTGTAAATGTATTTGCCGCTGACGGGCTGGGAGTTGGTTTGCAAGAAGCCGTAAATCACGTTGAGGTTTTTGCGGTACGAAAAATCGGCTTTTACGATCAAATCCGAACGGAATTCGTAGCTGTTGCCTCCCAGGCGGAGGGGAAGATACACGTCCTTAATGCGATAACCCAAACCCACCACCACTTCTTTGCCCGAAATATGGGTGAGCGTATAATTTTCGGTGTTCAGCCCCACCAGGCGGTCCTTTTTGAGAGCCACGTCCAATTGGAGATTGTTTTTCATTTCCATTTGGACCCGCACCAGAGGGTTGAATTGTTCGGTCATGATAATGTCGCCGAAACTGAGTTGGCCGTAATAATTCCCTGTAATATCGCGGGCTTGGGGGTCTTGGAAAAATTCCAAATTGTTGCGGAACCGGTTGACCGTCAAATCCGATTGATAGGCATGCTCGAGACTGAAGCGTTTGAAATGTTTGCGGAACAATTCGGTCCGGCTCAGTCCCGTGTATTTGATTTTCCAGTTGGGTACGGGTACGTTGGCAAAAGGCGTGAGAGGGATTTTACCCGGATCGCGCATGGTAAAGGCCGAAATAAAGGAGAGCACCAGCACGTCGGTTTGGAAAAATCCGTACCCGTCGGGATACCCGGCGGAAGGTACCGGCAGTCCGCGGGCGGCCGCCAGGCGGGAGGCGATCACATAAGAATTGCGGCGCATACGTTCGATGGCCGGGCTGTTGTCGGGGTCGAACGGTTCGTTGGCGGTTTTGAGCATAAGCCAACTGACGGCAAAATGGCCTTCCAGCGTGGGCACCAAGGGTTGGTATGTGCGATTGGATACCCGGAACGTTTCCGAATAATTTTTGGCATATTGGCGTGTGGCCCGCACGTCGATTTTCAGGTTTTTAACGGGTTGGAAATTGGTGGAGAAATTCCACTGCTCCTGGAAGTTTTGCATAAAGGCTTCGTTCAAGCCCGGATATTCGGTAAGCCATCCCTTGCGGGCCAGTTCATAACGGACTTCGGGTTCGGTCCAACCCAATACAAAAGGAATGTCGGGATTGAGCGTTCCCAAATACCCCGTGGAAGGGAGATACCCCGGAATGAGCAATCCGTTGGTTTGTTTGTATTGGAAGCGGATGCGTTTGACCGAGGTGAAGACGTGAAGCACCGAGGCCACCGCCTTGTGGGCTTTGGTGGGGTTGAAATACACTTTGCGACCCGTCGTTTTTTGGGCGGAACCGCCCCGTTTTTCCTTCTCATTGTTACGCGCCGCCAGACCGGGCAATCCTTTTTCTTTTTCCTTCTCTTTGGTTTCGGTTTCTTTTTCGCTTTTTTCCGCCTTTTCCGTTTCTTTGGAAGTTTGCGCACGTCCTTTTTTGGTCCGGCTTTTTTTCCGTGTTTTGGATTTGCGAGGACGCACTTTCTTGCCCGACCATTTGTTTTCCCAATACGTCAGGCCCGTGAAATCGTAGATTTTTTTCAAATCCACCGTTCCCGTGATTTGTTGGGTATTGGCATTCTGAATGGTATTGCCCAGGTCGTATCCGTCCACGTCGGCCATCACTTCGGGTCGCCGTTGCCATTGGAAAGAGCCGTTGTAATTGTAATTGGCCGAAATGAAATTAATGAGCGGGAATTTGTCAAACGGGAATTTGTAAGTCAAATTAAAACCCTGTTGCATGATGTAGGGATCGCCGGGATGGAAAAATCCGTCCCACACGGTGGCGTCGTACCGCAAGGTGCCGTCGGGATTGAAGTAATTTTTTACCGTGCGGAAGGCGTTGCCCGTCAAAGTAATGTTCATGGACCGAAAAGGCGAATAATTGATGGAGTAATCGGCGTTCACTTTATAATCCCGGCTTTGCATGGGCGGAAAATCCAATCCGTAATCGATGATTTGGCGCACGCGGAAATTGGTGAATCGCCGGTCGATATGGGTGCGGAAAGTCACGGCCGAGGGCAACAGGTTGAAATTAAAATCCTTGATAAACCTTAAATATTTTTTGTTGAGCCATTTGGCTTTGACCTTGCTCAACGGCTGAAAAGGTTTGGAAGGGATGTTGTAGGAATACACGAATCCCGTTTGCACCGTTTGCATGCGGTTCATTTCCACTTCGTAATTGGTGTGATCCGCTTGGGTGTAGGTAAAATCGAAAGTAAAGTTTTCGATGTCGTAAAAATGTTTTTTCACTTCTTGATTGGCGCCGGTTCCCGAGGTGCGGTTGGGGTAATTCTTTTTGACGCCCACCAGGGCGATGCTTTTGTAGGATTGGATGTCGCGCGCCACGTTGAGGATGCTGTCCCGTTCTTGCGGCGTTTGGGCCGCGGCCAGCCTGTCGTCCAACAGGATGTCGCGATGGACGGGGTCGTATTCGGGGCGGATGAATTGTTTGGTAACCGTGTAATTGACCGGAATGGTGAGATTCCACTTCGGCGGTAGGAATTTGCCCACGTTCAGGGCCGAATTGAACGTATAATGGTATTTGTTTTCCACCGATCGGCCGAGCGGTCCTTGTTCGAGGGGTCCGAATCCGCTGGTGGCCAGACCGCCGGCAAAGTTGAAGGTGGCCAGGTCGGCAAGGGTGAGATCGGCGCTTCCCTGGGTGGCCCAGCCCCCTTCGTTTTTCATCTCCGTAAGGCGCAATTCGTTGAACCAGGCTTCGCCGCAAATGAGGGAAGAAGTCCGGTTGCGTACGCCCACCATGATCACGCGCACGTCCGAAAAATCGGGGTTTCCCTTAATTCCTATGGTGAGGCGGTTGGGCCGTCCCGCCGCGGCGGGATCCAGTTGGGCTTCGTCCACCAAAATCAGGTCCGCCGGATTGGCCCTTCGGTTGCGAATCAGGTCGAGTTTGAGTTTTTGGAGGAGCTCCAGCCTGAGTTCCATGCGGTTTTCCACCGGCCATACCTCTTCGGGGTCGGAGGTGCCGGGCGAGGTGATTTTGAGCGGTAAGCGAATTTCATAAAAGTTTTGCGACAAATCCGTGCCGAAACGGAGGAAGGCTTCCATGTCGCCGTCGGCCAATGGAGGTTGGCCCGGAATGCTTTCGGCATGGATGAACATTTTCAGATTTTTGAATTGGCGCATGTCCACCGCCACATATTTGAAAGCACCTCGGGCGTCTTTGGGTTCCAAATCGCATACGCGAATCGACAGGGCCTGTTCGTTTTGCCGGATGAGCTGATTGTTTTGGTAAATTTCTTCTCGCACGATGCCGGGCGGGCTCACGTATTGCACTCCCGTACGGGTTTGATTTTCCTCACTGCTCACCGAGGTAACTTCCACCGTGGTGGGATCGTCCGAAGGGTTGGGATCGTTGGGATCCAACGTTTGTTGATAGACGCGCCAATCGCTACGCACCAGATCCAAGGTGGCGAAGCGCAAAACCACCGGCCGGTCGAAGCCCGTCAAATACAGGCGCATGAATTTGATGGAGCGGAAATCGTTGATGTTGCCGTATCGGGACGTAAATTCCGTGATCGGCACTTTGAATTGAATCCAGCGGGCCGTTCTCTGTCGGCGGGTGGCGTCGGTGTAGGTGGTTTCCTTGATGTCTTTCACGTAAGGATCCGAAAGGGTGAGACCGGGACGTATGGGAATTTCGTATTCGAAATAAGCGTCGATGGTGTTCATGGTTTGATCCCGGTCGATGTCTTCGGTGTCGGGGTAGGTTTCGCCCGCATTGGCATTGTTTGTGGATACGGGTGTATTGCCCTGGGTGTTATTGAAATTTTTGTAGCGTTCCACGATCCCGCCCTGGGCGTCGAGGTAATGGACGAAATCGTCGCCCGAAGGGTCGCCGGTGAGGGTCGTACGCACCGCGGGCGGCAAGGCGTTGAGGAACGAGGCGAAATGGGTTTGTTCTTCGTCGTTGCGGAGGCCGTCCAGACCCACATCCTGATTGGCCCGTTCGGCCGGGTCGTCGCTAAAAGCGTATGTGAGGCTCTGGTTGACGGGCACTTTTCCCCATGCGGTAAACACGGTATTGGCCGTTCCGCCGTCGCCGGGAAGGCCGTTTTCGTATTGCTTGCGGCCGTCATAGAGGATATCTTCTTTAATGTAACCCAAATTGATGTATAACTTTCCGCCCGTTTGGGGAACGGGGTTGTTGTAGAAGGGATCCATCACCCAAAAGGTGATGTATTGGACGTTGGCCTGTTCGAAATCCGTAATGGTCATGGGCCGGAAAATTCCCGCCCATCGTTGTTCGGGATGAAGGAGCTTGCCCGTGGCGGGATCGACGCGGGTGTCGTAGTTGTAAGGCCCCCGTTCGTCGGGGAAATAGGCGAGGTTCAGAGTGTTGGTCAAATTATAGGTGCCCGCCTGGATATCGCGGTCGAACAGCTCGTCGATGCGCACCGGACGGTTTTCGTCTTTGGAAATTTCCTGATTGTCGATGCCCGGCGGAGGATTGTTCGAATAAAAAACGGGGTCGATAAAATACCAGGCCAGTTTCGCCCTGTTTTTGCCGTATTCCCAATTGTCGATCAGCCGGCTTTCGGGAAAACGGGCGGGCGTGGGCGACAATTTCCAGGGGTAGGGAAGGGTAAGGTCCACTTGCGATTGAGCGCTTTCGAAATCTTCGATCAAGCTGGCACTCTCGCCCGCAATATCCGAAACCTCGGCCAGGCCGGGTTTGAGATAAGCCATTTCCGAACGCAATGTCAACCGGCTTTCGGCATCCGTTTTGACGTAAGGAAGATAGTTCACCCATTTGGTGAGGAAATTCAAAGAGGTGCTGAAATTACCGTTCATGCCCATGAGGGCGTTGTTGAGCGGCTCGTAGCCGTAATCGGCTTTCCAAGTAATGGGTTTTTCTTTGAGCTTCAAATAAGTGGCGCCGACGGTGAAATTTTCGTTAAACCGGTGTTGAATGTCGATTCCCGTAAAGATTTTGGTGCTTTGCTGAAACAGGTCGCTTTGTTCCACCCGCACTTGGATGGGCACGTTGGAAGCTTTGAGCGCGGGGTTGATGATTTCCACCCGTCCGGCCTGATAGTTGACCACATAATCCACTCCTTCCACCAGTTCGCGTCCGCCGGCGGTTACGTGTACCGACCCGCGGGGGATATTAAAACCTCCGATATTGATGCCTCCGCCCATGGAGGATTTATATTTTCCTTTGAGGAGGAATTTGTTTTTTTCGGGAAATTGCCGGGCTTGCGAAGGGGAGAGGGTGTACAATTCCTTAAATACATATTTGGCCTGGTTGGCATTCCAGGTATGGGGATCGTCGTAGGATTCGCCGGGGTCCAACCTCAATTTTTCGAACAGGTAGCGACCGAAAGGTTCCACCGTGGTGAATTTGATCAGGGCGTTTTGGGGGTCCACCGTGATGCCGGGAATAAAATCGAAAAAGCCGTCCCCGCCCGGTTGCGGATCCAAGGAGGTGTTGAGCTCGTCCATGTGAAAGACATGCAACAGAATTTTATCCTTCACCGCCGGCGGTAAAGGGGTGGAGCCTACGGGGTTGATGTAGTTCAACGGCGTGGGGTCGGCATAGAGGATGTGCATCATGAAATCTTCTTGCGAAATGCCGTAGGCATTGAGGGCGTAAATGTTTTTCATCATTAAGTCCCACGCCGGCTCGCGGGTGTCGACAATGTTGCTTTTGAGAAGTTTGACCACCAGCGTTTGGGGATACACGATGCCGTCGTCGGTGAATTCGCCCACTTTATACACTTTTCCGCCCACGCTGTATTCGAAAGCCACCGCCAATACCTCGTCGGGGTTGAGTTTGCGCCGGAGGCTGATGTAACCGAGTTTGGGATATAGGGTATATTGGGTGCTGTCGAGCTTGACCGCATTTTCCAAAGCCACGTAATCCTTGCCGTTGACGGGCGTAATGCCGCTGAATCCCGCATCCACGGTGGCGATTTGCCGAATATTGGGATTTAAGAGCGAACCGGGGGTCCCAATGGCTTCGGGATTCATCAGGTTTACGTTATTGTCGGGCAATGCGCCGGGACGCACAATATATCCGGGCGGCGGATTGTCCAGGCCGATGCGGTAACTTTCGCCCAAATCCTGAATGGCCACAATGTTGCGCACGTTATCGGGATTGGAATTGCGGTTGGTAATCCATACCTCCACCCGCGTAATACGCACTTGGGAGTTGATGTAAGGATAACGTTCGAGGGCTTGGTCGTAGCGGTCGCGGAAATATTGGGCCAGGAAAAAGTGGCGGTTATCGTCGTAGCCGAGAATGTCTTTTTCGAAATCTTCCAGCACTTCGCCGCCCCGAGCGTTGATGATTTGCATGGAGGATTTTTGTTCGGCACCCACCAGGGTGATTTCCGTATTGCCGAATTTCATCACCGTTTTAAGGCCCATAAGGTTTTGAGGCCCCGTGAGGAGGCTGTTGGCCGTTTGCATATTCACGTTGCCCACCTCGATTTTTTGAAGGATGGCATCTTCGTCCAGGTTGAAATCCAATTTGACCTGGTTGTTGAATTGAAACATGGACTGGGTGTCGTAGTTGAGGTTGAGGTTCAACCGCTTGCCGATGCGGCCGGTCAAACCCATGCTGATGCGTTGGTTGAGGTCGGGGGTGAAGTTGGTGCGGTTGCGCACCGGAATGGCGGGATTGTCGCGTCGCGTGTAACGTACGCCCAAGTCCAATTCGAACGTTCCCCTGGGTTCGATCACGATATTGTTGCCCCCGAACAGGCTTTCGAAAAACTTGCTGTTCACATAAAATTGGGGCAACAGGTCTTTTTGTTTTTCCTGGTCCTTGCCCGCGATGGCGTCGTTGGTTTCTTTAAAATTTTTGTTGATTTGTTCCCGTTGAAGAAGGGCGAAATATTCGCGGGGAGTGAGCACGGCGGGATAACCCACGTCGTAATCCCCGACTTTATATTTTTTGATGTACAGGTTTTTTTCGGGGTCGTATTCGTAAATCAATTTGACCGAGGGGGCGTCCGGAAAACGGGTTTTTAGCGGAGTCACGGCCGTATCTTGGGCGACGGTCGTAGTGTCTTGTTGGGCGTAGGCGTAGGCGGCCCACAGAAAAATCAATAGGAGCCCCGCTTTTTTCATGCCTCCGGTTAACATGTTTTGCATTTGTCCTTTATCAAACGATTCAGGGCTTGCTTTATTATTTGTTCCACCGTTAAATCGGGATTTTCGGCGATGATTTTTCGGACCAGGGGCACGGCCGTTTTGGGAGGATAACCCAAGGCTTCGAGGGCGGCGATGGCATCACCGGAGGCGGGAGACGCACCCGACACGGGAGTTACGGTTTCGGCGGGTCCGGCTTTCAGGAGTTTGTCTTTGAGTTCCACAATAAGACGTTTGGCGGTTTTGGGTCCGATTCCTTTCACCGATTTGAGCAACTGGACGTCTTCGCCGATGATGGCTTCTCGCACCCGCGCCGGATCCATGGCCGAGAGAATGAGCATGGCCGATGCACTGCCCACGCCGCTTACCGAAATCAACAGGCGAAAAAGTTCACGCTCCTCTTTGTCGGCAAATCCGAAGAGAAAAAAGCCGTCTTCCCGCACGATGAGTTCCGTATATAGCCGTACCCTTTCCTTGCCTTGCAATTGTTCGTAGGTGTGCATGGAAATACGGAGCAAATAGCCGATTCCGCCCGGATCAACCACGGCGTGCACGGGCGTAAGTTCCGCCAACCGGCCTTCGATATATTCGTACATGGTGCCCGGTTAAAGGGGTGTAAAGTTAACCAAAAACAATCGTTAAAATCAAATCAAAGCAATCCGTCCAATCCCGGCAACGAAGGCATGTGTTTCATAAAGGCATCCTTCAGTTCCTTTTCCTGGATGCGGCCGGCTTCCTCCAAAGCCCGGTTTAAAGTCTCCTTTAATATTTGCGAAAGCGCTTCGCGATCTTCGGGGATATTGTCCGAAAGTTGAATCTCTTCCACCTGTTTGTTGGCCGTCACCTTGACCCGCACGGCTCCGCAAGGCGAAATTTTCTCCACATATACCGAATCCAAGCGCCGGCGCGTGTCGAGCACTTCTTGCTTGGCTTTTTCGATTTTTTCTTTGATGTTAAATAAATCTCCAAACATTATTTTGAAATTTGCTCCAAAAATAGCAATTTCGCGACAAATCCGTTTTTCGAGAGATTGGTACGGTTTTTGTGCTTGATAATTTTTAAAAGAAACGCCGGTGAAAAAGACATACATATTGATCGTGGCCCTGGTGTGGACGGCTTTGGGCGGATGTAAAAAGCATGACGTGGAAATCCAAAGCCGGCCCGAATATATCGTGGGCGAATGGCGATTGGAACGGGTCACCATTTACGGAATCGAATACGACCTTACCGATTGCCACCGCCAGTCCTATATGTTGTTCGACAGCAACGGGCGGGCCGAAAGCAAGTATTACACCATTTACAATAACGGGGATTGCGTGTTGCATTTGCATTATCGCGGCCGTTGGGAATATCACGACGACAAATTTTATTTCTACATCGAAGAATACAACACGTCGCAACCGCCCGAAGACATGGAAAAAGAACTTCACTTCCAAGATCCCGACCATTTTTATGTAGAGGAAGAATTCGAAGGCTACGAGGGTAAATTGTATTTCGAGAAAATCTGAAATTACCTATCTTTGTCGCGCTAACCTGAAGGGGGTGCCCTAATACCACGGGCTGAGATCATACCCTTTGAACCTGGGCGGGTAATGCCGCCAAGGGAAAAGTACGTCTCACACACCCTTCGCAAAACGGGGTTTATGAAACATCTTTTAACCGCCATTCTTACGGCCTGGCTCGCATGGGGAGCCGGGGCTCAAACCTATGTGCTTAAAGTTCGCATTGAAACGGCTGAAACATCGCCCGAAGGATTCCGGGTGAGCGTTCGCGAAGCGGGCCTCGAAAAAATCACCGGCCCGGACGGTACGGCCGAGTTTCGGTTGCCCGAAGGCGTTTACACCGTGGAAGCCCGCAAAGACGGATTTTATGCCCGCGCGCGGATCCGATTGCGAGGCTCCGTGACATTGGTTTTACGTCCCGAGCGACAGGAATCGCTCCGCGAAGTGGTGATAACCGCCACGCGAGCGGGAGAGGAAACACCCGTTACGCATGACACCCTGGGTCGCCGGGCCTTGGAAGAAAAATATACGGCCAAAGACATCCCCTTTTTGCTGGACGAATTGCCTTCGGTGGTCAGCTTTTCGGATCCCGGACACGGGGTGGGATATACCGGCTTGCGCATTCGCGGAATCGGGCCCCGTCAAATCAACGTAACTCTTAACGGTATTCCTCTCAACGACCCGGAAAGCCAAGCCGTATATTGGGTGGACATTCCCGATTTCGCCTCCACCGTGGCAAGCATCGAGCTCCAGCGGGGAGTGGGCACTTCCACCTACGGAACCGGCGCATTCGGAGCCAACATTCATTTGCAAACCCTCCTTCCGGCCGATACGGCATGGGCCGGAATGGAAGCGGCCGCCGGCTCGTTCAATACCTCGAGACTGAGTTTTAAGGCCAACACGGGGCGCACCCCCTCGGGATGGGCATTCCTGTTGCGGGGGTCCAAAATTTATTCGGACGGATATATCGACCGCGCATTCGCGGACATGAAATCCTATTATGCCGCGGCTTCACGCAAATGGTCACGCACACAACTTCACCTGATCCATTTTGCCGGCCACGAACGCACCTACCAGGCATGGTACGGAGTGGACAAGGAAACTTTCGAAACCGATCCCACTTTCAATTATGCGGGCGCCATCTACGATTCCTTGGGCCGCATCGTACGCTTCTATGACAATGAAGTGGACGATTATACCCAAAAGCATTACCAGCTTCACTTGAGCCGCCGACTGGGAGCGGGCGTCCGGGCCAAGCTGGCGGCCTTTTACGTACGGGGCTACGGCTATTACGAGCAATACAAACAGGATCAACCCTTCGACAAATACGGCATGCAACCCGTTCGGTTGGGAACCGCGGTGGTGGATCATACCGATTTGATTCGCCGCAAGTGGCTGGACAATCATTTCGGCGGAGGGGTGTTTAACCTCTTTATCCGAAGCGGGGGCATGGATTGGACCGCCGGATTGGGAGTCAATCGATACGACGGATTGCATTACGGCGAAGTGATTTGGGCCCGCTTTGCCGACAATACGGAAATCCGACATCGCTACTACGAAAACCGCGGAATCAAAGACGAATTCAATTTCTTTGTGCGCCATACTTACCGGGCCGACGAGCGGTGGCGCCTCTTTACGGATATTCAAATTCGCGCCATCGACTACCGCATCGTGCATAATCCCGAGCGCACCTTCGATCCCGACGAAAAAATCGATTTGACCGACAAGCTCTTCTTCGTCAATCCCAAAATCGGGGTGTTTTATAAGAACGACACTCATTGGCAAGCTTACGTGTATGCGGCGCGCACCCACAGGGAGCCCAACCGCACCGATTACGTGGAAAATCCCGTGAAACCCCGCCCCGAAACTCTCTACGACCTGGAAGCCGGATGGGAATGGCGCTCCGGTCAATGGCTTGCCAAAACCAATTTATATTATATGTATTACCTCGACCAGCTGGTCTATTCGGGTCGCTTGGACGAGGTGGGCAATCCCGTGCGCGAAAACGTGGGGCGTTCCTACCGGGCCGGATGGGAACAACAGGTGGTACGGACGGCACCCCAATGGGAAGGGCGCCTGTTCTTTACCCTCAGCCGCAACCGCAACATCGATTATACGGCCTTCGACGGGGATACGTTACGGCATTACGGCAATACGGTGATTGCCTATTCGCCCGGTATTGTGGCCGGCGCCAAATTTACATGGAAACCCCGCAAGGGATGGGCGGCATTCGTTTCGGCCAAGCATGTGGGCGACCAGTATATGGACAACCGCAATATTCCCGAGTCGCTTTTGCCGGCATATACGCGGGTGGACGGAGGAATCCGATATGCTTTCGGCCGCCCCGACCGGCCGGTACGCGGGTCCGTGGCATTGCACGTGTACAATCTTTTCGATGCCAAATATGCGGCCAACGGCTATATGTGGGGCGATACGCCGTACTATTATCCCCAGGCGGAACGGCATTTTATGGCGGGAATCAAGCTGATTTTCTGAGCCCCTTGGGTTTTCGAAGCCGAATACGTACCTTTGCATGAAAGCCCTCGCCCGATGCTTCTCTTTATAGGTACACCCGAATTGATCGTGGTTTTTCTGGTCATTCTTTTGATTTTCGGACCGGAAAAAATCCCCGAAATCGCCCGTAATTTGGGGCGGGGCATCCGTATGTTGCGCGACGCCACCCATAACGTGAAGAACGAAATCATGAAAGAAAGCGACGAAGCTTGGCAAGAGGGTAAGAAATTGGGAGAGGGTATCAAAAAAGAATTCGAGGAGTTGGGTAAACTCACCCGCGTGGACGATTCCCTCGACGACTTGGGCGATAAGCTGAAGTCCTTCAAAGGGCCGGTTAAACGCCAATAATGGGCGGGCTCGACGAAAGGCTTTTGATTTATCTCAACCGCTTGGGCTCCGAGCGGTGGGACGCCTTTTGGATGACCGTCACCGACCAGCATTTTTGGTGGTGGTTTTACCTCCTCACCGGGGCCTATGTGATTTGGCGCCTGGGATGGCGGCGCGGATTGACGGCTCTCACGATATTTGTGATTCTTCTCACCTTCAACGATCAATTTATCAATTGGCTAAAGCATGTGACCGCCCGTCCGCGGCCGTGCCAAGTGGAGGCTTTGCAACAAACCCTTCGCATCTTAAAATGTCCCGCCCAATATTCCTTTTTTTCGGGCCATGCCGCCAATTCTTTTCTTTTGGCTTCCTATTTGGCCGCTGTGTTGCGCCGACCCCGGTGGGCGGTGGCTATTTGGTTCGGGTGGGCCGCCCTTTTGGCCTACAGCCGTATTTACGTCGGCGTGCATTACCCGAGCGACGTGTTGGCGGGTACGATCGAAGGGATTGTTTTGGGATTCTTCACGGGCTATTTGGTCAGAGAAAAAGTATTGCCCCGCATTAAGGGGTAAGTTCTTTGACCCACTTAAGGGCCACCTCCAATTGTTGTTCGGGCGTCAGGTCCGAATTGTCCAAAAGTCGGGCGTCGGGGGCTTGGACCAGGGGAGAGGCTTCGCGGGTGGAATCCAGCCGGTCGCGTTCCACCAGGTTTCGATATACCTCCTCGTAATCGGCCGGGCGTCCTTTGGCAATCAGTTCGTTGTAGCGGCGTCGGGCGCGAATGTCGGGCCGGGCGGTCATAAAGATTTTCAATTCCGCGTCGGGCATGACCACCGTGCCAATATCGCGGCCGTCCATTACCACCCCTTTGCGGGCGGCAATGGCTTGCTGAAGCGATACCAGCTTGCGCCTCACCTCGGGAATGGCGGCAATACGGCTTACGTGGGCCGATACGCGCATGTCGCGGATGGCTTCTTCCACGTTTTCGCCATTGAGGATTGTTTCCGAGCGGCCCGTAGCGGGATTGTGGCGAAATTCGATGCGGATGTCGTCCAAATGACGGAGTAGGGCGTCCCGGTCCACTCCGCTGTCCGTGATCCATCCCCGGCGCAAGGCGTAAAGGGTTACGGCCCGGTACATGGCGCCCGTGTCGATATACACGTAGCCCAATTCGCGGGCCAAGGCTTTGGCCAAAGTGCCCTTTCCGGTGGATGAATGTCCGTCTATGGCGATATTAATCTTTTTCATGGTCGGCCGGGTTTAAGAAAATATGGATGCCCAAATGGTGGGCGTTGCCCGCAAAATGGTATTGGCCGTAGCCGTAATCCACTGAAAATTTGTTGAGCCTCAAACCGAATCCGAAAGCCAGGCCAGAGGAGAAATTCACGTCTTTAAGGCCCAATTCGGCGGCCCGTCGGAAGTTGAATCCCGTACGAAGGCGGAACCGTTTGCGGGGAAAAAATTCCACTCCCGTAATGAGGTGGCGGAAGATGTGGTGGTAAAAGCGGATGTTTTCTTCCCGAACGTTTCCGTCGGGGTCGATTTGGGCCCGCGCGGGATTGGGGAAGGCGATCAGCGGTTTTTGCAAATTTTCCCATGTAACGTAAAGACGCAAGGGGGCATGTTCCAATAATCGGGCATAACTGAGGGCGATTTCGAAGGGCAATGGTTCGCGCGTGCCGTTGTAGGTGGTGAGTTGAAATCCCGCATTGCGCACCAAAAGGACGGCGTCGGTAAATTCGCCCGCATACCGCAAGGCCAAATCGGCGGCTACCCCGTGAGAACGAAAGCGTTCCAGTTGCGAATAAATCCATTTGAGGGTCACTCCCGCATACCAATGCGCCTTTAGCCTACGGCCGTAGCCGATTTGAAAAGCCGTTTCCGAGGCGGTAAACGTGCCCGTGATGTCGCCGCTTTCGTTGGCGGCGGTGAATTTGCCGTAATTTAAATATGTCACGCCCGTAAACACGGCTCCCGCGCCGGGAATTTTCCATACATACCCCAGCTGGCCGTAATTGATGTCGGTGATATAAGCGGTATAATTGAGTCCGATCCTCCCGGATTGGGAGGCGTCCACCAGGGCGGGGTTGGAGAAGTTTTGGAGAATGTCGTAAGGAATATCCGTAAATTGTTTGCCGCCCAATGCCGTTTGGATGGGCGAGGGGCTGAGGCTGAGAAACCGGTACACCGCCGTGCCGCCTGTTTGCGCCATTCCGCCCGTGAGGGTCAGAAGCACTAAAAGCCGGAAAATAAGGGCGGCGCGACCGTGCATAGTCTTAATTTTTGGCCGAGAAGTTGATCACGTCTTCTTCGGTGATTTCGTCACCGCCCAAAATCATGAGCCGTTCCACCACGTTGCGCAATTCCCGGATGTTTCCCGACCAAGAATAAGATTGCAATTTTTTGATGGCGGCGTCGGTGAATTTTTTGGGCTTCATGTTTTGCTCTTCGGCGATTTGTTTGGCGAAATGCTTCACCAACAGGGGGATGTCTTCCTTGCGCTCGTCAAGGGACGGCACTTTGATCACGATGACCGCCAGGCGGTGGTAGAGGTCTTCGCGGAAGTTACCTTTTTTGATTTCCTCTTTCAAATCCTTGTTGGTGGCCGCAATAATGCGCACGTCCACTTTGATGTCTTTGTCGCTTCCCACCCGGCTGATTTTATTTTCTTGCAATGCCCGCAATACTTTGGATTGGGCCGAAAGGCTCATGTCGCCGATTTCGTCCAAAAAGAGGGTGCCTCCGTCGGCCAGTTCGAATTTTCCTTTTTTGTCTTTATAAGCCCCCGTAAACGACCCTTTCACGTGCCCGAACAACTCGCTCTCGATCAATTCGGAGGGAATGGCCGCGCAGTTAACTTCCACAAACGGCTTTTTGGCCCGTTTGCTCTTTTCGTGTATCCATCGGGCTACCAGTTCTTTACCCGTTCCGTTGTCGCCCATGATGAGGACGCGCGAATCGGTGGGCGCCACTTTCTCGATAATGTCTTTGACTTTTTTGAGCGCTTCCGACTCGCCGATCATTTGATATTTTTTGCTGATTTTCTTTTTCAGCCGGGTATTTTCCTTGACCAAGGTGCTCATTTGTTGCGCATTGCGCAAGCTGGTCAACAGGCGGTTCAAATCGGGCGGTTTTTCGATGTAATCGTAGGCGCCTTTGCGCATGCTTTCCACCGCCGTGGGCAAATCGCCGTGGCCCGAAATCATTACAAACGGAAGGTCGGGTTTGATTTTCTTGGCTTCTTCCAATACTTCGAGCCCGTCTTTTTTGGGCATTTTTATGTCGCAAAGCACCACGTCGTAATCGTTCTCCTTGATTTTTTTAATGCCTTCCACCCCGTCGTAGGCGGCATCCACTTCGTAATTTTCGGCTTCCAGGATTTTTTTGAGTACCCTTTGGATAACTTCTTCGTCTTCAATGACTAAAATTTTAGGCATAGTTCGGCAATTTTATAGGTAAGTTATGAAAATAAATCGTGGATTTTTTGGAAAAATGTTTTTTGTTTGGCTTTTTTGGGTTGGAAATTTTTATCCTCCAATTTGGAGCGGAAATATCGGATGTCTTCTTCCGACAGTTTTTTGGGCATATGCACGTTCACGTGGATAAACAAATCGCCGTATCGCTCGGTGTTGAGCTCGGGAATTCCTTTGCCGCGAATGCGAAGGATTTTGCCCGGTTCCACCGGCCCTTCCAAATTGAGTTTGATTTTGCCGTGGGGCGTTTCCACCAATTTGGAGGTGCCCAATACGGCTTCGGGAAGCGAAAGGTCCAATTGTTTGTGCAAATCCAGTCCGTCGATGGCGTAGTCGGGCGGAATGTGTTCTTCGAAGGTCACCAACAAATCGCCGGGTTTACCGTTGGGTGAAGGGGCGTCGTGCCCTTTTTGAGCCACTTTGAGCTGGACGTCCTCGCGAACCCCTTTGGGTATTTTGACCGTGACGATCTCTTCGGTCCAAATCAAGCCGTTTTCGTCGGCTCCGGGCGGAGCGTAGGCGGTTACGTATCCGGTTCCGCCGCACATGTTACAAGTGCTTCGCATTTCGGCCGGTCCGAAAATGGTGTGGGTGACGCGGGTCACTTTACCGCTTCCGTGGCATTTGGGACAGGTTTGATACACCGTTTCCGGCGCCCGCACTTTTCGTTTGACTTTGATTTTTCGTTGGCCGCCGTGGACGATGTCGTCCAATCCGATTTTAAGTTTGACTCGCAAGTCCGTCCCCTTGACGCGCGGGGCGCGGCGCGTGCCGTATCCCGACCACGATCCGAATCCGCCGAATCCTTCGCCGAAAATATCGTTGAAGATATCGCCGAAGTGTCGGAAGATGTCCTGTATGTCTTCGTAGTGATGAGGTCCTCCGCCTCCCGTAAAGGCGGCATCTCCCAATCGGTCGTAGCGGGCCCGTTTTTCGGGGTCGCCCAATACTTCGTAGGCTTCGGCCGCTTCTTTGAATTTCTCCTCGGCTTCCTTATCGCCGGGATTACGGTCGGGATGATATTTGATGGCTAATTTGCGGTAGGCCCTTTTGATTTCTTCCTGAGTGGCATTGCGCGGCACGCCCAATATGGCGTAATAATCTTTTCCCATGCAATCAAGTCTTTTTTAAAACGAAAGGCGTAATTCATGCCCGTAACAGCAAAAATTACGCCAATTTGTAAAATATTGGATGCGAAGTTATTGGATGGTAATCACCTTGGGGTAACGAATGATTTTTTTGCCCATTTTGTAGCCCTTTTCGATCACTTCGTGGATTTTTCCCGATTGTTTTTTGTCGCCGGGAATTTGGGCTACGGCTTCGTGGATGTCGGGGTTGAATTCGTCCCCGTGTTTGACTTCGATTTCGGCCAACCCTTTATCCATAAGGGTTTTGCGCAATTTTTCGTAAATCAATTCCACTCCCTTGAGCACTTCGGCGTTACCCGATTTTTTGAGTTCGGTCAATGCCCGTTCGAAATCGTCCAAAATGGGAAGCAACGCTTTGACCACATCTTCCGACGCGGTTTCGATCAAATCCATTTTTTCGCGCTGGGTGCGCTTTTTGTAATTATCGAATTCGGCGTACAAACGAATGTACCGGTCTTTTTCCGCTTGCAATTCTTCTTCCAGTTGTTGTTTTTGTTCCATCAATTCCTCTGCGGTATGTTGGGGTTTATCTTGTTTTTCTTCCTGATGCTCCATTTGTTGTTGTTCTTTTTCCGGTTGTTTTTTGTCTTTTTTCATCGGTACACGGATTTTGACCAAAAATATTCAAAATTATTGCCATTCGAAAGTCCGGTGACAAGTTGTCAGCCCGCGGCGCCGGGAATTTTTCGAGGCGAAGTCCCTGCGAGTTTTTCTTTTTAAAGTTGATCGGCCGAGAAGGTATCGCCTCCGCGCAAGGTGCCGTTTTTAAAACCTTTGAGAAACCAGCGCACCCGTTGTTCGGAAGTGCCGTGCGTAAAGGCGTCGGGTACCACACGACCGGTATATTTCTTTTGCAAATAATCGTCGCCCACGGCGGCGGCCGCCCGTACGGCTTCTTCGATATCGTTTTCGTCCAATACGTGTTTCATTTTTTCCACCCGCCGGGCCCATACGCCGGCCAGGTAATCGGCTTGGAGCTCCATGCGGACCGACAGCTTGTTGTAATCTTTTTTGCTCAGGTAAGGCCGTCGTTTTTGGACCGCATCCGTGATGCCCAGGAGTTTTTGCACGTGGTGTCCCACTTCGTGGGCGATAATGTAGGCCATGGCGAAATCTCCCGACACGCCGAATTTGCGGCGAAGATCGCGGAAGAAATCCAGGTCGATGTAAATTTTTTCGTCCGCCGGGCAATAAAAGGGTCCCATGGCCGCCGAGGCGAATCCGCATCCCGCCATCGTACTTCCCGAATACAATACCAGGACGGGTTCGCGGTAGCGGGCGCCCAATTCTTCTTCGAATATTTGATGCCACACGTCTTCGGTATCTTTGAGCACCACTTTGGTGAATTCGGCCAATTCGTCGTTTTCCGTCGTGGTGACGGTGGTGGATTGGGACGCGGCTCCCGGTATTTGCCGCATCATGTCGGTGGGCGGTTCGCCCGTAAGGAGAGTGTAGGCAATAAAAAAGAGGATGGCACCCACGCCCAATCCTCCGCCTACGACTTTGGCGCCTCCGCGGCGCCGGTCTTCCACGTTTCGGCTTTGGGCTCGTCCTTTCCAGCGCATATATGAGGAATTTTAAGATTCGGATGTTTCGGCGGTTTCTTTCTCGGGTACCGAAGCGGACGGTTTTTTCACGGGCACCTTGCCCAATACGGTTTCGCCTCCCCGCGTTTTGTCGCCGATTACCACGTACACCTCCGTATCGGGGGGGAGGAATACGTCCACTCGCGAGCCGAATTTGATAAATCCCGCATCTTCGCCTTTTTTCACTTCCATGCCCACTTTGGCGTAATTCACGATCCGCCGCGCTATGATGCCCGCCACTTGGCGGTACATGACCGGCCCGATCAAAGGATTGTCGATCACCACCGTGGTGCGCTCGTTCAGCTCGGAGCTTTTGGGATGATAAGCTACCAAATGTTTGCCTTTGTAATAGCGGCTGTAAATCACCTTTCCGTCCACCGGATAGCGGATGGAGTGCACGTTGAATGGCGACATAAAAATGGAAATTTGTAACCGTTTATCTTTGAAAAATTCGGGTTCGAACACTTCTTCCACCACAACCACCACGCCGTCCACGGGAGCCACCACTTCGTTGGGCAACCCTTCGGCCCGGCGCTCGGGAAAACGGAAAAAATAAACGATCATCAAAAACAACAGCACGCTCACGAAAAGCACCGTCCATTGGATCCATTTGTAGGGAATCAGTGCGTCCACGGCCAGGTTGATCCCCAACACCATGAGAAACGACCAAAGGATGATGCGGTACCCTTCTTTATGTAATTTCGAAATCTTCATCAAAATTGTCTATACATCCACGTAATATACAGGAAAAAAATCACAACCGCAACCAGATAACTGTCGAGTCGATCGAGCAATCCGCCGTGGCCCGGAATGATGTTTCCCGCATCTTTGACTCCCGCGCGCCGTTTGAGGGCGGATTCCAACAGATCGCCCGCCACCCCGGCCAAGGCCGTAAGCACCAGCAATATCCAGAAGGTGATGTCGGGGCGGGAGGGAATAAAATCGAACACCCGATGAATCCAACCCGTTTTGACGGCCATGTACACGACCAATAATACCGCCAGAATACCGCCGATGAGGCCTTCCCACGTTTTTTTGGGAGAAACGGAAGGCGCCAATTTATGCCGCCCGGCAAAGCGTCCCGACAGATAGGCGAAGGTATCGTTGAGCCAAAGGATGATGAAAAGAAAAAGCACCAGCCGCGGTTCCCACATCAACAGCAAGAGGGTCACGGTGTAGGGGAGGGCCAAATAGATCATGCCCCACAGGGTTTTGAGGTCGCGGCGGAAAACCAGCCAGAGGGTAAGGCCTATGTATGCCAGCCAAAATACGGCGGTAAATTTAAGGACGGACGAGTAGAGCATCAATCCGTAGGTGCCGGCAAAAACCAAATAAACCAGTAAGGCGGTGGATGCCAGCCAATAGATGCCGAGATAGGCCAAGAAAAATTTCCGGTCGATGCCGAGAAGGCCGGCCAGTTCCCATGCGGTGACGAACAGGAAAACCGAAAACAGCAAGGTACCCCACAGCCAATTTTGGGATGCCGTCAGGGCGGCCACGATCAGGCCGACATATACCAATCCGCTGAGAGAGCGCGTGAGCAATTCTTTCATACGTACAAAATCAAATATACGTTTTTGGAAAACTCGTTTTTTTCGTCCGAAAACCGGTGGATGGAATGGATGTGGGAGGGGTAGGCGTTGCGCATGTTGCGGTTGATGTTTTCCATGGCGGTTTCCTTATCCGGAATCAGACGGTCGGGGGTGGCGATAAATACCATGGTATCGGGCAAATCGATAAGGCGGAATTCTCCCGTTTCGTAAGAAGTGAAAAGGATACCGCCGTCTTTCTCGATCAGATAACGGGCGAAGCCCGTAAAAATGTGGCCGGGCGGAGGTTGGGGATCTCCGGACCGGGGAAGGTCCTTGAGAAGGGCGGACCGCACGTCATCGGCCGGAGCCCAATAGCCGGCGGCGCCTTCGTGGCGGAGGATGTCGGCCAAGTGGCGGCGGATGTCCTCTTCCGATCTTGCCAGAAGGAATTTGCCTTTGTTGTCCGTAAACTTTTTGACAAACCTTTCTTCCGGAGTGGCGGGAACGGGTTCCCGGGGTTCGTCTCCCGAATGTTCCCGGTCGGAATGGCCGAATATTTTATCCCAAAAAGACATATTTACGATTTATCTCCTTCGGCGGAAGGAGAAGGTTTTTCTTTATTTTCCTTTTCATTCGCTTCACTCCCCGATTCATCTTTCTGTGTCTCCCGGTTTTCATCGACTTCTCCGCCTTTGTCTTCGGTTTTGCTTTCTCCTTCGGATGCGGAGCCGCCGCTTTCATCTTCGGAAGAGCCGAACGGGCGGGGTCCCAAAATTTCTTCCAAATCTTCTTTGAAAAGCACCTCTTTCTCCAACAGCCGTTGGGCCAGTTTGATCAGTTCGTCCTTATGTTCGAGCAACAGCTTTTTGACCCGGTCGTATTGGAGGTCCACCAGTTTTTTGATTTCTTCGTCGATGAGTTCGGCCGTTTTTTCGCTGTATGGTTTGCTGAATTGCCATTCCTGGCCGGTGGAATCGTAGAAGGTGATATGCCCGATTTTATCGTTGAGGCCGTACACCGTCACCATGGCCCGTGCCTGTTTGGTCACCCGTTCCAAGTCGTTGAGGGCGCCGGTGGACACGTTGCCGAATATGATTTCTTCGGCCGCCCGTCCCGCCAGGAGGGCCGCCATTTCGTCCAACATTTGTTCGGGTTCCACCAATACCCGTTCTTCGGGCAAGTACCATGCCGCACCCAGCGATTGTCCTCGCGGTACGATGGTAACCTTGACCAGGGGAGATGCATGTTCGAGGAACCAGCTGGCCAAAGCGTGTCCCGCCTCGTGATGGGCCACCCGTTTTTTCTCTCTGGGTTTGATCACTTTGTTTTTCTTTTCCAGTCCGCCGATGATGCGGTCGATGGCATCCATGAAGTCCTGTTTGTCCACCTTGTCTTTGTCTTTGCGGGCGGCAATCAGGGCGGCTTCGTTACACACGTTGGCAATGTCGGCACCCGAGAATCCCGGCGTTTGGCGGGCCAGGAAATCCACGTCCACGTCGTCGGCCAGTTTGAGGGGCTTCATGTGAACTTTAAAAATGGCTTTGCGCTCGTTGAGGTCGGGCAAGTCCACGAAAATTTGGCGGTCGAACCGGCCGGCACGTAACAGAGCTTTGTCCAGCACGTCCACGCGGTTGGTGGCGCCGATCACGATCACGTTGTCGTTGCTTCCGAATCCGTCCATTTCGGTGAGGAGCTGGTTGAGCGTATTTTCGCGTTCGTCGTTGGCTCCGGTGAAATTTTGCTTGCTCCGCGCCCGGCCGATGGCATCGATTTCGTCGATAAAGATGATGGAAGGCGCCTTTTCTTTGGCCCGTTTAAAGAGGTCGCGCACCCTTGAGGCCCCTACGCCCACGAACATTTCCACAAAATCCGATCCCGACATGGAGAAGAAAGGCACGTTGGCCTCGCCGGCCACCGCTTTGGCCAAAAGGGTTTTTCCCGTTCCCGGCGGACCTACCAAAAGGACGCCTTTGGGAATTTTGCCGCCCAAGCGGGTGTATTTTTCGGGATTTTTGAGAAAATCCACGATTTCTTTCACTTCCTGTTTGGCCTCTTCCAACCCCGCCACGTCTTTGAAGCTCACGTCGGGTTTGCGGTCCTTGTCGTACAGCTCGGCTTTGGATTTGCCGATGTTAAAAATGCGCATTCCCCCTCCGCCGCCGGCTCCCGCCGACATGCGTTTCATCAAAAAGAACCATAACCCGATGAGGATTACCCACGGCAAGAGATTGATCATCAAATTCATGAATACGTCCGATTCGGTTTTGAATTTGTAGGTGAAATCAATCCCTTGCTTTTTGGCTTCTTCCAACTTTTGTTCGAACAATTGCAAATCGCCGATTTCGAACACGTACTGGGGTTGGGCGGTGGCAAACAAACCGGAACCGCCCGGCAAATCTTTAAAAGGCGCTTCCTTGCGGGCTTCGTCGGTAAGGTACACTTCGGCCACCCGTTTGTTGCGGATCACCACTTCTTTGACCTTGCCCTTGTGGAGGAGGTCGAAAAAGCGGTCGATGGTAATTTCCCTGTGCGATCCCGAGCCCTTGCTGAAAAACAGCATGGACAGCCCGAAGATCATCAGGGCGTAAAACATATAAAGCCCGAATTTTCCGTTACCCCCGGATTCGGGTTTTTGAGCGGATTTATTTTGACGGTTATTGTTCTTGGAATTTTGCATGTCCCTTTAATGATTTAACATGAAATAGAACCGGGGCTTATCCGGCGTTTTCGGATTCGTTCTCGCCGGGGCGCCACATGTCGGCATCGCCCCACAAACCTTCCAGATCGTAATATTCGCGTACGGGGCGGCGAAATACGTGGACGATCACGTCTCCGTAGTCCAACAGAATCCAATCGGCATTTTCTTCGCCTTCCACTCCCCAGGGTTTCTTGCGCAAACGGTCGCGCAATTGCTCACGGATATGATCCGAAATGGCTTTGACCTGGGTATGGCTGGTGGCATCGGTAATGACGAAATAATCGGCTATCACGTTGTCAAACTTGCGCAAATCGATGACCACCGTATCGTTACCTTTCTTATCGTCAATGCTTTTGACGATTTCCTTCAACACTTTGTCTTTCACAGGCAACCGGTCAATTTTATTATTCATATCTTTACATTTACAAATTTACATGAAAAATTTCTTATGCTCCCGCCCGACATGCAAGCGGAAAAATTATTTTTCGTATGCAAATTCGATACCATTTCCTCCACTCAAACGGAAATGAAGGCTTTGATGCGCCGTAATGTCAGGGTGCCGGAATGGTCGGTCGTTGCGGCCGACTACCAAACCCGGGGACACGGGACCCGCGGGCGCCGGTGGCAAAGCGAAAGAGGAAAGAACGCTTTGTTTTCCTTTGTGTGGTATCCGCCCTTTGGCGGGGACGAAGCCGACCGTCTCAAGTTATTGGCTCCGGTGGCGGTGGCAAGCGTGTTGCGGGGCGAAGGGATGAATGCGGCGGTGAAATTTCCAAACGATATTTTGATCGGCGGCCGAAAGGCGGCGGGCATATTGGTGGAATCGGCGGTGCGCCACGGACGCATCCGTTACGCCGTGACCGGCATCGGGTTGAATGTGAACCAGGAGGAATTTCCGGGATTGGAAGCCACCTCCGTATTAAAGGAAACCGGGCGTCATACCCTTCCCGACACATGGATTTTCAGGATTGTGGAGGCTTACCGGCGGTGGAGCCGTGCCGCGGCCGAAACCGTAATGGACGCTTTCGCACGGCTGTGGGACACCCCCGGACCGAAAAAGGGGTTGTTGTTCGACAAAAGATGCTTGCCCGGAAAAATGATCCGCATTAGGGGAGAACGACTGCTCTTCCGGCATGACGACGGATCCGAGGAGACCTTTCCGATGCGTGAAGTGAAGCCATGGGTTTGAGACCGAGAGTTATACCTTACGATGCTTCATTCAAACCGGAATGGGATGCGGCGGTGGATCATTCGCCCGAATCTCCCTTTATCCTCACGCGGGACTATATGGACTATCACCGCGATCGCTTTCGCGATGCAAGCATACTTGTATATGACGGAGGCAAATTGGCGGGATTGGTGCCCGCCCATCGCGAGGATGACACCGTGTTTGCCCACCGGGGATTGACCTTCGGCGGCTGGTTGCTTACGCGCCGGTATGCGCCCGAAAGGATGTTCCGATTATGGGAATCGGTATTGGATTTTTATCGCCGACAAGGGGCAAAACGGATTCGGCTGACGGACATACCGCCTTTTTTTTCGGGAAGAAGCGGGGATATGAAACGGCTTGTTTATTCCCGGTTCGGCCGGGCGGTGCGTACCAGATGGTTTTGGATCATCGATACGCGGACGGACCCCGAAACTTTGTTAAACAAAGACAGGCGAAGAAGCATCGAACGGGCGCCGCGCGGCGAAGTGGTGCCTTCGAAAAATTGGGAAAAATTTTGGAATATTTTGGAAAGCAATCTGAATGAGCGCCACGGGGCCAAACCCGTCCATACCTTGGATGAAATCCGGCTGTTGGCTTCCCGTTTTCCGGAAAATATCCGGCTTTTTCTTTATCAATATAAAAATGAAATTTTGGCGGGAGCGGTGGTATATGCCTATCGGCATGCCCGGCATTTTCAATATCTTTCGGCCCGTCCCGATTTGGCGGGAAACGGCCGCGGTGCGGTGGACAAATTGGTATGGGAATTAATCAAAGCATTTTACCCCCGGACGCCGTATGTCAGTTTGGGTACCGCTTGCCGGGAAGAGGGGCTTCATGAGACGTTGGCCTATTGGAAATATTCGTTTGGCGCCGTGCCGGTGCCGCAATATGAATGGGAATTCCGCGTTTGAATGAATGAAAAGGACCCCATGATTCCTTTCTTGGACCTTAACCGCCTCAACTCCCGATATTTGCCGGCATTTCATCGCCGGCTCGACGCCTTGGTGCGCGGCGGAAGATTGATTTTGGGCGAAGCGGTGGAGGAATTCGAACGCCGATGGGCCGATTACAGCGGCTATTCCTTTGCGGTAGGTACGGCTTCGGGATTTTCGGCTCTTCAATTGGTGTTGGAAGCCTGGAAGCTCTCGGGCAAGGTGAGGGAAGGCGATGAGGCGGTGGTACCCGCCCATACGTATGTGGCCACCATTCTTCCAGTGGTGCGTGCGGGTTTGAAGCCGGTGGCCGTGGAGCCGGAGCCCGACTTGAACATGCATCCCGAGGCGGTGGAGCGGGTGCTGACTTCGCGGACCCGGGTAATTATTCCCGTGCATTTATACGGGCGGCGCGCCCCCATGGAGGCTTTGGCCCGGCTGGCGCGCCGCCACGGATTGCTCCTCCTGGACGATGCCGCCCAAGCCCATGGCGCCATCCGAAAAGGAGACGGTATTGCCCGCGCTCACGCCACGGCGTGGAGCTTTTATCCCACCAAAAATTTGGGCGCCCTCGGCGACGGAGGGGCCGTCACCACCGATGACGAAGAGCTGGCCCGCCTGGTGGCCGTTCTCCGCCATTACGGGCAAGAGGAACGCTACAACAGCCGCTATCCCGGCACCAACGCCCGCCTCGACGCCTTGCAAGCGGCTTTTCTCTCCGAGAAACTTCCCGATTTGGACCGGCTCAACGCCCGGCGAGTGGCTATCGCCCGCCGCTATGCCGAAGGAATCCGGCATCCGCTGGTAAGGATTCCGCCTTTTGAGGGTGACGGAAGCCATGTGTATCACCAATTCGTCATATGTTCGCCCCGGCGGGATGCCCTGCGTGCCTATCTGGCGGATAAAGGCATCGCCACGTTGATTCACTATCCGGTGCCGCCCCACCGCCAGCAAGCTTTGCAAGGGATATTGGAAGGCGAATTTCCCGTTACCGAACGAATCGCTCGGGAAATCCTCAGCCTTCCGGCCGATCCCTTGATGTCGGACGAAGAAGTGGAAACCGTCATATCGGCCGTTAATGCCTTCTAAACACGGCATACGACATTTCTTCCGACCCGCCACGGTGTGGAAAGTAAGCCTCTTCAACGGGGCGGCGGTGGTGGTGCGGGTAATATTCGCCTATTTGACCAACAAAATCATCGTGGTGTATTTGGGTCCCGCGGGGACCGCCCTGACCGAACAAATGAAAAATTTCGTCCAAGCGGTTCAAGGAATTTCCACGGTGGGCATGAACGAGGCCGTCATCCGGTATGCTGCCTTTTATCAACACCGGCTCAAACGCCTGATCCGCTTTCTGGCAGCCACCTATCGCCTGATTTTGGCCGTGGCGGTAGTATTAATGGTTTTGGTAATGGCCGCCGCTCCCGCCATCAACGAATTATTGTTTCCGGGAAAAGATTATTTGGTCCTCATTTATATTACCGCCCTTCTGATCCCCCTTTATGCCCTTCAATTGATTTTGCTGGCGGTGCTTCAGGGGTTTCAGCGCTACAAAACGGTAGCCCGCCTTACGGGTGCCGCCGCTTTTGCGGGAATGGTTCTCACCTGGATTTTGGTGCGCCATACGGGAATGCAGGGGGCGTTAACGGCCGTGGCTTTTGTGCCGGTGGTGACGCTGGTGCTTATATTGGCCGGTGCCGGTGCCGATATTCGCAAGCTGTTATGGATTCCTCTGGGCAACGGAGCCGAATCCCGCAAGCGGAGCGCCTATTTCCGGCGGTTGATTCCTTTTATTTGGATGGCCGGTGTGACGGCGGTGGTTATCCCCTTGGCCACCATCGGATTGCGAAATTTAATTATTCGCCATTACGGGGATTCGGGCATCGTTCATGCCGGCTATTGGGATGCGGTTCGAAAGGTATCGGCCTTTTATTTTATGTTCATCACCCCGGTATTCAATATGTATTATTTTCCCCGTCTGTCGCGCCGAAACGGGCGGTCCTGGAAGGCGGAACTCAAGGAAATGCTTTTTAAATTCTACCCTCTGGTGGCCGCGGGCCTTTTGGGTGTATGGATTTTTCGCGAGACATTGACCCTTTTCATCTTCTCGCCCGAATATGAGCCCGTCAACGCCTTGTACGGATGGCAAATTGCCGGGGATGCGGTTCGATTGATTTCCCTTCTGTTGGCTTACCGCATGTGGGTCAAGGCCATGGTGAACAAATACCTGTTCGCCGAACTATCCTACTGGGGCCTGTATTACCTTTTGTCGGCCCATTGGGTCCCCCTCCGCGGCCTTGAAGGCGTCATGGCGGCATACGTGGCGGCCAATGCGTATTATTTGGGGGTGATGGGGGTTTATTTTTTGCCGGAATTAAAAAATAGTAATTTTATTAATTCTTCCAATTAATCCAAAATTTACCTTTCTTCTAAAACAAAAAGATTCCGTAAATTCGGGGCTAAAACGGGAGCCATGAAACGATGGATTGCCGGAATGCTCGTATTGTGGGTGGCGGCAGGATTACGCGCCCAGCAGCCCGATCCCTTTTACATCGATTCCTTGTCCGAAGCCATGGTGGACAGGCTTTACCGCGGCATGTCGTTGGACGAAAAAATCGGCCAGTTGTTTATGATGCGCATTCCTTCGGAATTTACGGAGGAAAACAAAAAATTGGTCGATCACTATATTCGCGACCTCCATATGGGCGGTATGGGGTATCTCAAAGGTCATCCCTCCGACCATTTGAAGATGAACAATTACATCCAATCCCGTTCCCGCATTCCGGTGATTTTGGCCATCGACGCCGAATGGGGTCTGGCCATGCGTTTGGATTCGGTATTGCCTTATCCCTGGTTTATGACTTTGGGAGCCGTACGCGACGATTCCCTCATCTACCGCATCGGCACCCGCATCGGCGAGCAATTGCAAGCCTTGGGTTATTCCATGAATTATTCGCCCGTGGTGGACATCAATACCAATCCCGCCAATCCCATTATAGGCAACCGCTCCTTCGGCGAGGACAAATACAACGTGGCCCGCAAGGGGTACATGATGATGAAGGGCTTGCAAGACCGGGGATTGCTCACCACGGCCAAGCATTATCCCGGCCACGGCGATACCTCTCAAGATTCGCATAAGACCTTGCCTTCCGTCCTGTTTGATTCCGCCCGGATCGACTCGGTGGAGCTTTATCCCTACAAATATTTGATTCCCCGGGGACTCACCGGGGTGATGGTGGCCCACTTGCGCATTCCTTCGCTCGATTATCGGGGAGTGCCTTCCACTCTCTCGCCCCGCATCATTCGCGACCTTTTGAAAACCAAATTGGGCTTTCGAGGCCTGGTGCTTACCGACGCCATGGTCATGAAGGGCGTGGCCGATTATACCACTCCCGAACAGGCGGACCTCATGGCCTTTTTGGCGGGTAACGACATCATCCTTTTTTCCGCCGATCCCGACAAAAGCTTTGCATATTTCAAAGAAGCTTACCGCAAAGGCATCATAACCGACGAGATGCTGGAGGAATCGGTCAAAAAAATCCTACGTGCCAAAATGTGGGCCGGCCTCTTCGATTACAAACCCCGCCCAGCGGATAATATCCGCCTCATCAGTACGGAAGAAGACACCCTCCTGGTCCAAGAGGCCTACGAAAAGGCCGTTACTTTGATTAAAAACGAAGGAGATTTTCTCCCCCGGGCGGATGTGAGCCGGCCGGCGGCATACGTGGCCTTCGGCGAGGAAAAAGAACAGGATTCCCTCTTTTATACCTATTTAAATAAATATGCCCCGGTAGAAAGGATTCGCATCGAGTCCGAAAAAGACCTGGCCCGGTTGGATGCATACGATTACGTAATCGTGGGGGTGATGAAAAACACTTCCAATCCCTGGAAGCCTTATCGTATCGATGCGCGCGAGCGGGAACTCATTCGAAAAATCGGGGAGCGGAAACCCATGGTGTTGGCGGTATTCACTTCACCCTATGCATTGCGGGATTTTGACGAAGAGCTTCCCGGCCGGGCGGTGATTGTGGCATATCAAAACAATGCCTTTACGCAAAAAATCGTACCCCAACAGATTTTTGGCGCCCTCCCGTTCGAAGGGCAATTGCCCGTGACGGTAAACCGCAAATACCCCGTCAATCATGGTATTCGGACCCGCCCCTTGGGACGGCTGGCTTACGGCTTGCCGGGACAAGTGGGTGTGGATGCCGCCAAATTGCGCAAGGTGGATTCCGTCATGCAATTGATGCTCGACACTATGGCGGCACCGGGAGCGGTGGTATTGGCCGCCCGCAACGGACGCATCTTTTTTCACCAAGCATACGGGCACAAAACCTACGACACCCGCGAGCCCCTGTATCCCGACGACGTGTTCGACGTGGCATCGGTCACCAAAGTATTGGCCGCCACCGCCACCATGATGCACCTCTATGACCAAGGGGCTTTCGGACTCGACGACCGCTTGGGCGATATGTTGCCGTACCTGAAAGGAAGCAACAAAGATTCGCTCATCTTGCGTGAAGTGCTCTCCCATTATGCGCGGCTCAAGCCCTGGATTCCCTTTTACCTGAGCACCATGGACAAAAAAGGACGCCTCCTCCCTCAATATTACCGGCGCAAGCCCGAGCCGGGATATACCATTCGCGTATCCCGAAACCTATACCTCATTGATTCATATCCCGATACCATCTGGCAAAAAATCAAGGAGTCGCCGCTTCGCAAGAAAAAGGAATACAAATACAGCGGATTGTTCTTTTATTTGTGGAAGAAGTATTTGCTCGAAAATCTGGGTACGGACATTGACGTCCTGGCCGATTCGATTTTTTACAAACCCATGGGAGCCCGGTCGCTCACTTATAATGCCTGGAAAAAATTTCCGCCCGAGAAAATCGTGCCCACCGAAATCGACAATTATTGGAGGCACGAGGAATTACGCGGATTCGTGCATGACATGGGCGCGGCCATGTTAAACGGGGTGAACGGCAATGCGGGTTTGTTCGGTAATGCCGAAGATTTGGCCAAAATGATGCAAATGTTTCTCCAAAAAGGCTATTACGGCGGGCGCCGCTATATTTCGGACACTACCGTGGAAGTGTTTACCAAACGACATTATGCGCGGGATTCGGTGCGTCGGGGATTGGGATGGGACAAACCCCAATTTAAAGGACAACCCGGCCCTACCTTTGAGGAAATATCGCCGTCGAGCTACGGCCATCAGGGTTTTACGGGCACCATGGTATGGGCCGATCCCGAAGAGCAAATCGTGTATGTGTTCCTGTCAAACCGTACCTATCCTTCCATGAACAACCGCCTTTTGTACGAATTGAATATTCGAAGCGAAGTGCAACGGGCCGTTTACTTGGCTCTGAAAAATCCCAAACACGATTACCGCGACCAATATAAAGTCAAAGGCATTCCCTATCCTTGGGAGGCCGATAAGAATCACAAAACGAAAAATAAAAATACGAACGATAAGAAAGAAAAGAAAAAAGAGGGCGTCAAATCCCGCTGACGGGTTCGGCGCGATAGGCCGGTGGAGGGGAGAATTCCCTCAATGGACTCCCAAAATGTGTTTGAGGTCCTCGATTTGGTTCTCCCACAGCATGTAGGCTTCGTCTTCTTCGTCTTCCATAAAATCGATGACGGTGAGGGATACGTCTTTGGTCAGGTCGTCCACGCTGATGCGAAATTCGGTATAATATTCGGTTTCGTTTCCGTCTTCGTCCAACCATTGAAATCGGACGCGCTCGTTTTTGCGGTTTTTGGTCAGCTTGGCCCTTTCTTTGGTATCGTCCCAGATAAATACGTAATGCCCTCCTTTGTACACCACGTCGTCGGCAAACCACTGTGCGAGGCCCGATGCCGAGGTGAGGAACTGATAAATCATTGCCGGAGAGGCATTCACGATAAATTCGAATTCATACTTGTTTTTTCCCGCCATACCCTTGCGTTTGTGCTTTTTTATTTTGTCGCAAAATACCAAATTTTTTCTCCCCTTCAAACGGACGCCGCAAAAGGGCGTTATTCTTCCATTTTGAATCGCAACGGGAGGAGGAAACGGATGCGCACGGGTTTTCCTTTGCGCGTGGCGGGCTTCATTTGGGGCACTTGTTTGAGCACGCGTTTGATCTCCTTGTCCACGTCTTTGTACGGACTGTCGGTACGTATGCGACGGATTTTGCCTTTCTTGTCCACCACAAAGCTGATTTTGATGCGCATATCGTCGCCGGGTTCCAAGTATTTCATGAAAATTTCCCTTTCCAAATTGCGGTATAGATAGCGTCCCAACCGGCGATTCAGACATTTACGGGCCTCCTCGCGGCTTTGGGTTTTGTTTTCGCATCCCGGATACAAGGGCATAACATCCACCGTTTTATGAACACGTTGGCGGTCACGAAAGGCCTGTTGCTCCATTCGCTCCGATTTGGTACGTACCCGTTCGCGCTCCCGGTGACGAAAAAGATGGCCTCCGCTCCCGCATCCCGTGAGTTGCAACAGAAAAGCGAAAGCAAGAATTCGAATGATTCCTTTTCGATAAAGGGTAGGTAGAAAATGATATCGCATGGCAATTTTAATTTTTTAACAAGTTAGGAAAAATAAAGAGCCATGTCAAGCGGGCGGGCTCAAATCCCGGGTTTTTCTTAATTTCGCAAGGAATACCTCCGCACCATGTGGCAAGTGTTTAAGAAAGATTTCCTGGCATTTATCGCCTCCAAAACCGGGCTGGTGGTGGGAGTGGTGTTTTGGTTGATCACGGCCCTGTTTTTATGGTTGATGGAGGGGAATTACAATATTTTATATTCGGGATTGGCCGAGCTGACTCCCTTTTTCGAATTGGTACCGTGGTTGTTCATTTTTTTGATTCCGGCCGTCAGCATGCGAAGTTTGGCCGAAGAATACCGTTCGGGCACCATTGAAATCCTATTGACCAAGCCCGTCAGAGAATGGCAGGTGGTGGCGGGCAAATTTTTGGCCGTATGGTTTTCGGTGTTGATTCTGTTAATTCCTGCCGTCGTTTATTATTTCAGCATCAAGAAGTTGGCCGTTCCAGGCCAGGGACCCGATTTCGGTATGGTAAGTGCCGGTATGACGGGTCTTAAATTGTTGGCAGCCGTATTTGCGGCGGCGGGAGTGTGGGTGTCGTCCCTCACGTCCAACCAAATGGCGGCATATTTGGGCGGAGTTTTTCTGAATTTTCTCCTCTTCTACGGCGCTTACGGATTGGGAAGTTTCAATTTGTTGGGCAAATGGGATTATTTGGTCCAAAATCTTTCCCTTTACGCCCGGTATCGCCATTTTGTCAAAGGGCTGATTTACTGGAACGATATCCTTTATTTTTTGGGATGGACGTTTTTATTTTTGGGATTGGCGGTGTATGCGGTCCAAAAACGTAAGGGATGAAAAAAAGGCGCGCATTAAATGGGTTTGTCCTGATTGGTGCGGTATTGATCGGATTGTCGGTATTGCTTCCCGGTTTAAGGTGGGATTTGACTTCCGACAAGCGCTTTACGTTGGCATCCGCCACCCGGAAATTGGTTCAATCGGTACCCGAAGAAACGGTGGTTAAAGTGTATCTGGAAGGAGAATTTCCTTCGTATTTCAAAAAATTGCAAAACGAAACTTTGGGATTGTTGGAAGAGTTCCATCGACTCAATCGCCGCATTCGGTTCGAAACCGTGAATCCCGAAGAAGAGGGCGACGATTTTACCGCCCGCCTGATTCGCAAGGGCATGCGACCGGCCGAAATCAGTGTCCAAAAGGGCAATCGCCTGTCGCAAATCCGTATTTTTCCTTGGGCCGAAATATTTTACGGCGACACCTCGATTACCGTCCCGCTGATTGTGAGTTTGCCGGGTGTGCCCGTTGAAGAACAAATCAACCGGAGCATTGAAAATCTGGAATACGCTTTTGCTTACAACTTGCGCAAGGTGACCCGCAAACACAAACCCGCCATTGCGGTCCTGAAGGGCAACGGCGAATGGCCCGATATATATATCGCCGATTTTTTGATGACTTTGAGGGATTTCTACCGGCTGGCCCCCTTTACGTTGGACAGCCTGGAAACCGCGCCCGAACGAACCATCCGCGAATTGCAATCCTACGACATGATTTTGATAGCGGGACCCACCGAAAAATTTTCGCGTCTCGACAAATTTGCCATCGACCAATTTTTGATGAGCGGCGGGTCCATGATGTTGCTGTTCGACCCCGTCAAAGCTCATAAAGACACCCTTTTTTACCGCTACCGCACCTACGCCCTCAATGCCGAATTGGATTTGGAGGACCTTCTCTTTTTCTACGGCGTGCGTCCCAAGCCCGTGTTGGTCAAAGATTTGATCGCCGCCCCCGTCACCATCCAAGTGGGCGAAGTCGAAGGCAATCCCCAGTTGTTGGAATTTCCGTGGGTATTTTCGCCCCTGGTAAGGCCCAACCAGGAACACCCCATCGGTAAAAATACGGCCGAAGTAAAGCTGGACTTCGTGAGCGTATTGGATACCCTAAAAAATCCCTTGAAGAAAACCATCGTTTTGCGCAGCTCGCCCCACACCGATTTGGTGGGCGTGCCCGCCGAAATCAATTTCGAAGACATTGCCCGCGAGCCCGATCCGCGAGAGTATAACAAAGGGCCTCAAAACCTGGGGGTATTGGTGGAAGGCACCTTTACGTCCGCATTCAAGGGGCGCGTAAAACCGGCGAACGTCCCTTTTAAAGAATCGGCCGAGACTAAAATCCTGGTGGTGGCCGACGGCGATATTATCAAAAACGATTTGGATAACGGCCGTCCGCTTCCGTTGGGTCTCGACAAATGGACCGGGATTCAATATGATAACAAAACCTTCTTGCTCAATGCGGTGCATTACCTGACCGATAAGGAAGGATTGATTTTGCTAAAGAACAAAACCGTTCGTTTAAGCTTGATTGACAAAAATCGGGCGGTGGCGCAAGCCCGTTTCTGGCGGTTGTTCAATGTAGCGGCACCTTTGGTGATTCTCCTGCTCATGTTCGGCATGGCCATTTGGTGGCGCCGTCGAAAATATACCCGTTATGTACGTGTATAAAGGGTCGCTGATACGGGGCAAGCTCATCCGCCGGTATAAGCGGTTTTTGGTGGATGTGGAATTGGATGACGGCCGCATTGTGACCGCCCATTGCACCAATACGGGAAGCCTCAAATCATGCCTGGTGCCGGGGGCGCCCGTTTATTTGTCGAAATCCGACAATCCGGCTCGAAAAACGCGCTATACCTGGGAAAGCATTTACCTGGACGGTCATTGGGTGGGAGTGAATACTTCGGTGCCCAATAAATTGGTATATGAAGCGATCAAGCAAAAGTTGCTTGCCCCTTTTATGGCCTTCGACCGGGTGCGGGCCGAAGTGAAATTCGGTGGCAGCCGCTTCGACCTGTTGCTGGAAAACGAGGAGGAACGGATGTGGGTGGAAATCAAAAACGTTACTTACCGCGAAGGCCCGTATGCTCTCTTTCCCGATGCCCCCACCGCGCGAGGCCGCAAGCATTTGGAAGAACTCATCCGGGCGGTGGAAGGGGGCGATCGTGCCGCCATGGTGTTTGTGGTCGCCCGGCCCGAAGCATCCTTTTTTGCGCCGGCCCGTGAGATCGATCCCGCTTATGCGGATATGCTGAAAGAAGCCGTGAGCCGGGGAGTGGAAATCTACCCTTTCCGTACCCGATACACCGCCCAAGGGGCCTCCTTGGCCGACTTGTTACCGGTGGAATTATAAATTTTATCGCCGAATAACCACTCCGTAGGGTTTCCAAGTGAGGCTGTCGCCCGGCAATCCCGCCCCCGCATCGATCAGCTCCAAACTGTCGGTTTCGAAGCGGATGAGTACATATCGGCTCTTGTCGGGATAAAAAGCCGCCCAGGCGGGGCGCCATATGCTGTCGCGCAAGAGGGGATCCTCCACGATATAGGCGCGTCCGTACAGGGTGACGTATCCCGGGGCTCCGCGGTCGAAATAATGAAGCACGGCCGTAGGGTTTCGTTCGATTTCTTTTACCTTTCGCGACAGGCGGTTGGTGCCCATCCAAATCACCCACGTGCTGTCGGGCGCAAAGGGTTCCATCACCCGCGCACGAGGGATGTCCTGTTTAAGAGTAACCAAGGTGGCGAAATAAGCGCGGTTCATCAGCCTGCGGGCGCGGTCCAAAAGGACCTTTTCTTGCGGCGAAAAATCCCGGCGAAGGGTGGGGGAGGAGCGGTGGCATCCGAAAATGATTCCCCAAAACAGAAAGAGAACAGGAAGAATCTTTTTCATGGTTTACAAATAAGGGAGAATGGATTGATACTCGTGCGGAGTGATAATAATATGGTCGAGAAATTCCACTTGCAAGAGGCGGGCGGCATCGCGTATGCGGCGGGTGAGGGCTATATCGTCGCGGCTGGGAGAAGTGTTGCCCGAGGGATGGTTATGCACCAGAATGATGCCCGTGGCGTTTCGGTCCAATACCCGCTTCCAAAACAGGCGCATGTCCACGGCCGAAAAATCCAGCCCTCCCGTGCTGATGCGTTCGGTGCCCAAAAGTTGATTTTTTCGAAGGAACACCACCCAAAATTCTTCGTGAGGCAAATGCGCCAACATGGGCCGAAGCAAGGCGTCCACATCGGCGGCGCTACTTATTTTTTTGATGCCCGAAGCCGATTGTACGGCCCGTCGCCTTCCCAGCTCGAAAACGGCGTTGAGCAAGACCGCCCTGGCGGGACCGATCCCTTTAAATTGGCGCAAACGATCGGGATTCATATGTTCGAGCCGGGATAAATCGTAATCCACACTTTGCAATAATTCTCGCGCCACATCCACCGCCGACTTTTCTTTGGTTCCCGAGCCCAATAGAATGGCAATCAATTCGGCCACGGACAAGGCCCGCGCTCCGTGTTTCATTAATTTTTCCCTCGGCCGCTCGTCTTCATGCCAGTTTTTGATGGACATAGTTTGATTACTTTAACTTGGACTTGGACTTTGACTTTACCGCAAGGATTTTCTATATTCCACGCCGTGAGGCATTTCGTCTTTCCATTTCATCCCTTCGGGCCATTCTTTAGCCGCGAGGAATCGGGTCTCTTCATTTCATCATCTTAGGTCTTTTCGTTAGACGCGATAAAATCGCGTCTCTACCTTGACGCCTACATTATCCGCGCGACGCATCGCACTTCTACCTCAAAAATAATCAATCATTGTTTATTGTTCATTATTCATTGTTCATTATTCATTGATCCCGCCCGTGTCGGGCGTTTTTACATTACCCGTTAATATTTTCGCGCCGCGATGCCTCCCGGCGCTACCATTCACTAAAACACTCCTTCACTCCTTCACTCTCTCACTCCTTCACTCTTTCACTAATTCACTCCTTCACTCTCTCACTCCTCCACTCCTTCACTCTTTTACTATTTCACTCAAAATCGAGATGCCTCGCCGCTTCGCTTTCTTCGGCATGACATGTCCAAATATCAAATCGTTTTAAACGCGATCAATCG
>JAADED010000076.1 GCA_013153605.1 Chlorobiota bacterium | reverse complement strand
ATGAAAAAACGCCTAATTCCATCTTATTTTAGGCATATCAAACCCCTTCCCGTATTAAAATACAGCGGATTTTCACCTAAAATGAAAAACATATGTGTGGCTAAAAAACACCGCTACACTATTATTCCCAAATCCGTAACCGGAGATGCGCCTAAAGATATAATACGTCTATATGAATATGGTATATCGAAGAAAGTTAAACTCAAAACATGGCCTATTTACATTGCAAAACTCGGCCATAAATATTATCCTGGTGAATCGATAACCGAACAAATCATTACGGATATTGGAAAGGTCTTGGAATTCAATATGGCCTATACCAAATTGTGTTTCGTAGGCGGACAGATCCGATTATTATCCAGATATTTTTTAAAACAAGATGAAATCCTGGAACATGGGGCCGAACTTTATGCGGCTTTTTTAAAAGATAAAATGTTTGTGGATGATGTGGAAAGAGAAAATATGATTCAAGATTTTTTCACCATTAAATTTACGCTTGAAGTATTCAATGAATTTTTTCAAAATAAAAATGTACGTTCGGCTATTAAAAGGGATTTTTTTAGGTTGTTATTCTTCGATGCTTTGGTCGGGAATAATGACAGGCATATGTATAATTGGGGAATTATAAAACCGCTTCATGAAAAATATCCTCCTCGATTTTCGCCTATATACGATTCAGCTCGTGCGTTGTTTTGGAATCAAACCGAGTTTCAATTAAAAAATTATTATTTAAACCACCAGGATCGTTTGGATAAATTCATTCACAAATATGCCAAAAACAGCACTCCGAAAATAGGTTTGGAAAAAGACAAAAGGCTTTCTCATTTTCCCCGGAAAATAAATCATTTTCATTTGGTAGAGGCATACAAATCGGAATTTTTGCGAGATTCATTTATTATTGATATTTTTGAAAAAGAAAAGCTCGGCACGATAATTGATTTAATTGATTCTTACAAAGGAATTATCACCCCTTTGCGAGCATACTTTATAAAAAAACTATTGGAATACAGGTACCATACTTTAAAAAGCATTTTGATGGATGATTAAAAATAAAATTCGACATATTTTCTCTTTATTGACGCCTTGGGAACAAGAAGGAACGGGGCATACTACTCCTACATCCGACAATGAAGCTTTTGAGCTTCTTTATAAAAAGAAACGAATCGGCACACTCGAAGTTCGTAACGGAAAATGGATTTTTCAATACGACCCTTTGTTTCGGGAAAAACCTTTTATTACACCTCTTTCCAATTTTCCCGATATTCATAAAACTTATGAATTTAATGAAATTCCACCCTTTTTTGCCGCACGTATTCCGTCTATAAACCAACCGCGGTACCGGGAAATCTTACGAAAAAAGGGTATTGAAAATCCCGACCCGGCCACTTTATTACGCCTGTTCGGCCGTTATACCTTGGTGAATCCTTTTGAATTGAAAGCCGTCTAAAATCCGGCTTCCTTTATCTATTAGGGTATTTATCGGTGAAAATTCATCTAAGGAAACGAAACCTTCACCTCTTCATTTGCCGGACTCCTAGAGGGGAGTCAAATTTTCGATATACATTTTGGATTCAAACAGGGAACTTACCTTCACCTTTTTCGATAGGCTCTAAATCCCCCTCCCCCCTGTTCGTCAAACCTTAAATCCTGAATGTCATAGCCGGCTTTACGTACTTCGCGTATCGCCGCTTTGCGTAATATTCCGGAACCTTTTCCGTGAATGACAGTAAATTGTCGCCACCGGGCTTTCTTGGCCTTTTTTAAAAACTTTCTTAAGTAATCCATTTGAATTTCTAAGGCATGTTGTCCCGGCTCCGGTGTGTGTTTTCCGGTAATTTTTTCAAAATGAAGATCAATAATCGGGATTTTGGGAGTTGAATTGGAATATTTGCGCTGAAACGAATCGGGAGATTCCTTGTGAACGGCTTTTCCCATTTCCATTAAAATTTGGGGCGGTAAAGCGGCCGGTACCAATTCATCCGGCCGGCAATGGTGTTCGAAGCCGTCTTCATCTTGAAAAACGACTTTATTTTTGCTTACCGACACCACTTTTCCTTGCAAATCGCTGTCGATGCAAGCCACCCGATCGCCGGGACGAAAAGGGGTGTGGTTCATACCCATTTATTTAGCAGACCGAGAATCACTTCCAACCCTTGATCCAGCTCTTCGCGCGTGATCGTCAACGGCGGCGTCAGGCGGACGGCCCGCGGCTCGTAGAGCAACCAGAAAAGGAGCACCCCTTCACGTAAGGCTTCGCGTACCAGCCGTTCGGCCAGGGAAGCGTCCCGCATAATGAGGGCCAGCATCAGTCCTTTGCCCCGAATTTCCTCGATGAGCGGATGCACCAGACGGGTGCGGATGTAGGCTTCCAATTCGGCGGCGCGGGCGGCGAGGTTTTCCTCCTTGATGACCCGCAAGGTTTCGGCCGCCACCGCGTTGACCACCGGGTGTCCGCCGAAAGTGGTGATGTGTCCCAGCGGGGGGCGGGTGAAATGCCTCATGAGTTCCGGAGAGGCATTGAGCGCCCCTATGGGAAATCCGCCGCCCAATGCTTTGCCACCCACCAAGATGTCGGGCACCGCTCCGTAATGTTCGAAGCCGAACATCTTCCCCGTCCGACCGTATCCCGTTTGGATTTCATCCAAAATGAGTAAAGCGCCCGTCTCTTCGCATCGCCGTTTGACGGCGGGCAAATAGTCGGGACGGGGCTCGATAAATCCCGCACCTCCCTGGATGGTTTCCAAAATGACGGCCGCCGTTTGCGTGTCGATTTTTTCCAAATCGTCGAAGGAATTGAAGCGGATGAATTCCACCCCCGGAATCAGGGGCACGTAAGGCCGTTTGCGCGGCTCATACCCCATGACCGACATGGACCCTTGCGTATTGCCGTGATAGGCCCCGCGGGCGGCCACGATTTTCATGCGTCCCGTGGCGCGTTTGGCCAATTTAAGGGCGGCTTCGGTGGCTTCGGTTCCCGAATTCACGGGATACAGGGTTTGCAATGAAGGCGGAAGCACCGATGCCAGCTCACGCGCCAAATCCAGGGTAGCGTCCTGTAAAAATTCGCCGTACACCATCACGTGCCAATAGCGTTCCGATTGGCGTCGGAGCGCTTCGACAAGGCGGGGATGGCGGTGGCCCAAAGGGAGAGCCGACACGCCGGCCACCAGGTCCAAATATTTTTTTCCCTCTTGGTCATAAATATAACTTCCTTCCGCCCGGGCGGGCTCGATGCCCAGGGGTGAGGGACCGGTACGCGCCAGAAATCGGAAATAAGCATCCATGGGTCAGAGGTTTTTGAGCAATTCGCGGGGAATGCGCATGCGGGGCAAGGCTTCTTCGTCCGAGGGTTCGGATGGGGGGGCGGACGGTTTTTCCACCCGCGGACGGCGGTCTTCCAGCAATTGGGACGGATCCGTAATACGCTCGTCTTCCAACCACACGAATCCGGGCAATCGCGCAATTTGTTTGGGAAATTTGTCGGGCGGATAGGTAACTCCTTCCGGCATCTCGCGTAGCACCACCTTTTCGATTTGCCCTTCGGCATCCAAAAAGATTTCGATCTCACTGCATATGCTCTTGTCTATGCCGATGAGGCGCCCCCGGTCGTCGCGTACGTGGTAAATCATTTCGGCATTTCCCGTGATGCGGACGTGCCGCAATTTGCCGTCGATAAATTTGCCGCGGAGTTCCTTCCCTTTGATTTGATTGAATCCGGCGCTGTCTTTTTGAATGATAAACACCCGCGACGGAATGATTAAGGAATCGGGGCGGGTGCCGGTGGAGTCGTACACGATGATGATGCGGGAACCGGTGATTTGGGATTCGCCGCTCCAGATTACGGGTCGCCCGTGAAGTTCCAATATTTTTCGGGCTTCGCTCCGGTAGAGGGAATCGGCACGGCCGCTGTACCCTTCGCCGATAAAGCGCACATCGGGATAGGCGAAAAACTCGCGGGCTTCGCGCGGTCCCCGTATGCGAATGGTACGGGCATTGAGATACAGCGAGTCGGGAGAGCCGGGTTCGTAATTGATCACCACGGGATTTCCGCTTAAATAAATCGAGTCGCGGGCCCGCCATTGTTCGGCATAGCCGGCCAGGGTAATAACGCGGTTGGCGGTATCTTGCATGCGCACGCGGCCGGCGGCGCTGTAAAATTCCCGTTCGCGATCCATATACACGCTGTCGGCCCGGAGGGAGGTGGCTCCCGATTCCATATAAGCCCGGCGGGTAAACCAGGCCATGTCGCGGCGGGTGTCGTAGAAGCCCCGTTCGGCGTAAATGTATTGACCGTCGTTGCCCCGAATGACGGTGGGCCCCAAAAAAACGGCCGTCCGGGAGTCGGTGTTGTATTCCAACCGCGCCGATTCGATGGTGTAATCGGGATGGACCAGGCGCACGTCGCCCGAAAACACATAGCGGTTTACGGCCGCTTCGTAGCGTCCGGCCCGGCTGGTGAGCACATTCACCGAGTCGCGCACCGTGCCGCCGCTGTCGTAATAGGCAATCCGCCGCTTGGCATCGTAATAGAGGGTATCGGTACGCAATTCCATCACGGGATCGTACATGACCACCGTATCCATGGCCACGCCCGCTTCGGCATTGCCGTCATAGCGAAGGATACCGGCCCGTATGTGAAGCGAATCCCCTTGGTCGAGACGAACCCGGCCGATGGCTTCGGCAAAGTTTTTTTCGGTATCCAGCAAGGCTTTATCCGAGATGAGGACCGCATCTTTATGGCGCAAGCGCACGTTTCCCACCAATAATTTCAACCCCGGATAATGTTCGTCCACCACCAGGCGGTCGGCATGTTCCACCTCGATCCGGGCGGTATCGGCCTCCTGGGCCCGCCCTGCCGTCACGCCCCACCATGCCAGGGCCGCCGCCAGCCACACCGGAAGCTTTCTCACCGGTACAACCATTTATACAACGGACGATGAATCAACATCACGGTTTGATACACCTCTTCGGGGTCGGATACGGGGTCTTCCACCAAATTGAGCAATCGGTCCATATGGGCCAGCACGTAGGCAATCATCTTACGGTCCACGGAGGAATGGAATTTGGTATTGGCGATTTTTCCGATCAAATTATTGTAGGTAAGAATGGTGCCTTTGCGCATTTTTTCCAGGGCGGGCGTGGGTTCCATGCGGTGTGCCACATAGAGCATGGAAAGCTGGTGGGTATAAAACAGGGCTTTCCACAAAAGAAGACGTTCTTTGGTATGTTTAAGTTTATACCGGTTGATGAGCTCGTGTTCCATACGGCTTTGCAGGGCATGCATGTTTTGCAATTTACCCGCCAAATCGGTGGCCAATCCGTCGCGGTAGGAGTGTACCAATTTGATGCGGATATTCCGCCAGTAGGCGCTGATATCGAGAAATTCTTTGCGCCCCCGCCGGCGGTTAAACAATTCGATGTCGGTATGGTATTCTTCGGCCAGGGCCAGGCTTTCGTCCAAGGCGTCACCCGTTTCCAAGGGCAATATTCCGCGCATGAAGTAGAGATAATTCTCCACGGCCATGGTGCTGTGGATTTTCAATTTACCCGACTTAACCAATACCGCTTCGGCCGCCGCCCGTTCGCCTTCGGCCGTTTGACCGTACAACGTCAGGGCCGCCGTCCATGCCAAAATCATATGTAACCATACCCGTTTGCTCATTCGATTCCCGTTATGCGTCCGGCCAGCCAATAAACTTTGGCGTTAAACCGGGTATAAGGCGAAAAAAGGATGCGCGGGTCGTACATGTTGCGCATGCCCATGTCGAAAGTATTCAAATCGGCTTTCATCCGGCGGATGGTTTGCAAGGCTTCTTCGTCGGTGAGGAAGAATTTTTCCGTTTTCCGCACTTTGGCCGAGGCTTTCTTCAAGTTTTTCAAAGGTTTGTCCGATACCACCGGCTTTTCGTAGGCGGCTCGGGTGACAAAGGCCAAAAAAGCGCGAGCCACCAGGGTGTTGGCTTGATCCAGCCGCTTGAGCGCCCGTTTTTGTTTACCTCCCACATGGGCGAGCGACGCCAAATCTTTCTCCAAATCCGCCAAGTCGTCTCGCATTTTGTCTTTCAAACGCAAGAGCATTTCCCAATCCGCCGATGTGAGGCGGTCCTTATCATAATAAGAGAGAAAAACCATCCATTTTTCGCGGAGGCGGAGGAAAGTTTTTTGCATGGATTTGTCGGGAGGAAGCAACAAGAGAATGCTGTCGAGCAACCGATCGTACCTTTTGCGGGCTTCGAGCACTTCCAATTTGATATTTTCCTTGTAAGGATCGAAGGACTGAAAGGCACGCAATGCCGGCAATTGTTCGGCTGCCATCCGGGCCCGTACCGTGTGGGTATAAAGGCGCATCGTGTCGCCCGCGGGCGCCTGCGCATGCATGCCCGAAATCCACATCATTGCCATCCACAACCAAAACATCCTATATTTCATGGGCAAACATGTTAATGATGAGTTCGATACGTTTGTACATACTGTTGGTCACGGCAAAAATGGTGCGGTCGGCACCGAACAGCACGTTGTGAAAATTGTATTTGAGAAACACCCAATCGTTCATGATAATCACCAAAAGGTCCGCCATGGGAGAATCGGAGAAATATCCCTGGCGTTTGGCGTAGACGAACGTATTTTCTTCGATTTGAGGAATTTCCTTGTCCAAAATATGTTGGACGCTTTTGGGGAATCCGTATTTTTTGGTCATATATCCCGTGTTGAGGCGGAAAACCGAGGCCTGAAGGCCGTAGCGCTTGCGCAATTCCACCCATTTTTTTTCCGTGAGGCCGAATTCTTCTTCCAGCTTGTCCAGTGTGATTTGCAAGAGGTTATCCACCGTTTGGGTATCGTAATAAAACCTTACGAATTCCTTTTTGTCCAGTTTGCGCATGGCATGAAACCGCAAGTTGTTCCACAGATTGACCGCTTCGTTGAGGTAGGGCCGTTTTTTGGCGTTTTTTTCCAAAATTTTTACCTGAGCTTCCAAAATATCCACCGCATCGGCCAGGTCGTGGCGGATGAGCTCGAATTCGGGATAAAAAATTTCGTAGATCTTGTCGCGCGAAATGCGGTAGATTTGAACCCGCATTTCCAGGGTGGCCGTATATACTTTGACCGCCTCGGGCGTAATGGGTTCGGCGGAAGCAAGAACCTCGCCCGGAAGGAGACTCCACAGCACCGCAAGCAGGGAAAAAAGACGTTTGATCACGGCGGTCGTTGTTTGTATGCGGGTTGCTAACAAAGTTACGTTAAAAACTTTATTAAAAAAATTGCAAATGCTTCATGGGCCGGGGCCATCTCTCACCCACCCGCAATTATTGTGCCGAGAAAAAAGAATCCCCCGCCGGGGCGGAGGATTCGTAGCGGCCGAGTTTTCGAAAAAGATTATCGAATCACCTTCACGGTGCTTTCGTGACCGTCGCTCCAACGCAAGCGGATCAGATACACGCCCGAAGGAAGGTTTTGGGCGGGGAGAACGATAATGCCGCCCGTGCCGGCTCGGGCTTGTATCCACAAACGACCCGTCAGATCGAAGAGGGCGGCTCCTTCGAGTCCGGTGTTTCCGTAGATGCGGAATTCGTCGGCGGAGCGGGCAATACGGATGCCGTAATTATCGTCGTCCACCGCGGCGGTGCGCGGAGCGATCACCAGTTCGAACCGGTCTTCAAAAGTGCCGGGCTGAAGTTGCACCTCGAAGTCTTCCGCACCCAAATCGTGCCACGTACCTACGGCCAGGTCCCGGATATAGATATCGGCACCGACCAAATCGCCTTGGAGGCTGTCCAGGCTCAGGCGGTAGATGCCCCCTTGTTGGGTGGTGATGCCCAGAGGGATATGGCGCACGCCGCCGTCCCATTCGGGCAATCCCTGAACCGCATAACGCACGCCGCCGCCGATGGAGTAGAAATTGGCCGCGGGCGCATACATGACGGGCGCATCGAAGCGGCTGTCTTTTTCGGGAGTGGCACCGGGCACGAAAGCCACCAAAATCTGGCGGAATACCGATCCGTCCGCTGCCGTCAAGTTCACCCATACGCGGCCTCCGCCCGAAGGGCGGTTGAGGAATTGATTGTTATGACCCGCCACGCGGTGGGCGTTTTGGAAGAGAAGGGTGCCGTCGGCATTGGCTTCCACGAATATGCCTTGGGCGGTGTTGATGTAGCGGCCGGCTTGCAAACCGGTGGAGCCGCATGCTTGCGTACCGCCCGAACCTACCGCATAGGAGGCATACCCCGCCGCCTGATGACGGCCCGAAGCATCCAGTCCCGCGCAATTGGTCCATGCGTAGTAGCGCCCTTCGATTACGGACGAATTGTCGGCATAAAGGGCGTCGAAATCCACGGCCGAAGGATAAGGGTTGCCCACCAGGTTGTAATCGTCGTCGTCTTGAGCACCGATTCCATTAATATATACCGGCACCGAGATGTCGCCCGTATTAAAGGCTTCGCCGTTGACTTCGAAGGTTACTTCCAACGGACCGCCCGTAAAGGTGCGGGGTGCCGATACCGCATAGCCCCGTCCGGGCGTAAGGGTATCGCTTCCGTTAACGGGCACCCATCCCGGATTGGGATTTTGAACCGCCACCTGGCTTCGGGCGTCAAACGCATAGCGTGCCCACGCTCCGGACACCAAATCGTCGAAAGTATAGACGGACGAATGTACGGGCGCGGACCAGAACACATAGTCGTAAAAATGGGCCAGGTTTTCGGCCTTCTTATGCAAAATATACCGGCCGTCGCTCACCACCGCATTCGGGTCCGTTTGCACCAGGCTTCCCGCATGGTTGATTTCCACCGTGCCGCCGGGATTGATGACGTCACCGCCGACCGAAAGGGTTTTGTCGTCTTCGATCAGCAAAACGGAAGATTTGATTTCCACGTCGTCGGTTACGGTGATGAGCGTGTCGCCCAAAGTCTTGGTGCCCGTTCCCGATACGGCCAGCTTATAATAAGGATCGTTGGTAATAATTTGATCGGCTCCCGCGTATTCCACCATGGATCCCGTGCGCAAATCGACGGTCGGATCGGTGGAGGTATCGACGGCCCCGCCGGGATTGCCGGTGAGTCCGGCGGTATTTTTCAATTTGAACACGCCTCCGTTTTCCACGGTAAACGAACCTCCGGGATGCAAACCGATGCCCGTCCCGGTGGAAGCATTGCCCACATTGGTTCCTTCGATCACGATATGTTTAAAGGTGCGGTTGAGGCGAATCAATTGCCAATCGGACGGCGAGGTATTGGTAAATACCACCTTCGAATTGTCCGACAGATTATACACGCCCCGGGCGTCGGGTTTGGTTCCCGTTCCGGCGGTACGATACACGGCATTGGCGTCCATGCGCAAGTCGGTATTGTCGCCGCCGAAGGTGCGGTTTTCCACGTCCAGGGTGGCATTGTCGGTAATATACACTTCGCCCGTGATGGACGTCACCGCCGACGAGAGGGTGGTGGTGCCCGCATTGGAGAAGGTCAGGTGGCGGTAAGCGCGGCTTCCGCGAAGGATTTTGTTTCCGTCGCCCGCCAATTCTATGACGGACGATCCTTGCAAATCGTATGCGCCGCCCAATCCTTGCAAGCGAGGCAAATAATCGGAAGCGTCGGCCGAATTGGAAGCGATCACGTAACGCGTGCCGTCGGCCATGCGCAACCCGCCGGTGCTTCCCGTAATGTAGGCGGAATTCGTCTCTACGAATTGCCCTTTGCGGATGTCCAAAATGCCGCCGTTTCCGTTATTGATATAGGGATTGGTCGCATCGGTAATGCCGAAGCTTTGCGTAGGCGTGAGGGTGAGCGAATTGTTTTCCAATTCCACGATCACCGCCCTTCCGTTGGACGAGGATCCTATGGCGTCACCGGTGATTTGGTTTTCTTTCCCGATGTAATGGAAGGTGGCCAAAGGGCTGAAGGTGGTATTGGAAGCCACCACTTGGACGTTCCCCACGGACGAATCGGACCAGATGCCGTCGGGCGAGGTAATGTAGAGATAACCGCCCGCGTCCAAGTCGAAGGCGGTCCCGGTTTGGGTTCCGGATTTGGTGATTTTCAAAGCCGTATTGCCGTTGAAGCCGAAATTCAATTTGCCTCCGGCCTCCACACGTACCAGGGAATTTTTGCCCAATTCCCAATCGCCGTTCACCATGCGTACCGAAGCGCCGTTTTGAATGATAAAATCGATTCGGCTGTTTTCGTCCGCAAATCCGTCGGTGGCGATATCCACCGTTTGGACTTGACCGGAGCCGCTGAAATTCAATACCCCCTTGACCGCCGGGTTATCGTTGGCCAGCAAGGCGCCGGAAGCCACGGCCAAATTGCCCTCCAGGTTTAAGGTAAAGGTAGCGTCCGTCGAAGAACCGATGTCGAATTTAAAATTTCCGTTGTTGATCACCATGTTGCCGCCAATATGCAAGGTGGCGTCGGCGGTATTGGAAGTGTTGGAATTTTGGATGCGGAAATCGGCGGAATTATGTTTGACAAAATCACCGTTCACCCGAATGTCGGCCGATCCGTTGTTTTGAAGAACGGTTAAGGAATGGGCATAAGTGTTTTCAATAATCAAATCGCCCAGGACGGTGGCGGCAAAGGTGCCTTGTCCGAAGCGCACGTTATCGGCCGAGGAGCGGAAAATCAAATCGTCTTTGGCCAAGGTTTTGTTGAACCCGTCGGGCAAGAGTTGCAATTTGCCGCCGTCGGCAAAATCCACCACCACGTATCCGAAGCACCCTCCGTCGAATTCGTCCACGTCGTCATTTGTTTCGATCACCAAAAAATTGGACACATTATCCGTTTTCTTGATCACGAAATAGGAACCCCGGTGGAATTTTTCGGTACCGTTCCAAATATTGGTGGACAGCGACGTGGAGTTGGTATGCTCGAAGATGAAGGTGCCTCCGCTTTCCACTTCGATCACCCCGCCGTCGTTTACCGCCAGGCTGTTGGATTGCTTGTGGTAGGTACCTCCGTCTTTGACCAATAAATTGGTCAGCGTCACCGGCACGCCGTTGGTGAGGATGGTTCCTCCGTTTTCGATAATCAAGTTTCGGGCCGAATTATTGCCCACCAAAGTGATTTGGTGGCGGATGTACACGTTATTGTCCGTGTTGACGGGCGGTTCGTCGTCAATGGGATTCCAGGAAGAGCCGTCGAATTGTTCCCATGTAGCGGTTCCCTCTCCCGTGGTGGCCGACCAGGTACCCGCCGAAGCGGTGCGGTAACTGT
>JAADED010000067.1 GCA_013153605.1 Chlorobiota bacterium | reverse complement strand
GGCGGGTGTATTTTTCGCGAGCTACGATGCGTACGGGATCCACTTCCTCCCCTTCGGTCAGCGGAGGCAACATTTTTCGGTCCTCTTCCGTGCCGCCCGGTTGATATGCTTTAAGGAATCCGTCGAATTTCAACACTTCGCCGCGGGCCACGAACCGGCGCTCCGCCCCTTCGGGCCTTATAACCGCACGCGTATGCTCCACCCTGGCCGGCGACATTTGGGAAGCCACCGTCCGGCGCCAAATCAGTTCGTAGAGACGTTTGGCATCCCGGTCCAGCGGCGGGTCTTCCAAAAAAAGATCGGTGGGACGAATGGCTTCGTGCGCCTCCTGCGCCCCTTTGGATTTGGTTTGGTATTGTTTGGGTCGTGCATATTCGGGACCGAACCGGTCGGTAATGTATGCCTTGGCTTTCTCGATGGCCGAGTCGGACAAATGTACGCTGTCGGTACGCATGTAGGTAATATAGCCGTTTTCGTATAGATGCTGGGCCACCCGCATGGTTTTGGCCACGCCGAAACCCAGCTTGGAAGCGGCTTCCTGCTGAAGGGTGGAGGTGGTAAACGGCGGTTGCGGCTGACGCATACCCTCTTTTTTTTGCACTTCTTCCACTTTGAAGGGGCGTCCGGCTACACGTTCGAAAAAAGCGGTCACTTCCTCTTCCGATTCCAATTCTTTGTCCAGAGCCGCTTTAAAGGTTTGCCCGCCGTCCTTTCGAAATTCCCCTTCGACTTTAAAACTTTTTTCGGGCTTAAATTCGGCTATTTCTTTTTCCCGCTCGGCCAACAGACGCAAGGCCACCGATTGCACGCGCCCGGCCGAAAGACCTTTCTTGATCTTACGCCAAAGGACGGGCGACAAGATGTATCCCACCAACCGGTCCAACACCCGCCGTGCCTGCTGGGCATTAACCAAATTGGTATCAATATCGCGGGGATTTTCCAAAGCGTTTTTGACGGCTTTCTCCGTAATCTCGTGAAAGACGATACGTTTGGCTTTATCGTCCAGACCCAAAAAATTTTTCAAATGCCAGGCGATGGCTTCCCCTTCGCGGTCTTCGTCACTGGCGAGATAAACCTCTTCGGCCTCGCCGGTGAGCTTCTTAAGCTGTTGAAGCACTTTTTTCTTCCCGGAGGGAATTACGTATTTGGGTTTGAAACCCTTCCCGATTTCGATGCCCAAATCGTGTTCGGGCAAATCGGCGATGTGGCCGTAAGAGGAAGCCACTTCGTAATCCTTACCCAGGAATTTTTTGATGGTCTTTGCCTTAGCCGGCGATTCTACTATGAGAAGTTTCTTTTTCATTGGGGGTATGAAGCCCTTATATTCTTCCCAAAAATGAAGATAAATATAAATATCCTTTTAAAAAAACCGGGAACAAATTTGTTGTTCCCGGCGGCTGCAAACAATCAATTGACCGGGCGTCTGTATGTTTTGTTAATGGTCTTTTTACCGAACCTGGACATGGCACAACGGAAACCGATGTCGTTGGTGGCCATGTATTGGGGCAAGAAACGGCGCTTGGACGGCTGGAGCCAATAGGCGCGGTCTTTCCACGATCCGCCTTTATATACCCGCACTTCATTATCTATTAAGGTAGTGCGGTTGTTGCTCTTGTCATATTCACGGATCATCTTCCATTTGCCGTCCACGCTGTCCATATACACTTGATGTACGGGCGAATTGTACATGCGTTTTTGGGTATCGCCTTCCAGTTCTTCGGGCGTGGCAATGAAGTAACGCGAAGATTCGATATCGCCGTCGCGATAGTCGCGGTTATCGGCACGGTAGAAGTTTTGGCGCAAGTACAATTCTTTTTCGTCCACCAATTTTTTCTCGGGTGCGCCGGGCAATGCCTTATACATGAGTTTTCCGGTAGCCAACGTATCGAAAGGAATGCTGTCGGGCGTAATCACTTTGAGCTCGCCTTCTTCGGTAAATACCTTTTTGGTATAAACATTACCGCGGAAATAATTGAAATCGCTCACTTCGTCGTCGATAATGGGGCGATATACGTCGGCCACCCATTCGTTGACGTTTCCGGCCATGTCATATAGACCGAAATCGTTGGGCGGATAGGTGCCCACGGGAGCCGTAATATCGGCTGCATCGTCCGACCATCCGGCCAATCCGCTGTAATCGCCGTCACTGATTTTAAAATTGGCCAATTCTTTTCCGCGATTTCGTCCTCTACCCAAATATCGGGTGCTGGTTCCTTTCCAAGGGTAGATTTTTCGGTTTTTGATCCGGTTGTAAATTCGCTCGCCGATCAAAGATTTGGCGGCATATTCCCATTCGGCTTCGGTGGGAAGCCGGTATTTGGGATAAAGAATTCCGCTCGACGGACCGGCCACGTTGAGCACCGTATCCCGGCGGCTTCGTTTGGGGTAATATTCGGTGTTCCCGCCGAAAGCTTTTTCGGGAGCGGTCAAATAAGTTTCGGTATTAAAGTTTTCGGCCGCATTTTCTTTGTAAAGTACGTCGCGCACCAGCTTTCGGTTACGCAACAATTGCATTTCGTTTACGCGGTCGGTACGCCAATTGGCATATTGCACGGCTTGCACCCAGTTCACGCCCACCACCGGATAATCCGAATAGGCGGGATGGCGCAAATAATTGGCTACCAAATCTTCCATGTAAGAAAGAGGCGAACGCCAAACCAACGTGTCGGGCAAGGCGCTTTCGTATATGTGCCGGTATCGGGGATCGGAAGGATCGAACACACGGCGCAACCAGTCCAAGTATTCCAAATACATCAGGTTGGTCACCTCGGTTTCATCCATGTAAAAGGACTGGACATGCATTTCGCGGGGTACGGTATTCCATTCGTGCATCACGTCGTCGGCCACGTCTCCCATGGTGAATGTTCCCCCTTCGATAAACACCAAACCGGGCGCCAATCCCTGATCCACGAAACGGGTATTGTATTGAAACCCGCCTCGGGGGTCGTTGATGCGCATTCCGGTGGCTTTGGACACATTCTTATTGTTGGAACACGACGTGAACCATCCCGCAGCCAAAATCAAACCGGCGATGAATAAACTTCTGTATTTCATGATCTTAAGTGTGTTATGCGTGGATTATCACCTTGCAAATATATAACATTTTCCATTACCTCAAATGACAGGTGCATCCTTATAACGAATTCATTTTTTCCTTATTGCGTCGATGGGTGTCATGCGCGAAGCGGTTTTGGCGGGATAATAACCGGCCCCTATACCTATTAATAATATAATAAGACCGATAAGCAAAATATTTTTCCACGAAATCACCCATTCGAAATCGCTCAGAACGGGTTCCATCAATTTGATGCCCAAGACGAGAAAAGCCAGTCCCACCAGTCCGCCGGCCATGGCCAAAAGCACGGATTCGAACAGGAATTCCCACATAATGAGGCGCCGCGGTGCCCCCAACGCCCGTTGGATGCCTATTTCGCGAGTGCGTTCTTTCACGGTGACGAACATGATGTTGGCAATGCCGAAAGCACCCACCAGAAGGGAAAATCCGCCCAAAATCCAACCGGCCAAAGCCAGTACGCGGGTGGTTTTCCTGATCATGTCGCGAAAAAAATCGATGCTGTTGACGAAAAAATCTTCGGGTTGACCGGGTTTAATATGACGATAGCGGCGAAGGAGGACGGTAATGTCGGCGATCAGTTTGTCGGTTACATCGGGCGAAGCGGGATGCAAGACAATGGTGGCGTATCCTTTGCCGGGATCGCCCAACGTTTTGCGGGCATAGGTATAGGGAACGAATATTTTTTCGTCTGAAGGATTGATGCGAATGGCGGCGCCTTCTTTTTTGAGGATCCCCACCACCTTCACTTTCCGCCCGCGCAGTTTGATTTCTTCTCCTACGCCTCCTCCCGAAGGAAACAACACCCGGGCCACATCGGCGCCCAACACCGCCACGGGCATGCCGCGCGCATCTTCGGCAGGCGTGAAAAAACGGCCCCGGTCCAATTCCAAGCTCAACACATGTTGGGCCTCCCCGGTGGCGGCCACCAAATCGGCATCGGTCCGGCGGCTTCCCTTCGAGACGGGCACCATGCCCCTCAGGGTGCGAAATGCCATCCCTTTGTAAAGCGAGGGATCCAAATGTTTGCGAAGATAAAGGTATTCTTTGTACGAAGGCTTGCGCCGCTTGCGAATTTCGGCCCAATCGAAATTGCCGGCCTTACGCAAATCGATACGGTCGATATACAACGTGTGGGAACCGAAACGGGACAATTTGTTCAAAATATTTTTTTCCAAGGATTCCACTCCCGTATAAAGGGCGGCCACGGTAAATATGCCCACGCTCACTCCCAACAAAGACAAAAAGGTGCGCAATATATTGGTTCGCAAGGATTGCCAAGCCAAGCGAAAAGAAAGAACCAAACCCGGCCAACGGGTCCGAAATGCGGATAAGCGTTTCACTCCGGCAGTTTTGGTTCAAGTTAAAAATTTTCAAGATTTATTTCCGGGAAAAATCAAACGCATGCGAGGGCGGGCATCGAAAATAAGGTAATACCCGCCGTCGGGAGCGGCAGCCCGGCGAACGGGAGTCGAAGGATGAATTCGCACGCCTTCGGGGTCGAAGGAGGTATGCAAGGTAAAATTCTTCACTTCGTAAGGAAAAACCAAATTCAACACCCCTTTCTCCGCATCATAACGGGACCGCACTTCCGACACGGCCCGGGTATGGCGATCGATTTCGCCCAAAGAGGCAATCCACGCTCCGTCCGATCGGGCATGTCGGATCAGGCTGTCCAAAGCCGAAAAGGTAAGGGCGTTATATCCCGAAAGCGAAGGATGGGCGATAAACACCATAAGCCCTTTGACCGGCAATACGGTCTGACGCCAATAATCCCGGAGATAATCCCGCATGCGGGTTACGTCCCGCTCCAACGCTCCCGGCACAGCATAGCCCCCTTCTTCCAAGGCATGCAAAAAGTAATAATCGTCATGGAGGAGGGGAGCGTATTCCCGCAACGGCGTATCGGCATAAAAAGTGCCGATCGAATAAACCAAATTATAGGGAACATTGGAGCCGCGCAAGGCCGAAAAATTGTCCGCCGTGAGACTGCTCTCGTAGGCATAACCGTTTTCGGTCAATACTTGCAAACCCTCAAAGGTGGGATCGGTAAACGGGAAGCGGAAACCGCGGAAATTGCGTTTCCATACATATTCGTTTAAGCGAATGTCGGTGACCGCACCGCTGAAATCCAACCGGTCGTAATCGGTATAGGCATATCCGGCCGATGCCAATTCCACGCCGGCTTTTTCGAGCATTTCCCGTATGCCGGGCTCCGTTTGCCCGTGCACGAAAAAGGTGGGACGCCAACCTCCCGCTTCGGCCCGCTCCAACACGAACCGGTAACGCTCCGCATCGCCGCCCGGATTAAAGCCGACATGCAAGGCGGCGGGCGCCCCCGACGGCCAGGGATGAATGCGCACCCGACGATCGCCGTCGCGACGCCGGGCCAGCCGGTTGAACATAGAATCGATTACCGAGTGGGGAAACAACCCTCCCGCGGCCGCGGGTTTTAAAAAACCGGACATGGTCAGGGCCAAGGCGCCTCCCCGTCCATAGGGATGAAAAGTTACGGCCGGAATACTGTCGCCGTCTTTTACCCAGCAAGCCCAAACCTCCACCGCGTCCGAAAGCAAGCTGTCGGCCACCGGAAGCCACAAATCGTAGCCCGTAATGCGCAGAGGCGGTACCTCCCATTGACCGTCGGACACCAGGCGGTAGTCCCTCAAATTTTTTTCCTTTAATACGTATCCGAACACTTCGGCCAGAGGATATACGGTCGGATCCAGGCGGCCGGTTTCCAAAATGCGGTCGTTTCCTTCGAAATCGTTACGTCCCACATTGTCTCCCGCCACCAAAAAACCGCCGGCACGCACGTAATCGCGGATGATTTCCAATTCGGCATCCGTCATGTAAGAGAGCGAATATTTCCGGTCGGCATCGTGCACCCCTTCCGAAGTGGACAAAATCAAAAAGGGATGGCCGGCCAAAGTTTCGCGGTCCCAAAGGATGTCGCGGGGAGCCAGCCGCACGGGTATGCGCGCCCGTTGAAAAATATGCAAAGCCGCGGCCACATCGGAGGGAAGATTGGTATCTTCGGCATCCAAATTCACGCCCGTAGTTACGTAAAGCACTTCGGGCAATTGCATTCGGAGGGGAAAAGTGTCGCCCGACCCGGGTAGAGAGTCGTTATTTCCGCCGCAAGCGGCTAAAATCAAAAACCACCATCCCGAAAGGAACCGAAATTTCTTCATAATTCCCGCGCATGAACAACAAAGATACAAACCCCTACCGATTCGCCCAAACCCCGGGTCCCGGAGCGGCAAGCTGACAAAAATTAGCCGCCTTGAGCGGATTTTTTTGTAAAATGGATTGCCAAACGAAGAAATAAATGGGTGAATTCCACATAAAAGACGAAGTTTCTCCTTTGCGGACCGTCATCTTGGGACGGGCCGACAGCCCGGGGCCTCCTCCCAAGCCGGGTGAATGTTACGACCCCAAATCGCTCCAACATGTGCTGGAAGGCACTTATCCGAAAGAGGAAGACATGGTGCGCGAAATCGAAGGTTTCCGCGAAGCGTTGGAAAAACACGGCGTGCAAGTGCTTCGACCCGCACCTTTGGAAAATGTCAATCAAATTTTCGCCCGCGATTTGGGATTTGTCATCGACGATACCTTCGTGCGCTCCAACATTCTCCCCCGGCGCGCCCGGGAATACGAAGCCATAGAAGGGCTCCTCAAATCCGTGAATCCGAAAAAAATCATCCAGCCGCCCCCGGACGTGCATATCGAAGGGGGCGACGTCATCTTATGGGACGATTACATCTTTGTGGGCACCTATCGCCTGCCGGACTATCCGCGCATGATCACGGCCCGCACCAACGCCCGGGCGGTGGAATGGCTCCAAGAGGCTTTTCCCCGTAAAAAGGTGATCGCTTTCGACCTGAAAAAATCAAACGTGGACCCTTACGAAAACGCCCTTCATCTGGATTGTGTCTTCCAACCGGTGGGCAAAGGGCATGCCATCGTGCACAAAGACGGGTTTATTTACGAAGATCAATACAAGGAAATCGAAAAAATATTCGGACCGGAGAACCTTTTTCACATCGATAAACAGGAAATGTACGACATGACGGCCAACATCTTTTCCATCCGCCCCGACCTGGCGGTAACGGACAAACATTTCACCCGCCTGAACCGGTGGTTGAACGACATAGGGGTGCAAACGGAAGAAATTTCCTATCGCGAAATCGCCAAACAGGAAGGGCTCTTGCGGTGCTCCACATTGCCCCTGTACAGGGAAAATTAAAATAAGGTGGGAAATTCGGGCGGCCGTGTTTTGCCCAAATGGGTATAAGCTTTGGCCGTAGCCTGGCGCCCGCGGGGAGTGCGTTTAATAAAACCTTCCTGGATCAAGTAGGGCTCGTAAACTTCTTCGATGGTTTCGGCATTTTCGCCCACGGCCGTGGCCAAGGTGTTGATGCCCACCGGTCCTCCGCCGAATTTGTCGATGAGGGTAGTGAGAATTTTATTGTCCATTTCGTCCAATCCGTATTCGTCCACTCCCAAAGCTTCCAACGCATAGCGGGCAATGGCCAAATCGATAATTCCGTCGTTTTTGATTTGAGCGAAATCGCGGACCCTCCGTAAGAGGGCGTTGGCAATCCGGGGCGTACCCCGGCTTCGGCGGGCGATTTCCAAAGCGGCATCTTCATGGATGGGCACTTCCATGATGGCGGCACTGCGGCGCACGATGCGCGCCAACGTGGGTTGGTCGTAATAATTGAGGCGCTGGGTGATGCCGAATCGAGCCCGCATGGGAGCCGTAAGCAATCCCGAACGGGTGGTGGCGCCGATTAAGGTAAAAGGTTCCAGCCGGATTTGGACCGTACGCGCATTGGGGCCGGTTTCCACCATGATGTCGATTTTAAAATCTTCCATGGCCGAATACAAATATTCCTCCACCACCGGCGATAGGCGATGGATTTCGTCGATGAAGAGGACGTCGCGCGGTTCGAGGGCGGTGAGCAACCCCGCCAAATCGCCGGGTTTTTCCAATACGGGCCCCGACGTGGTGCGCAAATTCACACCCAATTCGTGGGCCACGATATGGGCCAAAGTGGTTTTGCCCAGTCCGGGCGGGCCGTGGAAAAGCACGTGGTCCAATGCATCGCCCCGGCGGTTGGCCGCCTCCACGAATATGCGAAGGTTTTCGATCAGGTGGGATTGCCCCTGAAAATCGTCGAAACTCAGGGGGCGAAGGCGGCGTTCGAATTCCAGGCCGTCTTTATCCCAATGCTGTTTGTCGGGTCGATGCATGTCCATGGTTACAAATCTTCGAGGGGCGAATCTTCGGGTTGGCCCGTCGGCGAGTCGGACGGTTTTTCGCAATCCAAATTGATGTCCACTCCCGGAGGTCGCTTAAACGGCTTGTCGGACACACCCAGCTCCTTGTCGGCATAGTTTTTCTTCATGTACAACGCCCAAATGGGCAATGCCATGGTGGCTCCCTGGCCGTAAGCGATACTTCGGAAATGTACCGCCCGGTCTTCGCCGCCCACCCATACGCCGGTGACCAAATTGGGCACATAGCCGATAAACCATCCGTCCGATTGGTTTTGGGTGGTTCCCGTCTTTCCGGCAATGGGATTTTTAAATGCATAAGGATAACCCGTCACCGCCCGTTTATACACGGGGCTGTTTTTCATGTAGGTATGCCGCAATCGCGCGCCCGACCCGTATTGGGTCACGCCTTCGAGCAAGTTGGTAACCACATAGGCGATTTGGGGGCTTAACACATCCCGCGTTACGGGTTTGTATTCATACAGGACTTTTCCGTTTTTGTCTTCGATGCGCAAAATATACACAGGCTCGATATATTGCCCTTGATTGGCAAAGGTGTTGAAAGCGCCCACCATTTCATATAATTTGATGTCGGGCGTACCCAATGCAATGGAAGGGGCGTAGGGAATCTCGCTTTTGATTCCCATTTTTTTCACCATGTCGATCACCGGCTTGGGTCCCACCATGTCGATCAGGCGGGCGGTGATCACGTTCACCGAATTGGCCAGCGCCTCTTTCAAGGTCAGCCAGCCGCCGTATTGGCCTCCGGCATTTTTGGGAGTCCACGATTTGGTCAATCCCCAGCGGCCTTTCTTAATGGTATAAGGCGTATTGGGAAACGAATCGCAAGGGGACAAATGTTTTTGGGCGATGGCCGTGGCATATACGAAAGGCTTGAAGGTGGAGCCCACTTGCCGCGCCCCTTGGTCCACATGGTCGTATTTGAAATGTTTAAAATTAATACCTCCCACCCATGCCTTCACGAATCCGGTGGAGGGTTCCATGGACATCAACCCCGCGCGCAAAAAAGACTTGTAGTAGCGGATGCTGTCGTAAGGCGTCATCACGGTGTCGATTTCGCCATCCCACGAAAAGATGCGCATTTTTTGCGGGGTCTCGAAACTTTTGCGAATGGAATCTTCGGGAATGCCCGCTTTTTCCATTACCCGCCAACGGTCCGATTGCCGCATGGCGCGGTCCATCAATTGCGCGATTTGTTTTTGAGAAAGCCCTACAAAGGGAAAGGTCTTGTTGTTTTTACCTTGGCGAAAAAATTCCTTTTGTAAATTTTTCATGTGTTCCTCCACCGCTTTTTCGGCATTGCGTTGCATGCGTGAATCGATGGAGGTGTAAATTTTCAGACCGTCGGTATAAATGTTATAGTAAGAACCGTCGGGTTTGGGATGTTCGCGCACCCATTTTTTCATAAACCGCCGCACCCGCTCGCGGAAATAGGTGGCGATTCCGGTATCGTGCATTTCGGGGGTGAAGTTGATGCGCAACGGCAATTGTTGAAGCGAATCTTTTTGAGCTTCGGTGAGGTACCCGTTGCGGTACATTTGGTGAAACACCACGTTGCGCCGCTTCTTGACCAATTCGGGACGCTTGAGCGGATTGTAAAGGGATGAATTTTTGAGCATGCCCACCAGGGTAGCCGCTTCGTCGATATCGAGTTCCCGAGGCTCTTTGCCGAAATAAATGCGGGCGGCCGAGCGGATGCCCACCGCCTGATGCCCCCAATCGTAGGTGTTCATATACATGGTGATGATTTCGTCCTTGGTATATTGGCGCTCCAAGCGGACGGAAATCACCATTTCTTTGATTTTTTGTTTGATACGTTCCAAGATATTTTTGGAACCTTCTTTATGGAAAAGCAATTTGGCCAATTGTTGGGTGATGGTGCTCCCTCCGCCGCGCTTACCCAGAAAAGCCACGGCCCGTACGGTGGATTTGGCGTCGATGCCGGGATGGTCGTAGAACCGCTCGTCTTCGGTGGATACCAGGGCATGCACCAGATGGGGCGGCAACTCGTCATAAGAGACGGGCGTGCGGTTTTGGCGGAAAAATTTGCCCAAAGTTTGGCCGTCGGCCGAAATAATTTCGGTGGCCAACGCCGTTTTGGGGTTTTCCAAATCTTCGAAATCGGGCATGGGACCCAACCATCCGCGGGCGGCCATCCAGAAGACGGCGGCCACCGCGGCCAATCCCAAAAAATATAAGAACCACATTTTCACCACGTAGCGGGTGTACGAAGGCTTGGGTGCGGCTTTTGTTCGGTCGGATTGTTTTTTATTTCTTTTAAAAATGCTCATTGTTTTACGGACATATTTTCGACGATAAATCCGAACCGGCGAATGCCGGGTAGATATTCGTCCCCTTCGATTTTGTCGATGCGGCGGGTGGCGGGTTCCACCGATATTTCAAACACGTCGCCGGGGCGGGCGTGCACTCCCGTGCGATAAACCAGAAGGTTTTCCACCGCATGGCGCACTTTGCGTCCCAACCAACGCCCCCTTCCGTCGGCCATTCGGTATTCGAGGGTGTCCACCGTAAGGGTGTCGTTCTTTTGCATTCGGGCGATCACAAACAGGTTGGCGTACGGATAGGCATTGGTGTTTTCGAGGTAAAAATAAAAATTTTTAAGGCCTTCGCTACGGGCTTCGTACCGGAACCGGACGGTATCGGTGCGCTCCCAGCGCTCGTTATCAAAGGTTTTGAACGCCCGGTATTCGAACCGCTGTTCGGGCCGACAAGCGGCCACCAGGAGGATCACGCTAACGAGAACGCGGCCTGTTTTTCCCATGGTTTTTGGCGTTTTGGCGCGGTTTGCGCTTGCGCGTGTTTTGAGCCCGTGGTGCGCCGTTGCCCGGTTTGGCCTGTCGGGGGGCGCGGGCGGGACGGCGGTTTTTCTTTTTCTTCT
>JAADED010000035.1 GCA_013153605.1 Chlorobiota bacterium | reverse complement strand
TGTCATTCCGAACGCATGTGAGGAATCTCAAAGAAAAAGCTTTTAGCCGTTAGCCCTTCGCCATTAGCTTACTACCGTTTTTATTATAGTAGTTTGTCATTCCGAACGAATGTGAGGAATCTCAATCATTTCATTCAGTAAACGTAAACGTTAAGGTTAAAGTTCTTTTGAGATGCCTCGTCGCTCCTTGCGTCGCTTCCCTCGGCATGACACCGCCAATTCCTTGCCCATGCATTTTTCCGGGAATGAGAGGGATTTGTCATTCCGAACGCATGTGAGGAATCTCGATTCATTTTATTTAGTAAAGGTAAACCTCAAAGTAAAATTCCTTTCCGAGATTCCTCGTCGCTTCGCTTCCCTCGGCATGACACGGAATTGTCATTCTGACGACCGAAGGGAGGAAGAATCTCAATCGATTTTATCTGGTCAAAGTAAATGTCAAAGTAAAAGTCCTTTCCGAGATTCCTCGCTCGCTTCACTGAGAATGATGGTGGAGTACCGTCCTCGGGGCTAAAATCTTCATTTAAATAAAACCGCCTTAAAGATTTCGATCATTTCATCCCCAGGTTTTACTTTAGGGTTTCATATTTCGCATCGCGACCTTTCATCTTTACGGTATAAATTCAATCATAACCGAACCGCAATGCATCACCCTTCCATCACACTCATTCACTAAATCACTACCTCACTAATCAATTAAAAAATTAACTTTCACTAAATCATTACCTCACTAATCCACTAAAAAATTATTCGTTGAAAAAAAGCCGGAGGCAAAAAATCCCTTTTAGGAAATTTTCACCGGGGATTTAAATTTTCTCCAACGCTTGCTCCAAATCGGCGATGATGTCTTCCACGTCTTCGATCCCTACCGAAAAGCGCACTAAATCGGGCGTGATGCCGGCGGCCAGTCGGGCTTCTTCGCTCATACCCGCATGGGTCATGGAGGCGGGATGTTGAATGAGGGTTTCCACACCGCCCAAAGATACCGCCAATTTGGCCAACTTCACATTGTTCATCAGCCGTTTACCCGCTTCCAATCCCCCTTTGACGCCGAAGCTCATCATGGCTCCCGGGCCTCTCATTTGTTTTTGAGCCAGATCGTATTGGGGATGCGATTTCAAGCCGGGATATTTCACCCATCCGATTTTGGGATGTTGCTCCAGGAATTCGGCCACGATTCCGGCATTTTCCTGGGCTTTGAGCACGCGGAGGCTCAAGGTTTTGGCTCCCCGATAAACCAAATACGCCTGATGCGGGTCCATATTGGCGCCGAAATAAGCCATGGTTTTGCGCAAGCCCTTGTAATGCGTATCGTCTTTGGTAATCAAGGCTCCGCCCACCGCGTCGGCATGGCCGTTCACAAACTTGGTAAGCGAATGCAAAACGATATCCGCCCCCAGGTCCAACGGATTTTGCAACACGGGCGAAGAGAAGGTATTGTCCACCGCCACGGGTATTCCGTACGGATGGGCGATGGAAGCCACTTGTTCGATATCGGTGAGCTTAATGGTGGGGTTGGTGGGGGTTTCTATGTAAATTAATTTGGTATTGGGACGGATGTATTCTTCCACCTTAAAGGGATCGGATGTATCGATAAAATCCGCTTGCACTCCGAATTTTTTAAAATAAGTTTCCAAAATTCCCCGCGACGGGCCGTACACCGCATCCGTGCTGATGATATGGTCTCCCTGCCCCAGGAAATAAGCGAACAGGGCCGATACCGCCCCCATGCCCGATGCGAATCCGATGGCATCGTACCCGTTTTCGAGAGCCGCCAATTTTTTCTCCAACGAAGTCACGGTGGGATTGCCGATTCGGGTGTAAATAAATCCGTCTTCTTCTCCCGCAAACAGGCGGGCACCGTGATCCGCATCGCGAAATTCGAAAGTGGAAGTTTGATAAATGGGCGTAACCACACTGCCGAATTGGTCTTTGATATCGCCCGCATGGACTTCGGCCGTACGCCGGCCGCGAAAGAGATCGTCTTTCATATCCGAATATTTTTTTTGTTATCCAATTTACGATAATTCCCGCTTCTTTACCCCGACAAAGGAGAAATTTCCGGGAAGGAATAAAATCCTTTCGATTCCGAATTTATGTTAAAATAGTTTGCCAAATAAAAAGTTTTAAAAAATTTATCAAGGAGAAACTTGATTTTTTTGAAAATCATCCGTTTATAACAATCTTTGTTGAAAACTCCGCATTTTTTCCCCGAAATTTTGCCATATCTTTGTCCATCAAAATGTTGTTCCTTATTTAAAATTTTACCATTTATGAAAAAACTACCCCTTCTTTTGCTTCTCTGGCCGCTATGGAGCTGGAGCCAAGTGGCCGTAAACGATTCCGGCAACGCGCCGGCCGACGACGCCATGTTGGACGTGGTATCCACCGAACGGGGCGTGCTCATACCCCGCATGACGGCCGCCCAACGGGATGCCATTGCCGGAGGTTCTCCCTCGACGGGATTGACGGTATTCGTCACCGACGACAATCAATTTTATTATTACGACGGCACGCAATGGTTGCCTTTCGGCAAAAACGACGGAGATTGGAAAGTGTCGGGCGACGATATGTACAGCCTACCTACGGGAAATGTAGGCATAGGCACTTCCGAACCCTTGCATAAATTCACCGTGTCGGGACTGGGCGACGTGGGCGGAACCACCGACGCCGAAAACGGAGGCATTGCTTTCGAAAACAACGCCGCCCCGGATACGGGCACCAAAATGTTTTTGGATGCCAACGAAATCCAAGTGGTCAATGACGGCGAGGCAGCCGCTTTGTATGTGAACGCCTTCGGCGGAGCGGTATATTTCAATCAATCCAAATTCGGATTCTCGGGCGAAGCCGACCTCTCCAAAGGCCGCCTCTTGGGAGGCGTATCGCCGGCCCGTCATCCCATGGTGCAATATTATGCCGACACCAACCGCACCACGGGCAACCTGGTGATCCTTTCCGGTGACGGGCTCACCGCGGTATCGGGAGGCGAACACGGATATTTGGCCTTGATGGATGCTATCGACAACGGAAGCGACCTCACCCAGGAATCCGAGCAAGTGTTGATCCTGGCCGACAACCGCAATGCCGACGACACGGCCATTTCCTTCATCACCGCCCTCCAATCGGGTGTATGGGACGACGGGCTTACGGCCATGAAAATTTACGGCGACGCTTCCATCGAAATCGTTCACCATTATGATGCGGGCCTGAACTCCGATAAATACGGCGACTTGCGCATCGGTCCCGCCGACGGTTTGCACCTGGAATTGGACGACAACGAAATCGAAGCCCTCTCCGATGCCGAAACGGCCGGCACCCTGGGCATCCAAGCCGACGGAGGAAAAGTGCTTTTCTTCGACTTGGACACAGGATATGTGGACATCAATAAAGGATATTTGCAAATCCGGGGCGATTTCGATGCGGGTACCAACAGCGCCGCGCCCTACGCCTCCTTGATCATCGGCGAAACCGACAGCCTCCATTTGGAAATCGACAACAACGAAATCATCGCCATGGACGATGCCGGCACTCCCTCGACACTCTACCTTCAAATCGACGGGGGCGAAGTGGTGTATTTCAACCACGAACCGGGACGGGTTCTGGTGGCCCAAGGATTCCTCCAGCTTACCGGAGGCATCGACGGGGGAGCCAATTCCCTCGACAATCCCGCCGATTTGGTAATCGGATCGCTGGACGGCCAACATTTGGAAATCGACAACAACGAAATCATTTCCATGAACAATGATGCGGCCGCCACCCTTTATATGAATGCCGACGGAGGGACGGTCAGGTTCTTTACCAATCAAAGGGGGCAAGTGTCCATCAATACCTCTAATGTGGATTATGCCCTCACGCTTGCCAATGACGACAACGCGCAAATAGGCAAAGGCGCCGCTCGCGAATGGGTGGAATACTCCGACGCCCGCATCAAATCGGACATCCGTCCGGTGGAAAATGCGCTGGAGAAATTGAGTCTCCTCCGTCCGGTGGGATATTTCCAACACAATACCCGTTTTGTGGAGGATAAGGAAACGGGAGAAATTCGAGGTTTCGAAATATCGGAAGACGGCGAACGCAGTTACGGATTTCTGGCCCAAGACCTCTATAAAGTAGTGCCCGAAGCGGTGCACAAACCGAAAAACGAACAAAGGGAATTGTGGACGGTGCACTACTCCGAACTGATCCCCATCCTGACGGCCGCCATGCAAGAACAACAAAAACTCATCCAAGCCCAGCGGGAAGAAATCCGCGCCCTCAAGGAACGCATGCGGCGGTTGGAAGAAAAATTGAACCGATAAAATTCAAGTAATAACCGCTCTTAAGCCGCCTTCTTCGGAAGGCGGTTTTTTGTTACAAAAATTACACTTATCTCCTTCCGCTGGTCGAAATTGCGTATCTTTATCCCGAGCTCAAACCGGAAGGCATGAAAAACATTTTATGGCACGCGGTTCGTCTTTTCCTGGCTGTAAATTTCATCTTTGCGGGAGCCGTGAAATTGGCGGATCCCGTGGGCACCCAATATAAAATGGAAGAATATTTCCAAGTGCTGGGATTGGATTTTCTCACGCCTTATGCCCTATATTTTGCCCTTTTCCTGGTGGTATTGGAATGGACTTTGGGGTGGTGGCTCCTATTAGGCTACCGGCTTCGACAGACCCTCAAAGTTCTCACGGCCTTGACGGTATTTTTTCTTTTTCTCACCGGCTTTTCGGCCGTGACGGGCAAAGTAACCGATTGCGGATGTTTCGGCGAAGCGCTCAAGCTCACGCCATGGCAAACATTTTGGAAAAACATAATTTATTTGGTCCTGTTGTTTTTTTTGATGCGCACCGCTCCCCGCGCCCCTTCCCGGTCTCCTAAATTCCTTCGCATGGCGGCATATACCCTTCCCGTTTTGGCTCTTTTCCTCGCCGTGCGAGCCGTGCGCCATTTGCCCCTGAAAGAGTTCACCCCTTATGCCGTAGGCAAAAACATACGCGAAGGGATGGCCTCGGAGGATGATTACGTTTTCGAAGAAGTGTGGTACTACAAAGTGAACGGCGAAGTCCGCCGGTTCAGCACGTCCGAAGCGCCCTGGCGCATCCCGGGAGCCGAATTCGTCAAGCATGAAACCGTGACGGTAAGCGAAGGCAGGCCACCCGAAATTGCCGGCTTTTACATCGACAGCGAGCGCGGCGACATTACCGACGAGGTATTAAGCGCCCCTTCGGCCTGGCTGATCCTTTTGGTACATCCCGACCGGCTCACCGACGAAGATTATAAACGCCTGACCCGCATTCTTCAGTATTTCAAAGAACAAAAAGCCAAATATTACGTGATTACCTCGGCCGACACCCCCAAATTGGAACGTTGGTCCCGTGCCATGGACACTCCGCTCAATTGGATGGATCATACCGTGCTCAAAACCATGCTTCGCGCCCGGGCGGGCGTCATGCATTTGGAAAACGCCACCGTCACCGGCAAGTGGACAATCCAAGATTTCTTAAAACACACGGGGAAATGAAGGAAATGATCGTGGTGAATTTCGAAGAAATTTTCCTCAAAGGAGATAATCGCCGTTTTTTTGTGCGGCAATTGAAAAAAAATCTGAAAGAAAAACTCGCCGATTTCGGCCGTCTCCTGGAAATCGAACGCGTCCGGGGCGGAAGCATATTCATCCGAGTACGCGAACCTTTGGACGCCTCCGCTTGGGAAAAAATCAAGGAACGTCTCCGCTTCACTCCCGGCATCACCCAATTTTATCTGGTGCGAAGCGTGGCGCCGGAACCCGAAATTATTACCGAAGCGGCAGTGGACTATGCCCGGGGAAAAATCGAGGACAAACCCGATTTCCGGGTCACGGTCAAGCGGGTGGACAAACACAAACCTTTCACCTCACGCGAACTGGCCGCCCGGGTGGGAGCGGCTTTGGTGGAAACATACGGCACCAAAGTGAATTTGGAAAACCCTTCTTGGACCTTGCATGTGAAGGTGCGTCCCGAACAAGCTTTCATTTATGCCGACGTAGTGCAAGGGGTGGGAGGCCTTCCCGTGGGTTCGTCGGGCAAGGCCTACGTACTTCTGAGCGGGGGCATCGATTCGCCGGTAGCGGCCTATAAAGCGGCCGTACGGGGGCTGGCTCTGACGGCCCTTCATTTCCATTCGGTACCCAAAACATCGCCCCGCTCCATCGACAAAGTCAAAGATTTGGCCCGCACCCTGGCTCGCATCCACGGACCTATGGACGTATATTTTATTCCCGTCCTGGAGATTCAACAAGCCATCGCCGAACGGACGGACTCCAAATTGCGGCTGATCCTGTTGCGCCGCTTTTTCCTCAAAATCGCCGAGCGGCTGGGTGAAGACGAAGGCATACGCGCCGTGGTTACGGGCGATTCGTTGGGACAGGTGGCATCGCAAACGCTGGAAAACATGCACGCCATCCAGGCCGTCACCGACCGATTGGTGTTGCGCCCCTTGCTGGCCGAAGACAAAAAATCGGTGATTCGCACCGCCCGCGAAATCGGCACTTACGACATTTCCATTCGCCCCCACGACGACGCCTGTGCATTGTTTACGCCCAAACGTCCCGAGACCAGGGCAAACCTCTCCTACGTGGAAAGCCAATGGGCCCGGCTGGATGCGGACAGTCTGATCAATAGGGCGTTGGAAAAAATCGAACGTTTCCGGGCGCTTCCCTCCTAACGAGACAAAAATCCCGGCGGAATTTTGGGTTTCAATGTATCTTGCGGGCGCTCGGCGCGGCGGATTTTATCCAAAGAATCCACGCGAGCTTGCAAGATGTCCACCACGCGCACGTAAGTGACTTCCATTAAATCGGGACGGGCGGCATAGTAACGCAAACTCCGGGCAAACATCGCCGAATCGATACCGTGGGTTTGCCATACCATGGCCTCCAAATTCAGGTCCAATGTATCCACCCGGCCCGCTCGCTGAACGGCCAGTTCTTTGGCTTCGAGCAAATCGGCCATGACTTCGGCCATGCGCTGAGGAGGAAGCACATCCGAAGGAATTTCTTGGCGCCCTCCGCGGCATGAAACCAGAAGCATCAACAAAATTCCGATGTAAAATACGGCTCTCATAACTTGCCGATCAAACTTTTCCACCGCAATTTGAGCACTCCCCACATTCCTTCGGTAATAATGCCGCCGTGCAATTTGGACTCTCCTTTTTGACGATTGATAAAAATAATGGGAATTTCCTTGATACAAAAGCCCTTTTTCCAAGCCCGGTACTTCATTTCGATTTGAAATCCGTAACCCGTAAATTGAATATCGTCGAAATTAACGGATTCCAATACCTTGCGGCGATATCCCACGAATCCGGCAGTGGTGTCGTGTATGCGCATGCGCGTGACCAGCCGCACGTACCACGAAGCGAAATAGGACAATAACACCCGCGAGAGGGGCCAATCCACCACGTTTACGCCCGTAATGTAGCGCGAGCCGATGGCCACGTCGCACCCCTCCTTTTCCAACACGTCGGCCAAGCGGGGCAAGTCGGCGGGGTTATGGGAGAAATCGGCATCCATTTCGAAGATGTATTCGTAGCCGCGGGCCAAAGCTTCGCGAAAACCGGCGATATAAGCCTTGCCCAACCCTTCCTTCCCGGGGCGTGCCAACAAATGCACCCTTCCCGGATAGCGGCGGGCCGCTTCTTCCACCAGCTTGCCCGTGCCGTCGGGCGAATTGTCGTCCACCACCAACACGTCGAAAGGGCGGGGCAATTCCATTACGGCGCGGATGATGTCCGTAATGTTTTCCGCTTCGTTATAGGTGGGAATCACGACAACGCGGGAAGAGGCCATCACACGAATTTAACCAGGAAATATTTTTTCTTGCCCCGTTGGAGGAGCACATATTTATCGCGAATCAGGTCGGCGGGAGTCACTTTGTATCCCGGCCCCACTTTGGACTTGTTGACCCATACGGAATTTTCCTTGAGCGCCCGGCGCGCTTCATTCCCCGAGGGGAGAAAACCGCTGGCCGTCAGCAATTGCTGAATGTCCATGCCTTCGTCCAAAAGGTTACGCGGCAATTCGCCCGAAGGGACGCCTTCGAACACTTCCAACAGGGTACGTTCGTCCAAATTTTTTAATGCTTCGGTCACGTTCTTGCCGAAAAGGATTTGCGAAGCTTCTTCGGCTTTGCGAAGGGCTTCTTCTCCATGCACCATACGGGTCACTTCGGCCGCCAACGTGCGTTGCAATAGCCGGCGATGGGGCGCCTCCCGGTGTTCGGCAATGAGCTTTTCAATGGTATCTTTATCCAAAAAGGTAAAAATCTTGATATACTTCTCCGCATCCTCGTCGCTGACATTGATCCAATATTGATAAAATTTGTAAGGCGACGTGCGGGCGGGATCCAGCCATACGTTGCCGCTTTCGGTCTTTCCGAATTTGGAACCGTCGGATTTGGTGATCAGCGGAGCCGTGAGGGCATAGGCTTTGCCCCGGGCGATGCGGCGAATCAGCTCGGTGCCCGTGGTGATGTTGCCCCATTGGTCCGAACCGCCCATTTGCAAGGTGCAATTTTTGGTGCGGTACAGATGGAGGAAGTCATAACCTTGCATGAGCTGGTAGGTAAATTCGGTAAACGACATGCCGCCCTCGTTGTCGGATTCGGGACGGAGCCGCTTTTTGACCGAATCTTTGGACATCATGTAATTGACCGTGATATGCTTGCCGATGTTGCGGACAAAATCGATAAAGCCCATGTCCTTGAACCAATCGTAATTGTTGAGAAGCTCGGCTTTGTTGGGCCCGGAGTCGAAGTCGAGAAAGCGCCGAAGCTGGCGGGCGATGCCTTCCTCGTTTTTGCGGAGGGTCTCTTCGTCCAACAGGTTGCGCTCGGCCGATTTGCCCGAGGGATCGCCGATCATGCCGGTGGCGCCGCCCACCACGGCCAGCGGTTTATGCCCGTGGCGTTGGAAGTGCATGAGCAAAATTATGGGCACCAAATTGCCCACATGCAAAGAATCGGCGGTGGGGTCGAAGCCCACGTATCCGGTCAATTTTTCCTTTTTCAGCGCCTCGTCCGTTCCGGGGATGTAATCGTGAATCAACCCTCGCCATTGGAGCTCCTCGAAAAAATCCATCGGCCTCTTTTTTGTGCAAATATACGGCTTTCGCCCGCACCCCCTCAGAGGCGGTTAAAGAGGCGACGGCTCAAGTGGAAAAATTCGGTTTCGGTCAGCATGCCCACCAGCTTGCCCTTATGCACCACCGGCAGACTTCCGATATTGTTTTCGGCCATTAGTTCCACCGCCTTTTTGAGTTGCTCGTAAGGTTCGATGATAATGGGGTCGGTAATCATCAGGTCTTTGACCCGCAAATCGCGGTATTCTTTTTCGTGAATGGCTTGCCGCAAATATTTGAGGATGCTTCGCGCCGTTACCAGCCCCGCAAACTCGCCGTTGGGATGTTCCACGGGCACGTAACGCAATTTGGCCCAATCCATCATGTCGGCCACCAGGTCCACGATATCGTTGGGCTGCACGGACAGGACGTCGGTTTCCATCACCTCTTCCACCAACAATTGGCTGGGATGCCAGTGGGCCAGCTCTTTCATTTTGGGGAGCTTCCACTTGTGCACCGGGATGTCTTTTTTCTGATATTTGACCGACGAAGAGGTGAGCAAGGTCATGATTTCTTCGCGCGAAGCCGAATCCCGGAATTTGGAGAAGGTATTGAGTTGCCACGACGCACCCGTTTGGGACTTCTTCACCCGCTCGCGGATGATGCCCAAGTAATGATCGATGTCTTCTTTATCAATTTGGCGGGCTTCCAATCCTTCGCGGGCCACATCCAGCATTTCGTTGAGAATCAAATCGTCCACATAGTAGGATTTGCCGTTGAACCATTTGAAACGTTTACCCAATCCCGTTTGAGCGGCCGAATAGAAATTGTCTTTGACGTCTTCGAATTTAACGTACTTGCGGATATCGTCGATTCGGTTGAAATATCCTTCCATCAATCCCAGCCAGAAGGCGGCATTGGCCATTTCGTCCGCCACCGAGGGGCCGGCCGGGAACATACGCGCTTCGATGCGCAAATGGGGCTTGCCGTTGGGCGAAATCCCGTACACGGGACGATTCCAACGATAAATGGTGGAGTTGTGCACCGTCAGGGCTTTAAGGATGGGCACCTTGCCTTGCTTGACGTACTCCAGGCTGTCGTGGGGAATTTCGGCACCCAGCAATACGCGATAGCGAATGATGTCTTCCTTGTAAATGTCGAGGATGGATTCTTCCACCCACTTGGTACCGAAGGTCACGCGCGGGTAGCGGTCGCGGATATGCTCACTGCTCACCCGGGTGTCGATGGCTTGCTGGAACAGGGCGATCCGCGTTTCGCGCCACAGGCGTTTGCCGAAAAGCAGGGGCGAATTGACGGCGGGCGCCAACACGATGCCCGCAATGGCTTGGGCGATGTTGTAGCGCTTGGCGAAATTGGCCGGACTCACTTGCAAATGGACCTGAAAACCCGTATTGGCCGCTTCGATCAACCCGCTGTCCAATTTCATGTTCAGCTCGTCGATGCCCGAAATATTGATGATGAATTCCTCGCCCCGCATTTCCTTGAGAGCGTCCATCAAGGCGAAATACCGCGGAATGGGGGTGATGTTTTCGCTCTCCACGTCGAATTTTCGAATGGTAGGCAAAATGCCCGTAATAATGATGTCGGCCTTGTGTTTTTTGGCCACTTGGCGCACCTTGTTGAGGTCGGTGAGGATTTCCTTCTCCATGTTGGAGAGGGCTTTGCCCGTAAATTTTTGGGGGGTAACGTTGGTTTCCAGGTTGAATTTGGCCAGCTCGGGGCTCAAATTGTCCATGTTGGCTTCGGCGATGATTTCCAGGTTGTGGGGATAAGGTTTGTAATTTTCGTCGATCAAACAAAATTCCTGTTCGGCCCCGATATGGGTATCGCCGCTGTCGAACCAGTTGTTTTTCAACATGTATTCGAGAGCTTGCACGTCGCGGAGCAAATACTTGGTAAACTTGGCGATTTCCTCCGGCGAATTGGCTTTGGTGACGTTAAAATCTCCCATGGCCGGTGTATTTTTTCAATTAAAGCCCTAAAAATAAGAATAATTTTTATACTACCGGCGAGGTAAGTCGGTTTTTAAGAATTTTTTCTTCGAAAAAACGGCAATTCATGGGGAACGAAGCGCTCCTTGCGTGGGGGCGAGGGCTCTAACCGGCGCTAAATCACTTGACAAAGGCCCCTCGGATTTGCTATCTTTGCACCCGGAAAAGCGTTTCTATGAAATTATCCGAATTCGATTATCACTTACCCAAAGAACTTATTGCCGAATATCCCGCCGACTTACGAGACGAATCCCGCCTGATGGTTGTCCACCGAGATACCGGAGAAATCGAACACCGGATCTTTAAGGACATCGTGGATTATTTCGAAGCCGGCGACGTGATGGTATTGAACAACACCAAGGTATTTCCCGCCCGTTTGATCGGAACCAAGGAAAAGACGGGCGCCAAGATCGAAATTTTCCTCTTGCGCGAGTTGGATCCCGAAACCCGCCTGTGGGACGTACTGGTGGAACCGGCCCGCAAAATCCGTATAGGCAACAAATTGTTCTTCGGCGAAGACGGCGAAATGGTGGCCGAGGTGATCGACAACACCACCTCGCGGGGTCGCACCATCCGCTTTCTCAACGACGAGCCTTACGAAGAGTACCGCAAACACCTCAACGAACTGGGCAAAACCCCGTTGCCCAAATACATCAAACGCGAAGAGGAAGAATTCGACAAAGAGCGCTACCAAACGGTGTATGCCAAACGCGAAGGCGCCGTGGCCGCTCCCACCGCGGGACTCCATTTTTCGAAACGATTACTCAAGCGGTTGGAATACAAAGACGTGCTTTTGCCCGAAATCACGCTCCACGTGGGTATAGGAACCTTCAGCCCGGTGGAAGTGGAAGATCTGGCCAAACACAAAATGGATTCCGAATATTTCGAAATTTCGGAAGAAGCCGCCAACATCATCAACAAAGCTCTGGACGAGAACAAACGGGTGGCCGCGGTAGGCACCACGGTGGTGCGTGCCCTCGAATCGGCGGTGTCGGCATCGGGACGGGTGGTGCCCACCAAAGGGTGGACGCACAAATTCATTTACCCGCCTTACGATTTTAAAATTCCCAATGCATTGATCACCAATTTCCACCTTCCCAAATCCACTTTGCTCATGTTGGTGGCCGCTTTCGGCGGATACGACCTCATCATGAAAGCCTATAAAATTGCGGTGGAAGAAAAATACCGGTTCTATTCCTACGGAGACGCCATGCTGATTTTGTAATGGAAGTATTGTTTTTGGGAACGGGCGCCTCGCTGGGAGTGCCGGTATTGGGATGCACGTGCGACGTATGCCGCTCCGAAGCGGCCGAGGATCAACGCTTGCGCACTTCGGTGCTCGTTCGAAGCGCCGGCGAACACATTCTCATCGACGCGGGTCCCGATTTTCGGGCGCAATGCCTCACCCACGGCATCACGCGCATCGACAGTTTTCTTTTCACCCATCCCCATTTCGATCACATCGGCGGGCTGGACGAGACACGGGCCGTCTATTATGCCATGGACCGGCGTCCCCTTCATTTTTATGCCGAAGAATTCACTTTCGAAGGGATTCGCAAGCATTTCGACTACCTCTTCCCCGCGTCGGGCAAACCTCAATACCACGGGGCGCCCGAATACCGCTTTATCACCCTGGAAGCGGGCAAACCCTTCGATACCAAAGCCAACCGGGTTACGCCCCTCCGGGCATGGCACGGCGACATGCCCGTCACCGGGTATCGCATCGGGAAATTGGTATATTTGACGGACGTCAAAAAAGTGCCCGAGCCCGCGCGGGCAGCCATCGATAAAGACACGGTATTGGTGGTGAGCGCCTTGCACCGCAAGCCTCACCCCTTGCATTTCAATCTGGACGAAGCCCTGGAATTTATCGACCAAACCCGTCCCGCACGCGCCTACCTCACCCACATCAGCCATTGGATGGGCAAATGGGCCGAAGTAAAAGAAGAAATCCGCCGCCGCCGGCTTCCCGTCCCGGTCATGCCGGCTTACGACGGATTGCGCATTCACATATGATTATTTGACGCGATACCAATATTGGGTCCGGCCGATGAGCGAAAAGCCGATGTATCCGCGTACTTTCAGCTTGTCGGGGCTTTCGAGTTTGAGGTACACGCTGTATTCCTTGCCCGTTTTGGGATCCAGAATGGTGCCGCCTTCCCACTCCTTGTCGTCGGCATCGTATTCCAAATCCTTGAGAATTACCAGACCGATAATGTTTTTGTTGGCGAACTTGCCTTCACAGGTACGACAAATGCCGTCTTTGTTTTTTTCGGAAAGAAGCTTGACGATTTTGCCGTAATATTTGCCGTCTTGCTTGTAAATTTCGATAATGGATTTGGCTTCACCCGTTTCGTCGTCAATGGTTTTCCATTTACCCACGATTTCATCCTGGGCATGCACGCTCCATGCGGCCGCCATCACGGCGAAGAAAAGAATGAACTTTTTCATAGCTCCGGTTTTTAGTGTTAACAATTTAAGGAGATTTTTTGAATCCGCCAAAGGTCAATTGGCTTGCATGGCCGTGAGCAATTTGGATTCCACCCGCGTGAGTTCGGCCAGGATTTTGACATATTCGTGGACCAGCCCTTCTCTCAGAAGGCGATTGGCTTTTGACTTGAGTTTTTTATATCTTTCGGCTAAATTCATGACCGCTGTTTTTCGGGGTTTCCGCTTTAAAAAGTCCAATTTGCATGCCAAATTTTTTAACTTTTTGATAACGTGATGAAAAGGGTACTTGCGGGAGTGATTTTTTTGTGGTGGTTTCCGGTTTTTTCGCAAGATTTGGAAACGGCCGCCCGATACGCCAAATCCGGGGAGACGGACAAGGCGCTGGCGCTGTACGAAACTTGGTTCGAGCGCCGGGGTCGATATAATCGACAAGTGTATGAAGGAGCCCTTAAAATTTATTTGCAAAAAGGAGATTACGCCTCGGCCGGCCGGTGGATCGAACGCCATGCCGCCGTCGTACGACTTCCCTCCCTGGATGCCGACCGCTATCATTTGGCACGCCTCCGGGGCGACGAAGCCGCGGCCCGCGAAATCCTGAAACGCATGCGCCGGGCGGTGGAACAACAACCCGCCCGTGTAGGAAATTTAGTATATCGCCTCAAAAATTACCACTACCTGGACGAAGCGCTCCTTTTGCTGGAGGCGGCCGCAAGCCGGGAAGAAACGCCCTACATATATTTACAAAAAGGACACATTTACGCCGAACAGGGCAAACCCGAACTGATGGCCGAAGCTTATGCGGAAACATTGAAGTTGAACGAAAATTATTTCCACTATATCCAAAGTTTTTTGTCCCGCTACCTGACCGACGACCCGGAAAACACTTACAACCGCATTTTCAAGCAAACCCTGATCCGCCGCTTGCGCGAATCGCCGCGGCCGGCATGGTTGCGCATATTGGAATGGATTTATACGCGGGAAAAAAATTTCCGGGCCGCTTTCGCCCAATTGCGGGCGTTACACATGCAAGGGCTGGCCCGCCCCGAGGAATTGGCGGATTTGGCGGCTAAGGCCTTAAACGAAGGTGATCCCGCTTCGGCGGCAGTGATTTTGGATTATGCCGAGAAACACGCCTCCCCTTCCCGCCCGGTGTACGCCAGGTTGATATGGTTACGCACTCGGCTGGAGTCCGTACAACCTTCTTCGGATAGTGCCGATTTGATCCGAATATGGAAACAAAGAGCCCGATCCATGCCGCCCGGCCCCTGGCAAGACAGGGTGTACGAATTGATTTTGGACCGTCTTTTGAACTATCGCCGCAATTATGCCGCCGCCCGCCGGCTGGCCGACAGCTTGGCCCGCCGCTCCCGCAATCCGTTGTGGCGCGAGAAAAAAGCCGACGCCCTCCTCTGGGACCGCCGCCCTTCGGCCGCCGCCATCGAATATACCCTCTTGCGCGAAGACGTACACGGGGGAGAAATCGCCTACCGCGCCCTGTACAAAACCGCGTTGGCCTCGTTCTTCGAGGGTGATTTCGATTGGGCCCACCGCCTGTTGAAAACATTGAAAAAAGCCACCGACAAAAAAATCGCCAACGACGCCCTCCGGTTGGACTACCTGATTGTAGCCCACCGCCGCCCGGGCGATACCCTTCAGCGGGATTTGCGCGCCTTTGCCGACGTGTATTATGACTATTACACCGGACGCCATCACGAAGCATTGGCCAAAATCCGGCGGTTGCAAGACACCCTGAATGCTTCGCCGTTGTACGACGACCTGGTCTATTTGGAAGCCCTCCTCCTGATAGAAGCGGGAGACGAAGCGGCCACCGGGCCGTTGTGGAAAAAATTGCTCGAATTCGAGCGAGATAAAATTTACCGCGAAGAAGCCCTATACCGGCTGGGCATATTGGAAGCCCGTTACGGCGACCCGGCCCGGGCCAAGGCTTACCTCCAACGCCTGATCACGGATTACCCCCAAGGTTACCGATTTGACGAAGCGCGCGAAGCGTTCCGCCGCTTGTCCGAATCAAAACATGCTTTACCATGAGCGATTATATCCTTTTGATCGGAACCGTCTTGGCCGGCGGCCTGGCCGCCCTGTGGATGCGCAAGCGTCCCCGATGGCTCCCCTACTTGGTGAGCTTTAGCGGCGCCTACCTCTTTGCGGTGATTGTGTTTCACCTGTTACCCGAAATTTACGGCCCTTGCGCCGCGGGAGAGGTATCTTGCCGCACGGCGGGATTCTTTCTTCTGGCGGGATTGGTTTTCCAGTTGTTATTGGAATATTTTTCGTCGGGATTGGAGCACGGGCATACCCACGATCACGACCATATCCTTTCGGCCGGCGCCTTGCTGGGATTATTCCTTCATGCCTTCACCGAAGGGTTGCCGGTTCATCAATTGCACTCGCATGCCTACCTCCACGCCATCCTGGTGCATAAATTTCCCATCGCTCTCACTGTGGCCACTTTTGCCATGCAAGCATGGAAGGATTGGCGAAAAACTTTGGCCGCGGTGGTGCTGTTCGCCCTCATGAGCCCTTTGGGGGCCTGGGCGGGTGAGCACGTGCATTTTCTACAAACGCATAAAGTATATGTCTCGGCCTTTGTGGCGGGTATTCTCACCCATATCAGCACGGTGATCATTTTCGAAAGCGATCGCGACCACCGCTTACCCCTCAAGAAGCTGGCGGTCATTCTGGCGGCTTTCGTGCTGGCTTGGTGGGGTGCTCACTGAGCGGAAGAGTTCTTCGCCGGCCGCAAGTCCGACAAAGGAACTTCGGCGGTAAATTTGCCGTAATTTACCGTGGCCACCGTCCCTTTGATGCCCGTAATCACGCCTTCGGAAGTGCTTCCGGCCAATACCACGCGATCGCCCACCGCCGGTTTGTAATCCGAATGTTCGATGAGGGCTTCTTCCAACTTGCGGCGCACGTCTTCGCGGCGAATCACTTCCCGTACTTCTTTTCGGGCTTTCTCCAGCCGGCGGGGCGAAGGCGGAGAGGAGGATTCCACTTGCTTGAGATGCGTTTTTTCGGCCCATTTGATAAAATCGCGCCACATCTTGCGCCGGTCGCCGTGGCGACGGAAATTTTCGAGCCACTCCTTCATCTTACGGCCGTTCTCCCACACTTGGCGATCCTGCTCGTACAATTCTCGGAAAGCATTGAGTTTTTTAAGAAGGCCTATTTCCTTTTCGCGGTATTCGGCGATTTGTTTTTCCAACTCTTGCCGTTTGGTCTTCCAGCGGTCGATTTCTTTTTCCAATTGCCGCATTTTTTCTTGCATATGGGCCAAAGTGCGGTCGAATTCCACCTTTTTGCGGTCCACCTTTTTCCGCGCCTTGCCGATCAAATGTTCGGGAATGCCGATTTTTCGGGCCACTTCAAAAGTGTAAGAACTCCCCGGCTCTCCGATGCGCAATTTGTACAGCGGCGCCAAGCGGCGCAAATCGAAAGCCATGTGGGCATTGACGGTGCCGTCCAATTTTTCGGCCAATAATTTCAAATTGTTGTAATGGGTGGTAATCACGCCGTATGCCCCGCGGCGGTTAAACAATTCCAAAAAGACTTCGGCCAGGGCACCGCCCAAATCCGGGTCGGAACCCGAACCGAATTCGTCGATGAGAAAGAGGGTGTCTTTATCGGCCAGGCGAAGGAAGAGCTTCATATTTTTGAGCCGGTAGCTGTAGGTGGACAATTGGTTTTCGATGGATTGGTGGTCGCCGATGTCGGTAAGGATTTTTTCGAAAAATCGAAGGCGCGTATCGGGATGAACGGGAATCAGCAATCCCGATTGAAACATCAATTGCAACAATCCCACCGTTTTGAGGGTGATGGATTTGCCCCCGGCATTGGGACCCGAAATCACCAGGATGCGCCGCCGCGGAGTGAGACGAATGTCTTGGGGAATAACCGGCAATCCCCGCTTTCGGTTTTCCAACAGGAGCAACGGGTGATAGGCTTCTTTGAGCACCAATTCCCCTTCGCGATCGGGCGCGGGAAGGCTGCTGTCGGTATCCCGGGCAAACAGGGCTTTGGCCCGTACGGCATCCATGTGAATCAAAAAAGCCTCCTGACGAAGGACTTCGTCCAGATTTGCCCGCACCTCGTCGGACAAACGTTTGAGGATGCGAATGATTTCGGCTTCTTCTTCGGCATGAAGGCGCCTCAACCGGCGGGTGAGCGGCACGGTTTCGGCCGGTTCCATAAACACGATATTGCCCGTGCGGGAAGTACCGGCATAATCGCCGTCCAAATGTTTGGCGTAAGGCAATTTGACCGCCAACACGGGGCGGTCGTCGATGAAGCTCTCGCCGATTTCGTCCAGGTATCCTTTTTGTTCGTAATGTTTGCGCATTCGTGCAAAAAGGGTGTCCCTTTCCCGCCTCACTTCCCGGATTTGCTCCCGTATGCGGGCCAATTCGGGCGAAGCGTTGTCCTTGATTTCGGGACCCGGAAGAATTTTTCCCCTTATTTCGCGCACCAAAGCGGGCAAGGGGGTGAGAGAAGCGAACCGGCGGTTAATGACGGGATATTCCGGGCCGAACGTTTGTAAATGACGATGCCATGCGCGCACCAAATCCAGCATGCGGGCCACTTCCAACAAAGCCTCGGCATCCAAAAAATAATTTTCGACCCTCAATTTCTGGAGCTCTTCGCCCATGGGCGTGAATTCGTCTTCGGGAAAGCGATTGCCGCTCAACAGGGCCTTGAGATATTCGTCGGTTTCGTGTAATGCTTCTTCCACTTCTTCGTATGAGGAGGCGGGGCGCAATGCGCGGATGGTTTCCCGTGCCGGGCGGGTACGGGCGCGGGAGGCTATTTCTTCGAGGATGCGGTCGAATTCCAGATCGGCCAGCACTTTGGGATGCACAAACACGAGGCGCGAGTTTTAATCAAAAATAGACATTATTCTTCTCCCGTCAGGGTTGCCGCCTTGCGGCGGGCTTCTTCGATCAGACGTTGCTTTTCGGCTCGGGCTTTTTCCACCAATTGCCGCGCTTTTTTGTCGGCCTCTTTTCGAATTTTATCGGCCGCCTTTTTGGCTGCCATTTTGGAGATGGGATCTTTGGCTTCGGCTTCCAGCCGGGCGGCCTGGCGTTCGGCCTCTTCGCGCAAGGCCCGGGCGGCGGCTTCGGCTTCGCGGATCAAGGCATCGCCCCGCGCTTCGGCTTCCCGGATCAGGGCTTCGGCTTCGAGGGCGGCTTTTTCTTTGGCTTCGTCGATTTTTTGGTCCACCACCGCCGTGACGGCTTCCTTCACGGTAGCGGTCAATCCTTGCTTGCCGGTGCCTTTGCTAAACACGGGTTTGATCGAAGGAGACGTTACATTTCCGGTAATTTTCAACGTGACGTACACGGTATCGATTTGATCGAGCGGTAAACCCAATGCGTCCAATTGTCCTTTGAATTGCGACACCCATTCCGTAGCCCGATTGCCCAACATTTTCAAAGGAATGCGCATATCCCAGGTGAGATCCAACGTGCGGTCCAACCGAACGGTGCCGCCCAGCTTCGAAGGAATGCCGCTGATACGAAAATCAAAGGGTTTGATGCCCAAATTTCCTTTTTCGATGGTGAATCCGGCTTCCACACGATCGATGCGGGGGTTTGATAAAGCTTGGAGCTTGAGCAAATCGGCCACCCGTTCAAAAAACTCGATCTTTCCGGCCGTGATTTGGCCCGATCGGACGAATCCCCGGGCATCGGTGGTGGAAAATACGGGGTTCAGCAAGCTGTCCAATGCCGTGCCCACGCCGAATTCCATGTCATATTGCCCCCGGATGCGGGTCAAGAGAGGAGTATAATATTTCATATAACTCAAACTCTCGGCCGATTCGTCGATGCGGGCATTGCGGAGTTGCAAATCCAGACGCGAATAAGGCGTATCGCCGGAAGTGTCGTAAAGACCCGTCAATTCCATTTTACCGCCGAACGCTTTCATCAGCAAGGTGGTGAGGGAAGCCTTCCGGTCTTTGATTTCGATGAGGGATTGCACGTCTCGCAAATCCATATTTTTGAAAATCAATCGGTCGGCCGTTGCGCGCACGGTGATGTCCAAATCCGAGGGAATGCGGGGTGCGGCGGCCGTTTCTTCTTCCTCTTCTCCGGTTTCGTCGGGTGCGGCTCCGCTCAACTCGTTAAAATCGATCAGTGCGGATCGGGAATCGATACGGGCCCGGAGGACCGAATCTTTTTGCATGGCATAAGCCAGGTAATTGGTTACCTTGCCGCGGATTTCGAAATCGCTTTTTCCGGCCAATATCCGGGTGGGCGCCACTTCGAGGGCCAGAGGCGTGAAGTTCAAACGTCCGCGGGGAATTTGCACGGGCCAAGGTAAGGAATCGGCTTCGTAAGCAAATTTTTCCACCGCAAAATAACCTCGGGCATCCACCTTGTCGGCACGGCCGGCTTCCATATCCGACACCCGTCCTTTGACCGCAAAATCGGCATCCAACCGGCCTTCCAACCGGCGCACGCCTTCCAAAGGCAAAGCATCCTTGAACGCCGAGAGGTCCAACTTGCTTTTCCACGCCGTTTGCACCCAAGGATCGGTCAGAGGACGGCGTATTTCGAGCGAACCGCGGGCGAAATGGTCCTTGACGGAAAAGCTTATGTCGGGCATGTCGATGACGGTGGCGTCCAAATCGGGACCGCCCGGAAAATCCACCAGGGTACGTACCGAAATATTTTCAACCGCGGCCGGAAGATCTTTACCTTTGATGCGTCCTTTTTCCACCGCAAAATCCACGCGGTAGGCCGGATAAAGCGAATCCGTTTGCCATCCTTTGACAAAACCTTCCAACCGGGCGTCGCCACGAATATCCAATTCGGGAAGCGAAGGCATATATTCGGCGGGTACCAAGGTCATAAAATCGGCCAGCGACCCGCCGGGAGCTCGAAAAGATAGGTCGGTAAACACCCCTTTGTCTTCCAACGCCACTTCCCCTTGCATTTCCAAGGGCAATCCGTTAAGACGGGCATCGATGCGGTTGAAGCGATAGCGGCTCCAATCTCCGTCGGCAGTAATGTCGTGGGTCATGCGGGTGCGCACACGGCGCAAATATCCCGTGCCGTCGAAATAAAAATCCACTTCTTCGGCTTCGGATTCGCCCGTGAGGAAGTAGCGGCCTTCGGCCGAGCGGATGCGCCCTTCATGGTTCAACCCTCGGATCTGAAGGGCCATATCCATCGATTCGTCTTCGTAATCCACTTGCACGTCGCGGGCCGTGAACGTTCGGATTTCCCACTCCAGATCACCCGATTCCTCTTCGGACGTTTCTTCTTCGCTTTCGGCCATGATATCGTAATTGGCCTCGCCTTCGGGAGAGACATACACATGAAATTTCGCCCCTTGCATTTCCACGGATTTGATCTCTTTGGCTCCTTTGAAAAGTTTGAGCAAGTCCATCGTAAGACCGAAGCGGTCCACCGACGCCAAAGTAAGGTTATGCTCGGGTCCCGTGCTGTCGATGACGAAATCGCGCACCTCCACATAGAGGTCGGGAAAGCTCCGCCACAGGCTCACCTTTACGTCGCCGAAATCCACCCGGGCGGTAAGGCGGCGGTTGAGGTCCTTTTTGACCGCACGAACGAGGTCGTCCTTAAAAAACAAAGGAGCGGCCACAATGAGGCCTACTATAATAAAAAGGATAGCAAGAACGGCAATTATAAATTTTTTCATTTCACGGCTCGCTTTGGACGTAAAGTTACGACATTCGCCGGAGAAGGGCATGCGGAAATGAAGGAGAACAAATACCGCACCAATAAATCGAAGCCACCGCAACGGGTAATTTTGTAACTTTGTGCCAAAACCCCGTCTTATGCCCCGATTATCGGAATTATCGCACCGGATGCCCCCTTCGCCCATACGCAAACTGGTACCCTATGCCGACGAAGCCAAAAAAAGGGGCATCAAAATCTATCACCTCAACATCGGCCAGCCCGATATCGAAACCCCCGAAAACGTGCGGCGCAAGCTGAAGGAAATTGATTTGAAAGTACTGGCTTACACCAAATCGCAAGGTACCGACAGCTACCGCGCCAAATTGGCCGAATATTACGGACGTCACGGCATCGACGTCTCGCCCGAAGACATTATCGTCACCACGGGAGGATCCGAAGCCCTTTTGTTCACCATCGGAAGCATCGCCGACCCCGGGGACGAAATCATCATCCCCGAACCCTATTACGCCAATTACAACAGCTTCGTGACCATGTATCGGGTGAAGGTGGTGCCCATTCCCTCCTCCATCGATCGCAATTTCGCCTTACCGCCCGTGGAAGAATTCGAAAAAGTGATTACGCCCCGCACCAAAGCCATCCTTTACAGCAACCCGTCCAATCCCACCGGATATGTGTACACGCGGGAAGAGGTGGCCAAACTCCGGGAGCTGGCGCTCAAGCACGATATCTTCATTATTTCCGACGAAGTGTATCGGGAATTTATTTATGAAGGTAGCGGCCACCGGTCGATCCTCCACGAACCGGGCATGGAAGCCCACGGCATCATGGTGGATTCGGTATCCAAACGGTACAGCATGTGCGGCGCCCGCATCGGTTGCGTGGTGAGCAAAAACAAAGACCTGATGAAGAGCGTTCTTAAATTCGCCCAAGCCCGGTTGAGCCCTCCCGCATTGGAACAAATATTGGCCGAAGAGGCGGTGGACACGCCCCAAAGTTATTTCGACCGAGTGATCGGCGAGTATAAAAAACGGCGCGATATTTTGATCGAAGGCTTATCGGCCATCGAAGGGGTGAAAATCGGCTATCCCAAAGGAGCGTTTTACCTGATGGCCGAATTGCCGGTGGACGATGCGGACGAATTCGCCAAATGGATGCTCTCGGAGTTCGACGATAAGGGCGAAACGGTGATGGTGGCCCCCGCCAGCGGTTTTTATTCGGATCCCGCCCTGGGACGAAAACAAGTACGTATTGCCTACGTCCTGAATACCAAAGACCTGGAACGTTCGGTGGAAATCCTCGAAAAGGCTCTCAAAGCCTATAACGCCCGGTAGTGGAAGTTCGCGAACATTATTCGCTCAAGCGGCACAACACTTTCGGGCTGGATGTCAAGGCCCGCCGGTATATCCGCCTGGAATCTCCCGACGAATCGGAGGCGGCGGCCGAAGCGGCCCGGGGCATGCCCATCCTGTTTTTGGGCGAAGGAAGCAACATCCTTTTTTTGGACGATTTTGACGGTGCCGTCATTCATTTGGATGCGGACGGCCCCATTCGCTTCGAAGAAAGGGGAGATGACATCCTTTTGGACATTCCGGGAGGCAAACGCTGGCACGACGTGGTGGAAGAAACCGTCCGCCGGGGATGGAGCGGAATCGAAAACCTGGCCCTCATTCCCGGAAAAGCGGCCACGGCACCGGTGCAAAACATAGGCGCATACGGGCGGGAAATCGCCGACGTGCTGGAAAGCTGTAAGGCTTACGATTTTCAAACCGGCCGCTTCAGGACCTTCCGTGCCGAAGAATGCCGATTCGGATACCGTCATTCCATTTTTAAAGAGCCCGAATACAGGGACCGCTTTTTGATTACTTTCCTTCGGTTGCGCTTGCGCAAAAACGGCACTCCCCTCACCGACTACGGCTCGTTGCGGCGGGAATTGGAACGCCGGGGCATCGTCCGACCCGGACCTCTCGACGTATTCGAAGCGGTCTCGGCCATTCGGAGGCGTAAATTACCCGACCCCGCCCGAATCGGCAATGCGGGTAGTTTTTTTAAAAATCCAGTGGTGGACGCCGATGCCTACCGCTCCCTTTCGAACCGGTATCCCGACATGCCCGCCTATCCCCTTCCCGACGGGCGCTACAAAATTCCCGCCGGCTGGTTGATCGAAAAAGCGGGATGGAAAGGCTACCGCCGCGGCGATGTCGGCGTTCATCCCCGCCAGGCCCTGGTGCTGGTCAATTACGGAGGGGCCACCGGACGCGAAATTTACCGCCTCTCGCAAGATATCGTCCGCGATGTGGAAGACAAATTCGGCATCCGCCTGGAGCGGGAGGTAAGGGTCATCCCCCCGCCCCCGGAGGATTAATGGGCATGACCGCCCTCTTCGCCGGCACCGGACAGGAAATAGCCGCCGCGCACCAAGATCGTATCTTGAGGGGTAAACCGGGGTTCCAAAATTTCCACGTATCCCCGATAATGCTTGCCGGGCTTCACGTACACCTTCTCGAAAATCAAATTGCCGTCCCGTTCTCCCCTTTTGACCAGTACGAAATACACGTCGCCTTCGTCCAAAAGGGCGGTTTCGGGCAAAGCTTGCGCGCGGTACCGGTTATGAATGATGCGCACGTCGATAAACATTTCGGGTAGCAATTCCCGGGCTTCCTTTTCGCGGTCGATATGCCCGTGCACGTTGACGAACCGCTTTTCGGGGTCCACCTTCTTGCCGATGAGGAAAATTTTTCCGGTATAAATTTTTTCGGGTTGATTGGGCAAATTGAACTCGAAGATCTGGCCTTTTTTCAGTTTATGAATATCTTTTTCGAACACCTTGATTTCCGCATGTTTGTGCGAAGGATCGAGGATTTCCATGGCCATGTGGGCCGGTTCGATGTATGCCCCTTTTTCGATATCCAAATCCGATACGAAGCCCGATACGGGTGCCCGCACGGCAATCACCGACCGGATATTTTGTTCCGATAAAGACGCGGGATCGATGCCGGCCATGCGCAACTTTTTGGCCAGCGCTTCTTTTTCGGCCTTGGCGGTATAGTAATCGGCGCGGGCCTTGAGGTAGGTTTTGGCCGAGCTGATTTGCTCTTCGTACAACTTTTTCTGACGTTCATATTCGGCTTTGAGGTACGCCGTTTGTTCCTTGAGCTGGAGGTAACGCTGTTGCCATTCCAGATACTCGGGATTTCGGAGGGTGAACAATACTTGCCCCTTGCGAACGTAATCCCCATCAAGCAAACGAACGTCTTTCACGTATCCCCCGTACACGGGACTCACCGCCGCCCGATTGGCCGGAGGCACGCCGATAATGCCGTTGGTGTGAATGAAATCGGCGAATTCCCGTTCTTCGACGGTACCCAAAGCCATGTCGTTGGCTTCAAATTGTTCGGGTGTAATCACCACGATTTGATCCTCTTCTTTCTCCTTTTCCATTTCCGATCGGGACTCGGAGGGAGCTTGACGGACTTTTTCTCCGTCCGTACGGTTGCATCCGGCCCACAAAATCAGGCCGAGAATGCCCGGCATCAACCGGGGAAAAAACGAATATTTAAAAATTTGAATGACGGTTTTCATAGGTAAAACGGATTTAAATAAAGGTTGATTAATCGATCACAAAAAAGCGGAGGCGAACCAGGGCCTCGTTATATCCTTTGACCGCCTCGAGATATCCTTTTTCGATATCCATGGCGTTTTCCAAAGTTTGCACGTAGTGCAAATAATCGATTTCTCCCGCTTCCCACGCTTTGCGGGCGGTATCGTATAATTGGCGGGCCATGTCGTTGCCTTCACGTCGGTAATAGTTCAATTTGGCTTCCCACCATTCCCAATCGCGCCGGATTCCTGCCAAGGCGGTTTCCGCTTGCCGCACCTGCACGCCGGCGGCCGTTTGCGCTTCTTCGTATTGCCAGCGGGCCTCTCGGGCGCGGGCGCGCGAACTTCCGTCCAACAAAGGGATGCGCAACCCCACCGCATAAGCGGTATAGGAGGAATGTCCGGGTAAAAAATTGTTGCCGTAGGAATAACTCACATACCAATCGGGCAACAGGTTGCGGCGGGCCGCTTTCCAGCCGTAAAGCGCACTGGCGGCGGACGCTTCGGCCCGGATGCGGTAAATTTGCGCATCGGGTTCCGGTTGTCCCGATAGGGGAGCCAAATCGCCCTTGATCCATTCCAACCGGCCGGGATCGTCGTAATCGAGATAACGAGCCAACAGCCGCTTATCCTTATCCAACGCGGCACGGACTTGTTCGAGCTCCAATGCAATACGCTTGCGCTTGGCCCGTGCGTTGAGGTATTCCAATCGATTGGATTCGCCCAGTTCGAACCGCCGTGAAGCCGCCCGCTCGAACGTGGCATACAGGGAATCCAAACGAACGAGCAAATCTTCCAAAGCCGAATGATAGCGGTAGGCGAAATAAGCCAGCGAGGCGTCCCGCATGATGCGGCGAACGGAAAGGGTATAATCGGCTTCGGCCCGGCGGTAGGCGGCGTCGGCCTCCTTTTTTCGGGCCACATACCAAGAGGGAAATTTGAATCCCTGTTCGACCGTAAAGGTTTTGTACGGATAATCGTTGGCCGGGTCGGGATTGGTGGGGTCCGATTCCATCGAAATATCGGTTTTTTCCGTTTCCCAAACCAATCCTTTACGTGCTTCGGCCGCCCGGAGGGAGGCTTCGGCCATCCGCAAATCGGGGTTGCGTTGGCGAAGGCTGTCCAGAAAGGCGTTCCATTGCCCTTCCTGGGCCCAGGCGGGCATAAGGAACACCAGCCAAACGCCTACCGCGGCCGCCGCTCCCTTACCTCCGCCCAGTCGGCGGCGCTTGCGACGCGGAGGACGCACATACCAAGCATAAAGCACGGGGATCACCAACAAAGCCAAAAGGGTGGCGGAAAACAAACCGCCGATCACCACGGTGGCCAGCGGCCTTTGGACTTCGGCACCGGCCGATTGGGATACGGCCATGGGGATAAACCCGCCTATTGCCGCAAGAGCGGCCAATAACACGGGACGCATTCTGTCCTTGGAGCCTTGAATGATCAACTCGGTCATATCGTCGTATTTGTCGTGCAGTTCCCTGTAATGTTCGATCAAGACGATACCGTTGAGCACCGCCACGCCGAACAGGGCGATAAAGCCGATGCCGGCCGAGATGCTGAAAGGCATATCCCGCAGCCACAGGGCCCAAATACCTCCGATGGTGGCCAAAGGGATGGCCGTATAAATCAGAGCGGCCAATTTGACGGACCCGAAAGCGAAATACAACATTATAAATATTAGAATAAGGGCCACCGGCACCACCAAAAGGAGACGTTTCTTGGCCGATCGCAAATTTTCGAATTGGCCGCCGTACGTAATGGTGTAACCGGGCGGAAGTTTGATTTCTTTCTCGATCACTTCCTGAATGTCTTTGACCACCGATTCCAAATCCCGGTCGCGCACGTTCACTCCGATGCTGATGCGCCGCTTGGTGGCGTCGCGCGAGATTTTGGCCGGCCCTTCGGCCAGCTCCACACGGGCCACCTCTTCCAGCGGAATTTGACGGCCGTCGGGCAAGTTGACGGGAATTTGACGCAAATCGTCCAAATTTTGACGCTTGCTCCGGTCGAAGCGGGCCACCAAGTCGAACCGCTTTTCGCCTTCGAATACCTCTCCCGCCGGCAATCCGCCCAACGCCACGGAAATCACTTTGTTCACATCTTCCACATTGATGCCGTATGCGGCCAGCCGGTCGCGCAACAAGGTGATTTTCATCTGGGGCAAGCCCGCCACTTTTTCCACCGTAATATCGGCCGCACCGGGAATGTCTTTGATTTTACGCTTGATTTTGTGGGCAATCACGTTCAGCGTATTTAAATCCTCGCCGTAAATTTTTACGGCCACATCGGAACGGGTTCCAGAAATCAATTCATTGAACCGCATTTCGATGGGTTGGGTAAACTCGTATTCGATTCCCGGCAATACGCTGAGGGCTTCCTTAAATTTATCCGCCAGTTCGTCTTTGGTTTCGGCGGTCACCCATTCCTTGCGGGGTTTGAGTTTGATAATAATGTCCGCATCTTCCATGGACATGGGGTCGGTGGGCACCTCGGCGGCTCCGATCCGGCTTACCACTTGTTCCACTTCGGGAAATTCCAATAAAATTTTTTCGATTTTGGTGGTGGTTTCGATGGTTTTTTGAAGCGACGTACCCGTTTTAAGCACCGGTTGAATCACGAAATCCCCTTCGTCCAATGTGGGCACGAATTCGCCTCCCAAGGTGGTAAAAATCCAAATTGAGACGGCCAAGAGGGCGGTGGCTACGCCCAAAACCAATTTTTTGTGTGCCAATGCAAATCGCACGATCGGCTCATACCACTTGGTCAACACCGCCAACAATTTTTTCGAAAAATTGGATTTACCTTCTTCTTCGGGTTTCAACACCAATGCCGACATTACGGGCAAATAAGTGAGACCCAAAATCATTACGCCGATCAAGGCGAAAATGAACACCAGAGCCATGGGCTTGAACATTTTTCCCTCCACCCCTTGCAAAGCCAAAATGGGTATGAAAACGATGATAATGATGAGCTGGCCGAAAACGGCCGAATGCATCATTTTGGATGCCGAGCGGATGGTGATTTCGTCCAATGCTTCACGCAAGTCCTCCTTGTTCTTTTTGAGTAGGCGGGCACGTTCGAGCGCCACTTTGAAGGCGATGAACTCCACGATAATCACCGCCCCGTCGATGATGATGCCGAAGTCGATGGCACCCAAACTCATAAGGTTGGCGTCGATTCCGAAAATGTACATCATGGTCAGGGCGAACAGCAACGACAGGGGAATCACCGAAGCAATCACCAGCGCCGACCGCCAATTGCCCAACAGGAGGAGCACCACCAAAGTAACGATGATACTTCCCAAAATGAGGTTTTCGGCAATGGTAAGGGTGGTTTTGTTGAGCAATTCCGTTCGTTCCAGGAAGGGATTGATATACACCCCTTCGGGAAGGGACTTGGAGATTTCGGCCACCCGTTTTTTCACGTTTTTGATTACCTCGCTCACGTTGGCCCCTTTGAGCATCATCACTTGGCCCATGACCTTTTCGCCTTCGCCGTTTCCGGTGATGGCACCGAAGCGGGTGGCATAGCCGTAGCGCACTTCACCCACATCCTTTATGTACACGGGCACTTCGCCGTTTTTTTTCACCACGATTTGCTTGATATCTTCCAAGTCGCGCACCAAGCCGTCGCTTCGGATAAAATAGGTTTTATTGGTTTTTTCGATATATCCTCCGCCGGCAATGCCGTTATTTTCTTTGAGTGCGCGGTACACTTCGGCCACCGTCACGCCGAGGGCGCGCAATTTTTGAGGGTCCAGGGCCACTTCGAATTGCTTGAGCTTTCCGCCCCAGGTATTGACTTCCACCACGCCCGGGATGCCCGAGAGGTTCCGCTTGACGATCCAATCCTGAATGGTGCGGAGCGTCATCAAATCGTAGCGGTCTTTGTATTCGGGTTCCACTTCGAGGGTGTATTGGTAAATTTCGCCCAACCCCGTGGTGATGGGTCCCATTTGGGGCGGATCCACGCCCGCGGGCATTTTTTCGCCCAAACCCTGGAGTTTTTCGGCAATAAGCTGGCGGGGCAAATAGGTGCCCATGCGGTCTTCGAATACCAAGGTCACCACCGACAAGCCGAATTTGGATACCGAGCGAATTTCTTGAATGCCCGGCAAATTGCTCATCTCCAATTCGATGGGATAAGTGATAAATTGCTCCACGTCTTCGGCCGAGAGGTCGCGCGTGGTGGTGATCACTTGCACTTGGTTATTGGTAATGTCCGGCACGGCTCCCAGCGGGATGTGAAACATGGCATACAAACCCGCAATCACCAGACCGGCCGTCAACAGCAACACGATCAGTTTGTGCCTGACGCTGTAGGATATGATTTTTTCGAGCATTTTTGTTTGGACTTTAACGTTAACGTTAATTTTAACTATAATTTTAACTATGGTTTATGGAAGAAAGTTCGTCTTCGAAAGAAAACGAATATGTTTCCGAAGATTTTTTAATAATTGATACAAAAGGTCTTTCCTTTAACCCCCAACCGAAAAAGGTGAAGGTTAAAGCGAAGATGCGGACTTCAGGCCGCTTCGGGCGGCTTTACACAACGCCGAACGCAAATAGAAGTGTAGGTTGAGCGATATAGGAAGTTTTTTGCGGAAAGACGGGGTTTGACCGGCGGCACCACGGAAGGAAAATAAATCAGGGCCGCATCGGTTAAATGAATGTCGTGATGAGGTTTTTTGGCGGGCGGTTTTTCGCCCGGATGTTTATCTTGATAATGGCGGGCCACCGTGTCGGGGTCGCCGTAATGTTTTTGGAGAAAATCCCAAAGACTGTCCCCGGCGCGCAAGTGTTCCCACGCATTGGAAGCAAAATACTTCAAACCTTCCCATTCGGCGGCATGCCAGTGGGCGGCCGAGAGAAGAAAACTCCAGATCAGAATATGGCTGACAATGCGGGTCAATTTACGCCGGATTTGCGTTACAAAATTAAATCAATTTTCGGGTAAAATATGCCGATGGTCATAAACAAAATTTATGCCCCAATCGATACGCCTTATAAAGCCGAGAAAACAAAAATTTGATAAAAAGGAACGCTTTTTGTAATTTTGCCATTCGAAAATCATAGGTGCATATGTTGATCATACCCGTAAAAGAAGGAGAATCCATCGATCGTGCACTGAAGCGCTTCAAGCGGAAGTTCAACAAGGTGAAGATGATGCAACAAATTCGCGAACGCATGCATTACACCAAACCTTCGGAACGCCGCCGTCAACAATTGCTTCGTGCACGTTATCGCGAGCTCAAGCGCCAAATGGAGGAATAAGCCCTCCGGGCGTGTAACGTTTGGAAAATACAAGCCGGTTTTGTAAATTGGCTTGTATTTTTATTTATGGCAGTTGATCGTTTCATCGAATATTTGCTGAAAGAGCGCCACTATTCTCCCCTGACGGCCGACGCCTACCGGCGCGATTTGGAGAGCTTCACCCGTTTTTTGCGCCATGCGCGGGGCAAATCCCCGTTGGAGGCCGGGCCCAAAGACATCCGGCGATGGGTGGTGTACCTCTCTTCCGAAGGGTTGGACCCCCGCTCGGTGAACCGGAAGCTGACGGCGGTGAGGAGTTTTTACAAATTCCTGATTAAAACCGGCGTTTTGTCCTCCAATCCCGCCGCGGGCATTCCGGGACTCAAAACCGCCAAAAAGCAACGCGTCCCCCTCTCCGAAAAGGAAACCCGCCTTTTATTGGACACCCTACCTTACGACCGCTCTTTTTCGGGCCTCCGCGACCTGGCGGTTCTCAAAACTTTATACGACACGGGCATGCGACGGGCCGAACTCATCGACCTGACCGACGACGCCGTCGATTGGGACAATATGCGCCTCCGCATTCGCGGCAAGGGTAACAAAGAGCGGCTGATCCCCCTCCTTCCCGATTTGGCCGACACTTTGCGCGCCTATAAGGAAGCGCGGGACAAACAATGGCCGCGCCCCTCCCATCCGGCCTTTTTCCTCACGGACAAGGGCCGCAAAATGTATCCCGTATTCGTCCATCGGCTGGTATCCCGCCACCTGGGGGCGGTGAGTGCCAAAGAAAAACGCAGCCCCCACCTGTTGCGGCACTCTTTTGCCACCCACCTCCTCAACCGGGGTGCCGATTTGCACACCATCAAGGAGCTGTTGGGTCATGCAGGCCTGGCAGCCACCCAACATTACCTCCATGCGGGACTGGCCGAACTCAAACGCGTATATGCCTCAGCCCATCCGCGGGCAAAGAAAAAATAACCCCAAAAACCCGATGCCATGAGAATCCAATTTCATCCCGTCAATTTCGAGGCCGAACCCAAACGTCTGGCCATTATCGAGAAAAAACTCTCGCGATTGGAAAAATTCAACGACCGCATCGTGGAAACCGACGTGTATCTGAAGGTAAACAATAAACCGCGTAACGACAAAACGGTGGAAGTACGCATACGCGTGAGCGGCAATACCCTGGTGGCCAGCCGCGATGCCGAAACCTTCGAAAAAGCCACCGACCTGGTGTATGACGTGCTCAAGCGCATGTTGCGCGAAGAGAAATCCAAAAAACATTCCTGATCCCTCGGCGTCCGATTTCGGGCGCTTTTCTTATCTTTGGGCCAAACCCTCGAAAGATGAAAAAAATTTTGTTGCTTCCCCTGATCCTGTGGATGGCCGTCGCTTGCCGTCAACCCGAACCGGAAAAAACCGCTTACATCGATTTGAACGAAGTGGTGAAAGAATACAAATTGATGAAAGACATTCAAAAAGAATTCGAAGCCAAACAGGAAGCCTTCACCCGTAAATACGACAGCCTGGGGCTGGCCCTCCAACAACAATGGCAGGAATTTCAGCAAAAAAGCCGCCGCATGAGCCCCAAAAAGGCCGAACAGGAATATAACCGACTCCTGGCCGAACAACAAAACCTTCAATTGCTTCAGCAACAGGAATTCAACCGCCTCCAGGAAGATTTTAACCGCGCCTCCCAGGAAGCCACCGACAAGCTCAAAGCCTTTGTGGAAGAGTACGGTAAAACCCACGGCTACACCTATATCTTTTCACGAAGCGAGCTGGCGGGCGTGGCATACGGCAAAGAAGAAAAAAACATCACCAAAGAATTTATCGAGGCTTTGAACGCCGCCGAAAAATAAGCTTTCTTTCTCCGGCATGAATTCTCCGCTTCCCGGTCCCGTATTGGTGACGGGCGCCACCGGCATGGTGGGCGGCCATTTGTTACGCCGGCTGGCCGAGCGGGGATTCGACGTATTGGCCGTTTACCGGAATCCCAAAGGCAAAGAGCATGTTCGGCGCCTCTTTCGGTTTTACGGAAGCGAGCCGGCATTCGACCGCATCCGTTGGATTCAAGGCGACACGGCGGATCCTTGCTTTGTATTCGACATCGTCCCCCAAGCGCCGGTGATCGTCCACGGTGCGGCTAAAATTTCTTTTTCTCCGCGGGACAAAAAAGAGATGTACCGCACCAACGTGGAAGGAACCGCCCACCTGATCAATGCCGCCCTCGACAGCGGCACTTCCTATTTGGTACACATCAGTTCGATAGCGGCCCTGGGCGGAAACCGCTCTCCCAAAACGGAACGGGCCGTATGGACATGGGCGGTGCCTCACACCACCTACGGAGCCACCAAATTTCTTTCGGAAATGGAAGTTTGGCGGGGCATGGAAGAAGGACTCCGGGCGGCCGTCATCAACCCTTCGGTGATCGTAAGCCCTTTTTATTACGACCGGGGCCTAGGGCAAACCGTCGATCGCCTGTACCGGCGACGCCTCCCTTTTTATACCGACGGCTCCACCGGGTATGTACACGTGCGGGACGTGACGGAAATCATCCTCCGCCTCATCGAGCGACAAATTTCGGGCGAACGCTACATCCTCAACGGCGGCCACATGCAGGTAAGAGACATGTTGTACCTTTTGGCCGACACTTTGGGCGTGCCGCCGCCCCGTTACCGGTTACCACGAAAGATTGTCGGGGGCTTATTACCTATATATAATACCCTTGCCCGCCTCACGGGAAAATTCACGGAACTCGCACCGGTGGAAAAAGAAGCTTTGGACGCCCTGTGGGGAAGCGAAACTTACGACAGCTCCAAAGCCCGGCGGGAATTCGATTATGAATTCATCCCTCCCGAAGAAGCCTTAAAGGAATTGGCCGAGGTTTACCTTCGCTGTTGCACGCCCGACAAATGAGGCACTTTAAGAAACCGCCGCACCACCGGGCCGATGCGATGAGGATGGGTCATCAGAGCCAAATGGGCGGCTCCTTCCACGGGCACCACGTCACCTTTCAGATACTTCATGGGAAATACCCTGTCGCGAGTGCCGTGTACATGCAAATAGGGAAATGGGGGCATGTCCCGGTTCCAAAAGAGAATTTGGCGAATGGCCCATTTGAAATATTCGGGATCGCGGATGGAGAGGTAACGCTCGTATAAAAGCAATCGCTTGCGTACCACTTTCACGGGCATAAATCGCGCGGTGCGCAAAGGATGAACGATCAGGCCGTAGGGCAAGCGGTTCCAAATCCGCACGGCCCGCCCCCATTTAAACCAGGGTGGAAAGGCTTCGGAAGTTTTGACGGTGGAGATAAACACCATTTTCCGGGGCTCCGCCAATCGGGAAATTTCGTTGATCATCATCCCGCCGAACGACATTCCCATCAACACCTGGCCGGGGCGGATGCGGTAGCGCTCCACCAGCCGCTTGGCATATGCCGAAAGAGACTCGTCGGGGCGGGGCATGATCCACTCCACCGGCACGATTTCATAGCCCGCCGGAAATCGCAAGGCGCGGTAGATATCGGTGGACGCCCCTAATCCGGGGAGAATATATATTTTTCGGTTCATGCGTTTTCACTTAAAACCGTAAGGCCGTCGGCGCGGTCCAACCGGACGGGAACGATGCGGTTAATCCAATCTTTACGAAAAGGACGAACCACGCGTATGTAATTGTCGGTCCATCCCGCCAGGCGGCCGTCCGAAGGAGTTTGCTCGAACAATACGGGCCGCACTTGGCCCAACTGGCTTTGGATAAAAAGCATTTGTTTGCGGTCGGACAATTCGCGCAAAAGGGCACTCCGCCGTTTGATTTCGGCCCGCGGCACCTGACCTTTCATACGGGAAGCCTCGGTGCCGGGACGGGGCGAATAAGGAAATACATGCAAATAACTGACGGGCAACTCCTTCAAAAAAGCATAAGTTTCGCGAAAGAGTTCGTCCGTTTCGCCGGGAAAGCCCGTGATCACGTCGGCCCCCACGGCCGCATCGGGGTTCAATTCCTTAATTTTTCGCACTTTATCGGCATACAGCTCGCGCCTGTATCGGCGCTTCATGCGTCCCAATATTTCGTTGCTCCCGCTTTGAAGCGGAATATGAAAATGGGGTAAAAAAGCTCGGGATTCTTTCAATACGAAACGGATGATTTCGTCGGTGAGCAAATTGGGTTCGATGGACGATATGCGATAGCGGTCGATACCTTCCACCTGATCCAACGCCCGAATCAAATCGATAAATCGTCGCTCCCGAGGACCCGACCGGTCGCGAAAGGTCCCGATATTGACACCCGTCAGGACGATTTCCCGAATGCCGCGTCCGGCGATTTCTTCGGCCTGAGCCACAATCTCCTCCACCGTGGGATTGCGCCCTTTACCGCGGGCAGCGGGTATCACGCAATAGGTGCAAGGATAATCGCACCCTTCCTGAATCTTGAGGAAAGCCCGTGTGCGGTCGCCGGCCGAATAAGCGGGAAAAAATCCGGCTTCCGACGGAGATTTTTCATTAAGAATCCGGGGCAATTCACCCCGTTCGAGGGCGGGCAGGAGTTCGGGCAACCGGTATTTTTCGGCCATGCCCAATACCAAATCCACCCCTTCGATGGCGGCCACCGCCTCGGAATCCCGTTGGGCGAAGCAGCCGATGGCCACTACTTTGGCTTCCGGGTTTCGGCTTTTGACACGCCGCACCAGTTCGCGCAATTTACGCTCGGCATTGGCCGTGACGGTACACGTATTGACCACATACACGTCGGCCGATTCGGAAAAGTCGGTACGCCGGTGCGTACGCACACGAGAAGCGATGGCCGACGTTTCGGCGAAATTGAGCTTACATCCCAGGGTGGTAAACGCAATTTTTTTGGGAGGCCCTTCCCGCATAAGCTATTCTTTTCGGGGCAATATGCGGCCGTCATCGGTGATGACCAGCGGCGTATGGGGAAAATCTTCGGCGGTCAAGGTGCGGATTTTTTCGATCACCCGCTTTTGGGGGTCGATCAGGGTGCCCCTGTTTTCGTCCTGATAAACGGGAATGATGCGTGCTTCCAAAAAATTGCCCTCTTTGTCCAAATATACTTTTAAAATGGGAGCAATCCCGTTGGGTCCGCGGATGTTGAATCGTTTGTAGGTGCAAAAATTGCCCAAGCTGTAAGCAATGAGCTTGCCTTTGTAATTTTCCACCGCCCGGGTGACGTGAGGCCCGTGACCGATGACCAGGTCGGCCCCCGCATCGATTGCCCGGTGGGCGAATTCGTACACGTTTCCCCGATTTTGGCCCAGAAAATATTCCGTCTTTTTGGGTACGTGCTGATATTTGCTCCCTTCGGCTCCCCCGTGGAAGGACACCACCACGATGTCACAGGTTTCTTTTAATTTTTTGACGGTCTCTTCCATTTTTCGATAGTCGTTAATGGAACAGGTGCCGCTGTTGGGTGCAAATCCGGCAAACCCGAACTTCACCCCTTTGACCGTGAAAGTATCGGTGGGCCGTTCGCATACGCCCATAAATCGCAAACCCGCTTCCCGAAGCACCCGCATGGTATTGCGCTTGCCGTACGTTCCCAAATCGTGCACGTGGTTGTTGGCCATATTGAGTATGTCGAACCCCGCATCGGTAAGGCATTGCACATATTTTTCGGGCATGCTGAAGCGGTAGCACCAACGGGGATTCGAACAAGACTTGGCATAAGGCGCCGGATTGTCGCTGAAAGTACCTTCCAAATTGCCGAAAGTAACATCCGCATCGCGGAGGTAGGGTTTTACTTCTTCCAATAAGGGACGACAATCGTTGCCGGGCGGTAAATATCCGGCGGGATAATTGGTGCCCAACATAATGTCTCCCACCGCTACCAGGGTGAGGGTATCCGAAGATTGGCCGAAGGCGGCAGCCCACAAAAACCAAGCGGCCGCCAGGGCCGAGAGTCGCATGCGCATAAGCAAAAAATTCAAAATCCGACCCTTAAAGATACGCAATTCCCCGCAAAGGTGGTGGACCGCTTCCGTGGGCCAAAAAATCGTAATTTGGAATCATGAAAAATCCACGGGATTGGTATGACCTGATCGCTCCTTTGTATGACGGTGCGACCGCATTCTTTTATCGCCGGCCGCGAAAGGATTTGGTGCATGCTTTAAACCCTCGCCCCGGAAGCCGCATTTTACTTCCCGCATGCGGTACCGGCCTTTCGATTCCCCTTTATGAACACTATTTAAAAGGAAGGGGATTAATCGTGTGTACAGATATCTCCCCGCGCATGCTTGAGCGCGCCCGGCGACGAGTCCAACGCACGGGCCTGACAAACGTCCGTTTTCTTGAAGCCGATGCGGCTACGGCCGATGCCGCCTTCTTTCGCCGCCACGGATTACCCGAAACGTACGACATTGTATCTTTCGAGCTGGCCCTCACCGTCATCCCGCATTGGAAAGAAGCCCTGGCCCTTGCCCGAAATCTGATTGCCCCCGGAGGCCGCCTCGGAATATTGGATTGGTATTGCCCCCGCCCGAATGTGATTGCAAGGATCGTAAACCTTTTGGCCGCATCGGATTGCACCCGACCCGTACCCCGGACGGCAACCCGCCGCTTTCCCTCTTTTCGGATTCTCAAAACCTACTTCGGAGGATATGTGTTTGCGGGGACGGCATAAAAAACCTTTATTTTCAAATTAAATTTTTTAATTTTAATATCCAAAAAAATTTACAATGCCCCGCGAAGAAAAAATCACCGGACAAATCAAGCCCTTGGACCAACGAACGGAAATCCTCCGCCGGTATTTTCCCGAATATTTTGACAAAGACGGCCGGTTTGACGCCGACAAATTCAAGGCCGACCTCACCGAAGCCAAAGTGGACCTTTCCACCGAAAGTTACAGCTTGGAGT
>JAADED010000010.1 GCA_013153605.1 Chlorobiota bacterium | reverse complement strand
ACAAATTCCCTTAGGTTTTTAACCGGGTAAATTTATTTAATTATCAGGGTTATGGTATGATTTTGGTCATTAATTGGCGGGAAAGTGGCGGAGGAGTTTATTAAAATCATTTTTTGTTTTTGCATTTAAAATAATTTCAATTTTTTATTCGGTTCCATTTAGCGGGAAGGCTTGAAATTTTTATAACGATTAAAAAGGTGGGTAAACCCGGGAAACTTTCATTAAGCTGGCCTTAATTTTCATTTTAATGGTGAGGTTTTCTTAAATTGGTTTTAAATTTGAGTGAAAATAAAAATCATGCTTTCCATGAAACCCCTTATTTCTTTTCAAAAATTCATTCTGTTTGCAGGATTAACCTTTTATTTGGTTTTTTCGGTCCGGGCTCAACAAAATGAGTGGCCGAGTGAAGAGATCAGATCGGGAGATGCCTTAGGTTCCCCCTTATTGATAAAAAATTTGGATGGGATTCTTAATCCTATAGGGGTCGATTTGAAATGGCGTCCCGTACTTATGCCCGTCCTTGAAGTAAGAGAGCCCGAAGGCCCCGAAGCCGAAAAAATAGAACAAATCAAAAAGGAAAAATTAAAACTAAAGTTTCGGAAAGTAATGGGACCCACCATGGCCTCACGCCCCGAATCGGCGGATCGTACCGCCACATCGGCACAGGTGTTTACGGGGCGAAGTTTTCAGGGAAATACCTATAATTATTGGTTTCCCGGTGATAACCATCTGGCCGTATCCAACGGCGGTTATATTGTAAGTGTGGCCAACGGAAGCGTGATCTATCAAAATTTGTCGGGCGGATTGCTTTTTTTCCAAAGTCTGAATCAATTTGCAAATATGGATGCCGATCATTATGCCTTTGATCCTGTAGTGATATATGACCCTCAAGCCGATCGATTCATAATGGTTATATTAAGCCTGAACAGAAACGGCCGTTACGATTCGGAAATTCATATTTTGTTTTCCCGCTCTTCCAATCCTATGAACGGATGGTTTCATTACATTTTCCCCGGCGATTTCTTTTCCAACGGAAATTGGGCCGACTACCCCAAAATCGGATTGGCCCAGGGAGAATTTTTTCTTTCCCTTAATTTATTCAATGGCAACGACCGGTTTCAGGAAGCTTTGTTACTTCAATTAAATAAACAAGAAGGTTATGCGGGGGGCAGCATGTCCTATAGATATTGGCACAATTTTTCGGGCGGGCCCTTCACTTTGGTTCCCGTCACACACGGATTGAACAATGATTACGGACCGCCGGCTTACTTCTTATCGACGGTCAGTAGCGGAGGAAGCAGTATCAAAGTTTACGAAATAACCGATCGGCTTTCGGGCTCCCCCTCGGTGAATTATTCGTGGGTAAGTGTACCTTCCTATTCCATCGGGGCCGACGGACCTCAACAAGGCACCTCGATTTTGGTGGATGTGGGGGATTGTAGGATTCAGTCGGCCGTAAAAACGGGTGACGTGATCCATTACGTATTTAGTGACGAAAGAAGCAACGGATGGAACGGAATTAATTATCACCGGTTAAACCTCCAAACATGGTCGGTATCCAATCCGGGAGGTACATGGGGATTGGATCAATATGATTATGCCTACCCTTCCATTGCTTCGGCGGGGACGCATTCCGGTGATTATGCGGTGGTAATAGGGTTTTTAAGAAGTAGCGCTACTATCTATCCCGAGGTCCGATACGTCTATGTGGATCATAACGGCAATTATGCGGGATCGAGGTTGATCAAATCGGGTGAAGGATATCTTGATCTCCCCCGCTCGAATAACTCCAATATTTCCAGGTGGGGGGATTATTCCGGGACCGTGCGTCAATTCAATACCGATGCGGTGGTTTGGGTGACGGGAATGTATGGCAATACGCAAAACAGATGGGATGGATGGACTGCCGAAGTCATTCGTACTACGGCAGGCATCGAGTCCCAAGAGGAAGACGTGACAAGTAACGTGTTTCCCAATCCTTTCCGCAATAATTTTTCGGTTGAATTCGAACTTCCTCAAAATATGGCGGTTCATATTTTTCTCACCGATCTTCAAGGAAAGAAAATCACGGATCTGTATCAGGGAGAAGGATATTCGGGGAAGAATGTGTTTCAATTTCATACGGGTCCCTTAGCCCGCGGCACGTATTTTCTTACCATTAGGTCCGGCAATCAAATCATAGCCCATGAAAAAGTTTTGGTGGAGTAATAAATGGGTTATTTTGGGAATTTTGGGGTTGACCATTCTTTCGGCATCCCAATGCGGCTCCTGGAAGAATAAAAACGCTTCTTCCGCTTCTTCGTCGAAGCCGGCAGATACCGTTCATCAAGAAGCTCCCTACCCCTACTCGCCCGAGCAAGAAAAAATCGATAGCATAAAACGAGCGAAATTGGAAAAAAGAAAAAAGGAAAATAACCAAAAATAGTTTTATCTTTGCGCGCCAAAAGAAGCTATGAACACCAAATACCATTTTGCCGAAAGTTTGGAAGACGCGCAACGTTTTTTGCGGGAAAATCCCGCGGTGATGGTCTTTTTCTCCGACGAATCCTGTAACGTGGGCGATGCGCTTTCGCCCAAATTGCAACGCATGATGGAGGCGCATTTTCCCGAAATGAAATTTTTGGAAATTAACGTGCAAATGATCCCCGAAGCTTCGGGATTTTTTAATATCTTTGTAATCCCGTCCGTCCTGGTATATTTCGACGGCCGGGAGTCCGTGCGCATGGCACGCCACGTGAACGTGGAATCCTTGAAAAATCAAATCGAGCGTCTGTATCAAATCATGTTCGACGCATAAACGACATGCCCGAATGGCGGAATTGGTAGACGCGCATGATTCAGGGTCATGTGTCCGCAAGGACGTGCAGGTTCGAATCCTGTTTCGGGCACCTTCCGACGGCCGTCGCCTTTGAGGCGGCGGTTTTTTTATTTTTTCCTTTTACTTTTTGAGCATTTTGGGCTCCACATAAACGATTTCGCGATAAGGGGCGCCCGGAAGGTCTTCCCACGAATCGGTGTCGAAAGCCACGCCGAATACGCCGGAGGTGGGTAAATTCCAAATACGGTTCTCCTTGTATTCGTTGACCCAATCGGTAAGGTCGGGATTATGGCCTACCAGGAACACGGTGTCGAGATTGTTGTCCAGGCCGTAGAGGATGGCATCCAAATCGTCGCTGTCGCCGTAATAAATTTTTTCTTCCACTCGAATGGGCACGCCGCCCCATATGTCGCTTAAGATTTCGGCGGTGCGCAATGCCCGTTTGGCGGGACTGGTCAAAATCAGGTCGGGTCGTATGTCGTTAGCCTTCAGGAATTCGGCTACCCGCTTGGTGCGTTTGATCCCTTTTTTCAACAAAGGGCGTTCGATGTCGCTCCAGGCGGGGTTTTCCCACGACGATTTGCCGTGGCGCATCACAAATACTTTTTTCATTGGTCCGATTTTTCGGGTTCATCCGGATGGCCCAAATGCCAGCGGTCGATGGCGATGTCTTCTTCCGAGAAGGCACCGTGGTCGAATTTTTCCATGAACTCGAATTCTTCCTTGGTGGTCTTTTTGCCCGAAATCAACAACCCGATCATCATCAGGAAAGCCGAGCCCAGGATGACGAACGAAATCACTTCTTTAAATCCTTCAATGCGGTATTCTTCGGGTATTTTGAAGTATAGCAATACGGTAATCAACCCGCGGGGCGCCATGAACACTTCGGGGAATATGCTTTCGGATTTGTAAAACATTTTGAGGTTGATAAACCGAACCAGGAAAGTGAGCATCAAAATCAGCGAGCCGATCACCAGCACCAACGGATCGCCCATGGCTTTGACGTCAATGGTGAGACCGAACACTACGAAAAAGACCGTACGTACCAAAAAGGCGGTCTCAAAGGTGATCAATTTGAATTGTTCCTTGACCTCTTCGATTTTTTCCCGCTTGTAAAATTTGCGTAAGAATTTGGGGAAGAAGACGTCGTAATTCTCCAACATCAATCCGAAGATCAGGATGAGAATCAGGGACGACAAATGGAGGAGCTTGCCCGCCACAAACAGGGCGGTAAGGATGGAGAGGAAAAGAAAAAATTTGACCTTGGTGGATATTTGTTCGAACAGGAATATCAGCACGTAACCCGCCAGCAAGGAGATGAGAATGGTCGCCAGCATGCCCACCCCCACGTGCATTACCACGTTCTTGCCCGCTTCGGGAATGCGCAACACGATGTCGAACAGAAGGATGCCCAATATGTCGCTGAAGGTGGATTCGTAAATAAGAAATTCCCGTTTCTCTTCGTCCAGGTTCATCACGCTGGGAATTACGATGGCACTGCTCACCACCGACAAAGGGATGGCATTGAGAAAAGCGATGTAAAAATCTTCGGTGAGACCCAGATAAAGGATCATGCCCGCTATGGCGAAGGAGGTGAGAAGAAGGATGATGAGGGCCGTAAAAAATGCTTTGACGATAATAGGCAATTTATCTTTGGACAACTTGAGGTCCAGGGCCGCTTCCAACACGATGAGCAAAAGTCCGATCAATCCGAGGATGCTGACCCATAAATGCATGTCGGGAAGGGGAATACCTTGGTATTCCAGGAAATATTTGATGGCGATCCCCGTACCGATCAGGAGAATCACAGAAGGGATGCGCAATTTATACGAAATAATGTCGAACAGATAAGAAAATATGATAAGGGCGCTCAGTGCCAACAAGAGGTAGTATGCATGCATAGGCAAGGGGGTTTAAATATGGTTTAAAATTAATAAAAAATATCCCGTCGCCGCGGCCGTGGCCGCCCATCCCACCGCGCCGGCCGAAATGTCTTTGACGTCCTTGATGCGAGGATCGTAATCGGGAGACACCACGTCGGACAATTTCTCCACGGCCGTATTGAGGGTTTCGGCGGTTAAAATCAATCCCCATAACAGGGCGAACAATACCCATTCCACGCGGTTGAATTCCAATTTCCACGACAGGATGCCGCTGAGGATAAATAAGACGAACTGAACTTGTAAGCTGGCTTCGCGGGCGAGCATCCAGCCCATGCCGCGAAAGACATATTTAAAGGCCTTGATTCGCCCCAGGACATATGCTTTGGCGTGATCCGCTTTCATCGGGCCAAGATAAAAAATTTATCGCTTTGTCAATCGAATGAGGGTGTCGCCGGCTTCGTCGTACCGGAGAATTTGGCTGTCGAATCCGTAGAGGGCCGCCAGGCGTCCCAAGGTGTGCTCGTCGAAATAGAGCCACGGGAAGGGTTCGCCGCAAATGTCCCCGTATTTGATGCGGAATTCCACTTCTCCGTAGTAGCGATGAAGGGGAAGAGGAATGTCGTAAGCGTAATATACGTAGGAAATGTCGGAAGTGTGGAGCAATACCTGTCCGTCCGGTGCCAACAGCGAATGGAGGCGAAGAAAAAAATCTTCGGCCCGGTCGAGGGTGCCCATGATGCCCGCTCCGTTCATCAGAAGGAGGACGGTGTCGTAACGGACGCCGGGATCGAAGGTGAAAAAATCCGCCCGGCGGATGTCGCGCACGCCGCGGAGGTCCATAGCTTCGCATGCGCGGGGCGAAATTTCCAGGGCGGTAACCCGGTGACCCCGGTTCTGGAGGTGGAGGCTATGGGTGCCGCTTCCGGCTCCCACGTCGAGAATATGCCCGCGGGCCATCGACAGAGCGAGGCGTTCGTGGGGCGGCATGTCCTCGAAAGTGCGAAACAAATAGGAAGTGCGCAAAATTTCGGGCGGGCTCACGGTGGTCCAGGTAATCAAATCCCGCGGGCGGCCTTGGACATAGTCCAGTATGGCCAAGCCCAGCAAGTCTTTTTCTTCGGGAATGTCGAACCGGCGATTCATTCCCGCAAGATACGGAATTCGAGAAGTGTATGCCAGAGGGCGGGTTTGCAAAACGGCATGCTTTTTGTTATCTTTGGCACAAAACCTGTCGAATCCATGCCTTTGAATTGGGGTTATATATTGTTAATCGTGATTTCCCTGATCGGGTTGATCGTTCAGGGTAAACTCAAAAGCAAATTCAAAAAATACGGACGCATTCCCTTGCGTGCCGGATATACGGGTAAGGAAATCGCCGAAATGATGCTGGCCGACCACGGCATACACGACGTGAAGGTCATTTCCACGCCCGGGGCCCTTACCGACCATTACAATCCGTTGAAAAAGACGGTAAACCTCAGCGGTCCGGTATATGCTTCCGATTCGGTGGCCGCCGCGGCGGTGGCCGCTCACGAGGTGGGCCATGCCGTCCAGCATGCGGTGGGATACCGTTGGCTCAAATTGCGCTCGGCCCTGGTGCCGGTGGTGAGTTTTTCGAGCAAAATCGTGATGTTCGTCCTCATTTTGGGCATCCTCATGATCGAGGCCGTGCCTCAGCTGTTGCTGTTCGGCATCATCTTGTTCGCCCTCTCGGTGGTATTCAGCTTTATCACCCTTCCGGTGGAATATGATGCCAGTGCCCGCGCCAAGCGGTGGCTCGAAAGCCGGGGGCTGGTGACTCCCGAAGAAAAGAAAGGCGTGGCCGACGCCCTCAAATGGGCGGCCCGTACCTATGTGGTGGCGGCCCTCAGCTCATTGGCCACCTTGCTCTATTACCTTAATATTTATAATAACCGGCGGTAAACCCTTGGACGTGAAACCGTCGCACACATATCACTGGCCGGATCCGCAAAGGATTCGGCTTTTTTAAAATAGGACCCCATGAAAGTGATTCACCTTGCCAAAACGCCCAGCATCCTCAACAAATACCTGGCCCAAATCCGGGATAAGGAAATCCAGAAAGACAGCATGCGCTTCCGGCGCAATATCGAGCGCATCGGGGAATTTACCGCCCAGGAAGTGAGCAAAACTTTTAAGTACAAGCCCGTGAAGGTGGAAACGCCTTTGGGTGTCAAAGAAGTCTTGCTTCCCGACGAAAAATTGGTAATCGCTTCCGTCTTGCGGGCCGGCTTGCCGTTGCATTACGGGTTGCTCAACATTTTCGACGATGCCGAAAACGCATTTATATCCGCCTATCGCAAACACACTAGTGAGACGGATTTCGACATTGTGGTGGAATACCTGGCCGTACCGCCGTTGGACGGCAAAACCCTCCTGTTGGTAGATCCCATGCTGGCCACCGGACGGTCCATCCGGGCGGTGTACGAAGTGCTTCTCCGTCACGGCACGCCAGGCACGGTGCACGTGATTTCCGTTATCGCCGCACCCGAAGGCATCGCTTACTTGGAACGCCACCTTCCGCCCGACACCTACCTGTGGGTGGCCGACATCGACGAGGGGCTCAACGATAAGGCTTACATCGTCCCGGGCTTGGGTGATGCGGGCGATTTGGCCTTCGGTATGAAATTGTAAATCGGGTTGATTTTCCGACACCCTTATTCGTATATTTGCTTTTCGGGCATGAGGGTGAGGGGCGGAAGTACTTTTCCGCGATTGGCAAAAAAGTCTTATATTGTTTGTAAAACCATCGGTTTAAACCTTTCAAATTCTTCTGACAATGAAAAAATTGGAGCTTTCCCGAGAATTTAAACAAACCATGGAGCGAGCCAAAGATTTGGCGGCTCGCCGGGGAGACAAATATATCCGTACCTCCCACGTATTGTATTCGGCATTAACCGCCGGCGAGGGGACGGACTTTATCGCATTTTTGAAAACCACCGGTCTCGACCTCGATAAATTGGCCTACCGGGTGGCACGCCTTCATCCTTCGGCCGAAGAAGCGGAAAGCGAGGGGCGAGAATCCGACGAAACCAAGTACAGCAAGCCCCTGTTGCGGGCTTTGCGCCATGCCGTACATTTGGCTCACATGATGGGTGACGAAGAAACCAATTTGGTCCACTTTCTCGGAGCCGTGCTCCACAACGAGTACGACCCCGTGACGCACGTATTTTTGGGCGAAAATTGGGACGGCGAACGTTTATTGGACGCTTACGAGGATTGGCTGGCCCGCAAAGAAGAGGAAGAGGATTGGGAAGAAGATCCTTTGTGGAGCGACGATGAAGATGAAGAAGATGCCTACGGCGATTTTCCCCGCAACCAGTCGGGCGAGGGTGGCGAAGGGCCGGCGGGTCCGCGCCGCGGGTCGGCCCCCCGCAAGAGCAAAACGCCCATGCTCGACAACTTCGGCCGCGACCTGACCAAACTCGCCATGGAAGGCAAGCTCGATCCCGTCATCGGGCGGGAAAAAGAAATCGAGCGCGTATCCCAAATTTTGGGCCGCCGCAAAAAGAACAATCCCATCCTCATCGGAGAACCCGGCGTGGGTAAATCGGCCATAGTGGAAGGATTGGCCCTTCGGATCGTACAAAAGAAAGTGCCTCGCGTATTGTTCAACAAACGCATCGTGGCATTGGACATGGCCAGCCTGGTGGCCGGGACCAAATACCGCGGTCAGTTCGAAGAGCGCATGAAAGCGCTCATGAACGAATTGGTCAACAATAAGGACGTCATTTTGTTTATCGACGAAATCCATAACATCGTGGGAGCCGGAAGCGCCACCGGTTCGTTGGACGCTTCCAACATGTTCAAACCCGCTTTGGCCCGCGGCGAGCTTCAAACCATAGGCGCCACCACCTTGGACGAATACCGCCAATACATCGAGAAAGACGGCGCATTGGCCCGCCGGTTCCAAAAAGTGATGGTGGAACCCACCACGGTGGACGAAACCATTCAAATCCTTCACAACATCAAAGACAAATACGAGGAGCACCACAACGTGGTATATGACGACGAAGCCATCGAAGCGGCCGTGCGCCTGACCAACCGTTACATGACCGACCGCTACTTGCCGGACAAAGCCATCGATGCTTTGGACGAAGCGGGATCGCGCGTGCACTTGCAAAACATCGTGGTGCCCGACTACATTAAAAAATTGGAAGAAAAATTGGAAGAAACCCGCCGCAAGAAAACTCAGGCGGTGGTTCAACAAAAATACGAGGAGGCGGCTTATTACAAAAATCAGGAAGACAAAATCCAAACCCAATTGCGTACCGCCCAAAAACGTTGGGAAGAGGAGATGAAAAGCCATCCCGAAAAAGTTACCGAAGAAAACATCGCCGATGTGGTGTCCATGATGACGGGCATTCCCGTTAACCGCATTGCCGAGGCCGAAAGCGAAAAATTGCGTCGCCTGGCCGACATTATCAAACAGCAAGTGATCGGTCAGGACGAAGCGGTGGAAAAAGTGGTCAAAGCCATTCAGCGCAACCGTCTCGGACTCAAGGATCCCAACAAACCCATCGGCTCCTTTATCTTTTTGGGACAAACGGGTGTGGGTAAAACCCAGCTGGCCAAAGTGTTGGCCAAAGAATTGTTCGACAGCGAGGATGCCCTGATCCGCATCGACATGAGCGAGTATATGGAAAAATTCTCCATTTCCCGACTCATCGGTGCGCCTCCGGGATACGTGGGTTACGAAGAAGGGGGGCAACTCACCGAAAAAGTGCGCCGCAAGCCCTACTCGGTGGTATTGTTCGACGAAATCGAAAAGGCGCATCCCGATGTGTTCAACATACTGTTACAAATTTTGGACGAAGGACAAATTACCGACAGCTTGGGCCGCAAAATCGATTTTAAAAACACGGTGATTATTCTCACCTCCAACGTGGGTGCCCGCCAGCTCAAGGATTTCGGCACCGGCGTGGGCTTCGGTACCGCCGCCCGCAAGGCCCAAGCCGACAAACATGCGCGCTCCATTATCGAGAAAGCGCTCAAGAAAACCTTCGCCCCCGAATTTTTGAACCGCATCGACGACATCATCATTTTCAACCCGCTGGAAAAAGAGCACATCCGCAAGATCATCGACATCGAGCTCGAAAAACTCTACAAGCGCATCGCCGATGCGGGATATGAATTGGAAATCACCGAAAAAGCCAAAGACTTCCTGGCCGAAAAAGGCTACGACAAGCAATACGGGGCACGTCCCCTCAAACGGGCCATCCAAAAATACGTGGAAGATAAATTGGCCGAAGAAATTCTCGACGCCCACGTGAAAGAAGGCGGAAAAGTGGTGTTGGATTACGACGAGAAAGAAGACAACCTCAAAGTGATCGTCGAGCGCACGGGCGCGGACGAAGAAAGCAACACCGGCAAATAAACGCCGGTGGGACCGGGCCCCGTAGTTCAACGGATAGAACGGCGGTTTCCTAAACCGTAAATCCGGGTTCGATTCCCGGCGGGGCTACTCTTTTCTCCTTTCGTTTTTCGAACAAAACCTCTGGACCCGTCCTCATTTTTCCTCCAAGCCGGGGAACAAGTGGAAAAAATAGTTTAATTTTGTCGGTTATGGAAAAGGAAATCGTGCAACATACCTTGTATTGTCCTTCGGCAAGCGATTGCCGAGCTTGTGCAAGGGCGGGCACGTGCGATTGGAACGGCTACAACAAACGCACCGTGTTCGATGTGTTTGCACGCATTCCCGCCCCCGATGCGGGAGAGCCTTTTCCTTACGTGGAGGTGCGTTTCAAAAATACGCGAAAAGATTTCTATCGCACCCAGGGACGGGGATATTACGTGGGCATGCCCGTATTGGTCGAAGCGGATAAGGGTTATGATTTGGGCGTGATTTCGGCAACGGGCGAGACGGCCCGCTTGGTCATGCGCGACCGGAATCCCGACCTTTCCGCTATCAAAAAAGTGTATCGCCCCGCCAATCAGAAGGAAATCGACCTGTGGCAGGAATTGCGGGCCAAAGAGGAGGATGTCAAGCTCAAAGCGCGCGAAATTGCCCGCAACCTGGGGTTGGTGATGAAAATTTCGGATGTGGAATACCAGGCCGACGGGTCGAAGGTAACCTTTTATTACACCGCCGAAGAACGGGTGGACTTCCGGGAGCTCATCAAAGTGTTGGCCCGGGAATTTTCCACCCGCATCGAGATGCGCCAAATCGGATATCGCCAGGAGGCGGCCCGTTTGGGCGGATTGGGCAGTTGCGGGCGCGAATTGTGCTGTTCCACCTGGCTCACCGATTTTCGGAGCGTAACCACGCAAGCGGCCAAATACCAGCAATTGGCTTTGAATCCCTCCAAATTGACGGGGCAATGCGGCAAGCTCAAATGTTGCCTCAATTTCGAGTTGGATGCTTACAAAGAAGCGCTCGAAGCCTTCCCGCCGGCCAATCATGTGCTGGAGACCGAAAAGGGCGAAGCCAAAGCCGTAAAGGTGGACGTGTTCAAAAAAATGATTTGGTATGCTTACACGGGCGAAGAATCCAACGTCCTGTACAAATTGGGATTGCACCAGGTGAACGAAATACGCCGCCTCAACAGCGAAGGGCGCAAATCGGCGCCATTGGAAATGTATGCCGACGATTTGAAATTGGAAATCGCCCCTTCGGACGGGGAAGAAAAATTCGTGGATCCCACCGGCGACCCCATCACGCGATTCGACACACCCGCCCGCCCGCCCCGGAAGAAGAAAAAGAAAAA
>JAADED010000026.1 GCA_013153605.1 Chlorobiota bacterium | reverse complement strand
CGGGCGAAGCCCTTCGCATCCTCCAAAGCCGGATTTATCCCTTCAAGCGGGAAGGACATGCCTATTTGCAACTTTTGGAAGCGGCGCCCGCCATGCCGTGGCGTTATCGCCTGACCGTGCGAAGCGGGGACAAATCCGCCGCTTTCGTTTACGAAGTCCATCCCCGGGCATTGGACCCCGATCGAATGGAAATTTTGCCCGGCGACGGCATCGTGCGGGTACGCATTCCCGTTCGCGACGACCGAAAGGCGGTGCAAGTTACGCGAAACGGCCGGCCCAAAAGCCCTCAGTCGTTCCTGGAATTCGTATTTCCGGCCATGGAACCCGCCCTCCGGGCGGCGGATGCCTTGCGGTTGGCGGCCGGCACCCGATAAAGATCAATCGAAGCGATTTCGTATCTTTGACCAAAAAGGCTATATGTCCGTTACTCTTGAAGTGCAAGACCATGCGGCCCGGGTGGTGTTTTCGCATCCGCCCGTCAACGCCTTGCCCGTTTCCGTATTGCGGCAACTTGAAAGGCGGTTGCGCGAAGCGGCCGCGCGGGAAGAAGTAAAAATCATCGTGCTCGCCAGCGAGGGGCGCACCTTTTGTGCGGGCGCATCCTTCGACGAATTGCTCCGCCTCCACACACCCGAAGAGGCCGTCGAATTTTTTATGGGCTTTGCCCGCGTCATATTGGCCATGCGCGACGCTCCCCAACCGGTGATCGTGCGCGTGCAAGGAAAAACGGTGGGAGGCGGAACCGGCATTGTGGCCGCCGGCGATTTTGCCGTCGCCCCCGCCGACGCGGCTTTCAAATTGTCGGAATTATCCATCGGCATCGGGCCCTACGTGATCGCTCCTCCCATTATTCGAAAAACGGGAATCGCCTTTTTTCAACAAATGAGCATGCAACCCTGGAAATGGTTTACCGCTTTCGAAGCCGCCAAACGGGGATTGCTCACCCACGTCACCGAAAATTTAAAGCGCGCCGACGAACTGATCGACACCATTATCCAATATTATAAAGATTATGACGCCGAAGCCGTACGCCGCCTGAAAGCCGAAATATGGCAAGATACCCGGGATTGGGACCGCCTCTTTCGCGAACAGGCGGCCAAAAGTGCGGCCCTCCTCCTGAGGCGCGAAACCAAAGCTATGCTGGAGAAGCTCCGTAAGCGCTGAAGGGTGCCCGGGATTTTCGTTATATTTGCGGAAATTTCAACTTCCCATGAAAAAATCCCTGATAGTTTTACTTATAGCATTGCTCACCCTTCCCGTTGCTTGCGGCGAAAAAGGCGAATCGAAATCCGAACCCGCATCGGGCAATACCCGAATTACGGGCATTTTTAAAGGAGGAAAAGGCAAGGTGCTTGCCATCGGACGGCTCATCAACCAACGCCAATTTTCCGAATTGGCCAAAGACAGCCTTACGGGCGAAAAATTCACCCTGACATTCGACCTCAAACGTCCCGAAACCTTATACCTGCAAGTACGTCCCGGCGGAGAGTCGCTTCCCCTTCTGGTGATGCCGGGCGATCAAATCGAAGTGGAAATCAACGGGAGCCTGGCGGACATGCGCATCCTGAAAGCCGACAAAACCACCGTCTCGTTTGCCGAAGTGATTCGCACCCTCGAAGAATACGGACAAAAGGAACAACGGCTGGAAAAATCTTTCCGCATCGCCACCGGCCGCAACGATCAAGCGGCCATCGACAAATTGCGGGAACAATATTTTGCCCTCCAGGATGAAAAACGGGCCAAACTAACGGAGCTGGCCGAAAAAAATACGGATAATCTCACCGCCGCGGTGATTTTGCAAACCCTGGTACACGATCCCGACGCCGACATGATGCGCCTGAAGAAAATTTACGACAACCTGGCTCCCGAAGTGAAGTCCTCCAATTACGCCCGTAAAGCTTGGGACAAACTCCAAAAAGAACTGGTCACCGCCGTGGGCCAAAAAGCTCCCGACTTCGCCGCTCCCACCCCCGAAGGGGATACCCTCCGTATGTCGGACGTACTCAAAAACTCAAAAGTCCTCATCATCGATTTTTGGGCTTCGTGGTGTAAACCTTGCCGGGTGGAAAATCCCTACGTGGTGGAAATTTATAAGAAATATCACGACAAAGGCCTCAACATCATCGGAGTATCATTGGACAAACCCGGCGACCGCGACAAATGGCTGAAAGCCATCAAAGACGACCAATTGGATTGGTATCATGTATCCAACCTCCAATTCTGGCAAGATCCGGTGGCCCGCCTTTATGGCATCAACAGCATTCCGGCCACCCTCATTTTGGACAAAGACGGGGTGATCAGAGCCAAAAACCTCCGCCGTCAACGATTGGAAAACAAAATCAAAGAGCTGTTGAATGAATAACACCGTCCGCGCGGTTTTGGGCTTCTGGCTGGCGGCCGTCATTTGGGGTTGCGGAGTGCGTACGCCCCAGGAGCCGCCCGGCGTTACCGTGGAACTTCAAGGCGATACCTACCGCGCACTGGTGCTTCAACGCATTACCCCCAAAGGCGAACTGATAGCCGCCGACACCGTCGCCGTCAGCGACCGGCAAGCCCGCTTTACCCCGGGAGGACAAGGCATTTACTTTATCACCAACGGTTCGAAACGCATACCCGTATTTTGGGAAAACCGGCCCGTTCGAATGCGGGTGGAAGACTCTTCCTTTACCGCCATGGAAGTCGTGGACGGAGGGGCCAACGAAGCTTTTCACCGCTACCGCCGGCAATACGACAGCCTGGCCGCCCTTCAAAAAACATGGGTGCCCCTCCTGAAAACGCAACGCAAAGAGGCCGAACGCGCCTTGTTCGATCTTCAAAAGCAATTGGACACCCTCCGGCTGGACTTTGTCCGTCGCCATCCCGATTTGGCGGGTGTGTATGTGCTGACTTCCCTTACCGCCGCCCCCCATCCGCCGGTCAAAGAATTGGTGGAAATTTACGCCACCTATCCCGAACCGGTGCGCAAAACCGATGCGGGCAAATATCTCACCCGCCGGCTCAACGACATCTCGGCCGGCGCCCCCGGCATGCGCATCCAAAATTTTACCGCCCCCGCACCCGACGGCAAGCTGATTTCCCTCTATTCGGTCATGGGCAAGGTGACGGTGGTGGACTTCTGGGCTTCGTGGTGCCGTCCCTGTCGCGCCCAAAATCCCGATTTGGTCAGGATGTATGAAAAATACCACGACCGGGGGCTAAACATCATCAGCGTGTCGCTGGACCGCAATCGCGAAGCCTGGTTGCGCGCCATCGAAGAAGACGGACTTCCCTGGTACCACGTGTCCCACCTCATGGGCTGGCAAGAGCCGGTGGCCCGCCAATTTCACGTGCGCTTCATTCCTCAAACCTTTGTGATCGATAAGGAAGGCATCCTCCGCTACAAAAACCTCAGGGGAAAACTTCTGGAAGAAAAAGTACGCGAATTGCTCGAAGAATAATTGGCGCCGTTTTCGTATTTTTGACAAAACCTTTAAATCGACACTTCCATGATCACCAAAGATATCACCATCGAAGATTTAGTGGAAGACTACCCCTTCGCCGAGGAATTTCTGAGAGTGAGGGGAATCAAATGCATACGTTGCGGCGAACCCATATGGGGCACGCTGGAAACCGCCTGTAAGGAAAAAAATTTTACGGACGAGCAAATCGAAGAAATCGTAAAGGAGCTCAACCGATTGGCCGAAAATCCCGATTTGATTCCCGACAAATTCGAACCGCCCGCCAAAATAGACGTGAAGAAGCTGGACGGGAACCGGTGAAAAATCCCCGTATTTTGCGTAATTTTGTAAAAACTCTTGCACATGGGTAGCATACTGGACGCGCTTGCCAATGCCGAATATCGCCAACGCATCTCCTTGCTGGCCACCCTCATCAAATTGTCCGAAGCCGACGGCCATATCGACGAAAACGAATGGAAAATTATCGAAAAGGTGGCCGACAATTTCGGATTTCTCGATAAGGATGCGCTCAAATATTTGAAAAAAAATTATCATCAATATTCCCTGGATCCTCCTTTTTCACTGGACGACCGCATCGAACAGCTGTACGAATTATGGGAACTGGCCTTTGCGGACGGCAAATTGGACGATAAGGAATTGCGTATTCTTCACCGGGTGATCATCAGTTTGGGATTCCCGGTCAATAAAGCCGAAGAAGTGTTCAATGCCTCGCTGGAAGCCTTTAAAAAAGGAGTGAGCAAAGAGGAATTCAACCGGTTGATTACCGAGATCGTTTTGCATAAATGAGAATCTCTTGAAGGCCGCTCTCCGGATTTCGCTTCTTGTGTTCCTTGCCCTCCGTTTAGGAGGGTGCGGCGGGACCAAGCAAGCCACCGGACACACAAGCGGCCGTACCTCATCCCTTCCCCCGCGGATTACCGACTCCCTGTTTGCCCGTTATACCCAAAGCGTATTCGGAGACAGGGATACGGCCTCGCTCCGGGGCATCCGGTATGATGGCCTGGTGGTGCATAACGGGCGCAAGCTCCCTTTCTCCTACTATCATCATTACGGGAATCAATTTATCACCTCGGCGGTGTATGCGGGGCGGACGGTTCATCCTCTCATATACGCCCCGCCTCTTAAACGAAAATGGACCGGAACCGCTTACATGCCGCTGAGTGCGGCCGAAGAAGAAGTGGTACGCGAAGCTCTTCCCCGCGACTGGTATTTTTATCCTTTTTATCTCCATGCCTCCGGCGAACCTTTTATTCTGGAAGGGACCAACCGAACGCTCAACGGCAATCCGGTCACGGTTCTCATTCATAAAAAAGGATCGAAGAAAAGATATTTTTATTTCGACCATAAACATCATTTCCCGGTGAAAATCAGCCAGTTTACAGGCGACCGCCACGACTTCGACATCGAATTCATGGACTTTCGACCCGTAGAAGGGGTCTATTTGGCACACTATTGGATTATTCGTTTACCGGCACATGACATGCAATTCAAACTCATTTGGAAACACATCGACCTCAACCCGGCGGCTCCGCCGGAACTCCATATTTCGGAACAATTTAAAAACCCCAAATAACATGAAAAAAGCACTCTTCATCCTGTTCGCTCTCACCCTTTCGCTGGGTCAAGCCCAAAGCGCAAAGGACGTTCTCGACCGCTACGTGGAAGCCCTCGGCGGAAAAAAGAATCTGGACAAAGTGGAAGCCATCCTCAAAAAGGGCACTTTGGAAACCATGGGACAAACCATGGAATTTGAAAATTACCAAAGCCGTAAAGGCGAAGGATACGCCAAAATGACCATGGGCGGAATCGACATGTACCTGTACGCCGTTAAAGACGGAAAAGGCTTCCGAAGCTCGGGCATGATGCAATACGAAGAACTCACCGAAGAGGAGGCCAAAGAATTGGCGGAACAAATGAAAAACCTCTTCAATTATACGTCCGAAGAAAACGCCAAAGATTTCGAATATGCGGGGTTGAAAGAAGTGGACGGCAAAAAATACGAAGTGTTGGTTACCGAAAAAGAAGGCAAAAAATTGGAAATGTATTTCGATGCCGATACGGGATTGCTCTCATTCATCAAAATTGCATCGCCCGAAGGCGAATTGTACATGTACTTCAAAGATTACAAGGAAGTGGACGGCATTAAATTTCCTTTCGTGGAAGAATCGGTGGTGAACGGCATGCCGATGCAAACCGTCAAATACAGCGAAATCGTGGTGAATCCCAAGGATATCGATCCTTCCAATTTCGAAATGCCCGAATAAAAGGGTAATAAATCCATTTTTCGAGCCGGCTTCGAGCGAATCGGGGCCGGTTTTTTTTTGTGCGGTTTTCCAAGGAACAAATCCCGGATTATTTTGGAAAAATTATTCCCTTTAAATGACAATTGTCAATTACGGCTTCTTTTTTTCGTTCAAAAACTCTTCAACCGGAGCCCGAAATGCCTTTTTGCATCCCTTATTACGGATGCGGGAGGGGGTCAACGGAAAAAATTTTATAACTTGCATCTTAAATTCGCAACCATGGATTATCTCGATTTTGAAAAGCCCATCGAAATCCTGGACAAGCATTATAAGGAATGTTTGGAAGTGGCCGAAAAGACGGGTGTGGACGTAACTTCCGCCTGTCAGAAGATTAAGAAAGAAATCGAGAAAAAGCTGAAGGAAATTCATAAAAACCTGACCCCCTGGCAACGGGTGCAACTCTCGCGCCATCCCAACCGCCCTTACACCCTCGATTACATCAAAGCCATTGCCGGCGATACTTTTTTCGAACTCCACGGCGACCGCAATTTCGGCGACGACAAAGCCATGGTGGGCGGATTGGGTAAAATCGATAATCAAACCTTTATGTTTATCGGGATGCAAAAAGGGCGCAACACCAAAGAACGCCAGTACCGGCGGTTCGGTATGCCCAATCCCGAAGGGTATCGCAAAGCTTTGCGCCTGATGAAATTGGCCGAGCGGTTTCGCATTCCGGTGGTCACCCTGATCGACACGCCGGGCGCCTATCCGGGCATAGAAGCCGAAGAACGGGGTCAGGGCGAAGCCATTGCCCGCAATATTATGGAAATGAGCCAGCTCAAAACGCCCACTATCGTTACCATTATAGGAGAAGGCGCCTCGGGCGGCGCGCTGGGCATAGGGGTGGGCAACAAAGTGATGATGATGGAAAACACCTGGTATTCGGTGATTGCACCCGAATCCTGTTCCAGCATCCTGTGGCGAAGCTGGGAATTCAAAGAAAAGGCGGCCGAACAACTTCACCTGACCGCCAAAGACATGAAAAAGCTCAAACTCATCGACGAAATCATCAAAGAACCCATCGGCGGCGCCCACCGAAATTGGGAAGAAGCCTTCCGCAACTGGAAGGAAGCCGTGGTCAAAGCCTACGACGAACTCAAAGACATGAGCCCCGAGGAATTGGTACGCCACCGGGTGGAGAAATTCAACAAAATGGGCGTGTGGACCGAATGAAAAACCCTTCCCTCCCCTTCAAATACCGCGACAACATCATCGCGCCGGCCACCCCGCCGGGGACGGGAGCCATCAGCGTGTTTCGGCTCTCGGGTCCGGACGTAATCGAAATTACCGACCGCTTTTTCGTACCCAAAGGGAAGAAAAAACTGACCGAAGCCGAAGGCCACACCCTCCATTTCGGCGAACTTCGCGACGGCGACGAGGTGGTGGACGAAGTGCTGGTGGCGGTTTTTAAAGCCCCCAAATCCTACACGGGCGAAAACAGCGTGGAAATCTCGGTGCACGCTTCCCCTTACATTCAAAAAAGGGTACTCGAATGGTTTTTGGATCACGGGGTACGCATGGCCGAACCGGGAGAATTCACGTTGCGCGCCTTTCTTAACCGAAAAATGGATTTGGCCCAAGCCGAAGCCGTGGCCGATCTGATTGCCGCCGAAACGCCTTGGCAACACCGGGTGGCCATGCAACAATTGCGAGGCGGTTTTTCAAAAAAACTCAAAGAGTTACGCGACCGCATGGTGGAATTCGCCGCTTTGATGGAGCTGGAATTGGACTTTGCCGAAGAAGACGTGGAATTCGCCGACCGCCGACAATTCGCCCGCTTGCTCGATGAAATCAAAAGCACGCTCCGGGAACTGACGGAAGGATACCGCACCGGCAATGCCATCAAGGAAGGCATACCCGTGGCCATCACCGGCGAACCCAATACGGGCAAATCCACCCTGCTCAATGCCTTGCTGAACGAAGAAAAAGCTATCGTAACCGACATTCCGGGCACCACGCGCGACGCCATCGAAGATTACATTATCCTGAACGGCATCAAATACCGATTTATAGACACCGCCGGGATACGCGAAGCCTCCGACCGGGTGGAACAAATAGGCATTGCCCGCACTTTTGAAAAAATCAAAGAAGCCCGAGTGGTCCTTCTGTTGGTGGATGCCGCCCGCCTGGCCGCCGACTCCCGTTTGTGTGCCGACACCATTCGCCGCCTGAACGAGTGGAAAAAAGAATATCCCGACAAAATCTTTATCCTCACGGTCAACAAAAGCGACCTGGTCACCCCCGACCGGTTGGAGCGTCTCCTGTCATGCTTCAATGCACTGAAAGGCATACACGTGATCCATATGTCGGCCAAACGCAAGGAAGGGGTCGAGCGACTCAAGGAATTGCTCTCGCTCCTGGCCGGCCAAGGCACCCTCAAACCCGGCGACGTACTGGTGACCAATGCGCGACACTACCGGGCCTTAAAAGAAGCTTTGGAAAGCGTCCGACAAGTGGAAGAAGGATTGCAAGCGGGCCTCTCCACCGATTTATTGGCCGTGGATATCCGGGATGCATTGAACAAGCTGGGTGAAATCACGGGCGAAATCACCACCGACGATTTGTTGGACCATATTTTTCAAAACTTTTGCATCGGAAAATAAATTCTTTTTCCGGCCAGAAAAAAATAGCCGCACGGGCCAGCGGGAAGAGGATGGTTATTAAGCGAAAAAATTTTTTGACATTTTTACAATACCCCCAAAAAGTCCCAAGGAGCGGGTTTTGCGTGGTTTTTAAACTTTTCTTGTCGAAAATTCGATAAAAATTGAAGGTTTTCTTTAACTCAAGATTAACTTTGCATTGCCATTTTTTAACTTGAGGATATATTAAATTTGTTTAACCTTAAAACTTACTACCATGCTCAATTACCCTGCACGTAAAAGGTTTTACCAAAAGTACGTCGTCCACACCAAACGATTGGCCATTGCATTCCTGCTCTTGGGATTGGCAGGGATTATCTTCCCCCCGTTCATGGGTACGTTTCTGGCGGCATTTATCGGCTGGCTGTTGCTGTTGTCGGGCATTTTCACCGGTTATTATACTTTGCAAAACGACAAGAAAAGCATTACCGGCTGGTTGAAATCCCTTCTGTTGATTATTGCCGGGATCATTATGCTGACCCGTCCCGCGGATGTGGGCGTATCGGCGCTGGCCTTGGTATTGGCGGTGTATTTGCTGGTGGATGCGGCCATCAATTTTTACCTTGCTTTCACCCTTAAACCCGCCATTAATAAATTCTGGGCGGTGATTAACGGGATAGTCAGCACCATTCTCGGGGTCTTGTTCATTTGGTTTTCGAACAATCCTCCTGCCGCCGCTTGGTTGGTGGGATTATATGTAGGAATCAGCCTCCTGTTCGATGCCTTCATGCTGTGGCAGCTCAGCAAAGGTGCCGACAAAATCATTGTGGAAGAATTGGTAGCGGAAGAATAATTCCCTACCCTTTTCCCATGCAAAAGTCCGGCTCGGCGAGCCGGACTTTTTTATTTCGGGCAAGTCCGTACGAAAAATCAGAAAAGGTGCATTTCGTCCAACACCTTCATCACTTCCTTTACGTGTTCGGCCGATTGGTAGAGCAAAGCCTTTTCGTCCTCGTTGAGTTTAACTTCGATAATTTCTTCCACGCCGTTTTGGCCCAATTTCACCGGCACACCCAGGGCCACGTCTTTCAATCCGTATTCACCCTCTAGCATCACGCATACGGGCATCACCCGATGAGAATCCAGGATGATGGCCTCGATCATTTGGGCTACGGCCGCCCCGGGCGCATACCAGGCCGAAGTGCCCAACAGCTGGACGATTTCGCCGCCTCCTTTTTGGGTACGTTTCACCAGGCGTTGGATGGTTTCTTCATCCATCAGTTCTCGAAGGGGAATTCCGGCCACCGTCGTATAGCGGGGAAGGGGTACCATGGTGTCGCCGTGGCCGCCCATGAGGAGGGCGCTCACGTCTTTGGGCGATACGTGGAGTTCTTCGGCGATAAAAGCTTCGAACCGTCCCACGTCGAGCACGCCCGCCATGCCGAATACCCGCTCGCGCGGCAAACCCGTGGCCAAGTAGGCGGTGTAGGTCATCACGTCGAGGGGGTTGGACACCACCACGAAAATGGCGTCGGGAGAATATTCGTAGGCCTTTTCGGCCACCGACTTGACGATTTTGGCATTGGTTCCGATCAGGTCGTCGCGGCTCATGCCCGGCTTGCGGGGCACGCCCGAAGTGATGACCACCACGTCGGAATTGGCGGTTTTGGAATAATCGTCGGTGTATCCCTTCACGCGGGTATCGAAATAATTAATGCGCGAGGATTCCCAAATATCCAGCGCCTTGCCTTCGGCAAGTCCGGGTTTGATATCCAAAAGCACGATATCGCTTACGATGTTTTTGTTGGCCAATACGTCGGCCACTGTGGCGCCCACATTTCCGGCACCGATCACGGTTACTTTTCTGCTCATGGTTACGGGTTTTTGATATAAATTTAGCACAAGTTCGGCCAAAAAAGGATATCAAAAATCAGTTTTCGGGTTTTCAGGGGGACGGAGACGGCCGTTTTTTATTTGCATAAAATAGGCGTAATCCCGGATATAATCGCCTTCGTCGAATTCTTCGTTATTGAGTACCAGGCAAATGCTGTTGGCCGAGAAATTTTCGATTTCGCGCCATATGCCTTGGGGAATGTAGAGCGCTTTTTCGGGATTGTTGAGCGTGAAACTGCGGCGTTCGTGTCCGTCGTCCACCACCACGTCGAAGCTGCCGCTCACGGCAATCAGCACCTCTTGTTGGCGAATATGGGCGTGTCCGCCCCTGCGGGCGCCCGACGGAATGTCGAAGATGTAATATACCCGCTTGAAATCGAACGGCATGTCGCGCCATTGGAGAAAGGCCAGGTTGCCGCGGTGATCCTTGACCACCGGCACGCCGAATACATACAAATCGGCCAAACGGGTATGGCGAAACCGCTCATTCATAGCGCAATACTTCCACCAGATTAGCTTTGGCCGCCTTATAGGCGGGATACCATCCGGCCAGCAGGGCGGTTACAAATGTAATGATAATCGCCCACATCACCGCATTCCACGGCATCCTGAAGTGCATACCCAGTAGGGCCGCCACCCCCCAGCCGGCCAATATACCCAACAGTAGGCCGGGTAAACTTCCCCCCAGCGCGATAAGGACCGTTTCCACCAAAAAATGCCGACGGATTTGGCGGGCCGAAGCGCCCACCGCCTTGCGGATGCCGATTTCGCGAAATTTCTCGGCCACATTCACCAACATAATGTTCATCAACGCCACCGAAGAAGCGAATATGGTAATCAATCCGATGACGAATGCCATGATGCGAAGGGTGCGGCTGGTATTTCGCAATTCTTCCACCGCCTCGCGGCTTTCGCTGATACCGAAATTGTCGGGTTGACCGGGTCGGAGGCCGCGGATGCGGCGCATTACCAGGATGGCTTGCGATAGGGCCCGCTCGTAGCGGGAAGGGTCCTCCACTTCCACGCGAATTTCGGGATCGGGACGCCGACCTCCCAACAGCCGCTCGCCCGTGCCGAGAGGTACCCATACGAATTCGTCGCCCGAGCGTCCGAACACGTTTCCTTTGGGGGCGGTAATGCCCACCACGGTCCATTTATTACCTTTATAATATATGGGGCGGCCGGTGAGCGAAGCCTCACCGGCGAG
>JAADED010000090.1 GCA_013153605.1 Chlorobiota bacterium | reverse complement strand
GGAGCTTGTTTGAGGATGCGTCGAAATAAATGTCACCCGCCGAAGGGTTGGCCGGCTCGCTCGAAGGTTCGAGACGGATTACGTCTTTGATGTGGACGGTGCGTTGGGGTGCCGGAATCCCGAAGCCCGTTTTGCCGTTACTTTGAACACGCATGACCTCGGCGCCATAATTATCGTAAATACCCAATACGGGTACGGCATCGGCGGCGCTACTTTGAATTTTAAGACCGTAACCTTGTCCTCCGCCGTTTTGAATGATAGCGGCCCAATCATTGTTGACCGATTCTTTAAGATGAAATTTTGCTTCGGGTTGGGTAGTCCCTACGCCGACTTTTCCGTTGGCCCGGATGGTCATTCGAGGATAGGGCCCCGCACCACCCTCCGGTGTGGTGGCCAATTCGATTTTAGCCGGCACACTCGATGAACTCACCGTGCCATCCACATAATAACGGATGCGTGCCGCTGTAAAATAATCACTTCCATCAAAGCCCTTTCCGATTAATCCCGTAATGACGTCGCCATCCTGAACGGCGGCTTTGGCGGTTTGTGTTCCTCGAGCACGCCACCCGGCCAATGAGGCACCGGAATTGGCATCTCTAATTCGTTCAAAACGAACATTTTTTTCATTTGTTAAGAGCACATGTAATTTGGCTTGAGGATTTTTCTTCCCTACTCCCACCAAACCGTCGTGTTTAATCACCATGCGGAGGGTCGGAGCATTGGCCCCCGCTTCCCGAGTATAAATTTCCCATCGAGAAGGTGCATCGTCCACACTGACGGCTCCGTCCACATAGGCGCGCATGTGAGCTACCGGAAGGTATTTTTCTCCGTCGTAGGCCCAAGCATTGATTCCGGTGATAACGTCATTTTCTATCAATGCCGTTTTTTGATCGGGTGTTCCTCGAGAACGTCGTCCGGCCAAAGAGGCTCCCACTTGGGTATCTTCGCTTCTTTCAAAACGAACATTTTGTTCACCTTCTTTCAAGAACACATGCAATTGAGCTTCGGGAGCGGTAGTCCCCATTCCGATTTTTCCGTTACCCAATATGGTCATGGGATAAATTCGAGCTTCCCATCCGTCTTGGGTATTGGTAATAAATTGAATGGCCGGTTGATCTCCCCTTTCGTCCGAAATTAATACCAAATACTCTCTTCCCGAATGATTATCGGTATTGACATCATAAGTATTGGCTGCTTCTCCGCCTCCAATTACGGTAAATCCTCCCGCACCGATATAAATATTGTCTCCGTAATTTCGACCTTCTTTAAATTTAATCCATCTTCTGTATCCGGTATTTGCACTATCGCTAAAAAAATAGAGTTCTTTGGCGAATCTGGCACTGCCTTCCACATCCAACATAAATTCCGGATTCGTCCTGCCGATTCCTACAAATTTATTGGGTTGGATCACCAACGCATGCCCTCCGTCCACCACAAAAATAAATCTTCCTTCTTCCACATTTTCGGCATCCATTCGATGTTGGAAATAAAAGTTTTTCTCGTTGACTTTATAAAAAAGATTTACCCGGATCGTGTCATCATAGGCATAACGGGTTTCTACCATGGAAGCCGTACCCCCGGGAATCATATTGAGCATCAAATCGGGATCATGACCTCTTAAATGAAGCATTGCCCGAGGGGAGGATGTATCCGTATTAATGCCTACCCATCCGTCGGAATAGAGATAGATGCCCTTGTCCGTCCCGTCGGGACTGAGCCAATGCCCGTTGGTCCGAATATTTTGAGTGGCTATGTGATTCCCCAAATGATCGGCCGACGCCAAAGTCCATTGTTGACCATCGTAATACCAAAAAGAATTTAAATCGGTCACAAACACCAGCAACCCGAGAGCCGGATTAGAAATTGCGTCTCTTTCGGCCGCACTCATTCGCGGAACTAAAATCCCCTGGTTTTGAGATTGTACATCCAAGATAGCCGAAGGATCCGGTTCGTTTCCGGTTGAATTAATGGCTACTTGCCCCCATCCCGTCCAACTTGCGAGCCATATGATGGCCAAAAACAAACTTTTTAAATGTTTCATAGGCATAAATTTTTTGGGGCAAAGATAGGGGAATTTTCAAATATCAAAATTTAAAGCCTTCATTCAATGAATTTTTTAGATTTCATGTGTTAAATTATTTTAATTTAATCAAAGATGATTGTTCAATTTTAAGATTTTATCATATCTCAGTAAATAAAAAAGGAGGCGTTTAGCCTCCTTCCTTTTGCCATGAAAACCAAAATCACGGGGAAAATTACCCGTTCTTTTGTTCTTCTTTTTTGTCTTCTTTTTTCTTAAAGGAAATTTTTTCTTTAATGCGGGCTTTTTTACCGCGCAATTTGCGGAAGTAGAAGATGCGTCCGCGGCGTACTTTTCCCCGTTTGTTTACTTCGATTTTTTGGATGGTCGGCATGTTGATGGGGAAAATGCGTTCCACGCCGATATCGCCCGACATTTTACGGATGGTAAAGGTTTCGGTGGCGCCTTGGCCGCGCCGTTGAATGACCACTCCGCGGAAAAACTGGGTCCGCGTTTTGTTGCCTTCCTTGATTTCGTAATACACGGTGATGGTATCTCCCGCGTCGAATTCGGGGAAATTTTTCTTTTCCACCAATTGGTCTTCCACGTAACGGATGAGATCGTCCATAGGATTAAACTTTTTCGGTTATGTCCCGGAAACATTCACGACCCCTTCGCCAGCGGTTTCCGGAACCGGGCGCAAATATAGGGATTTTTTTACAAACCCAATACCTCTTTTCCTTGTTTGAACCGAATATCCACCGGAATGGAGGCTTCATTGATTCGTCGGAGGGCATCTTCGAGTTCCCCGTCGATTCGGGCGTATTTTTCCCAAAAGAGGCGCGTGCTCTCGTAATCCCCGTCGCCCTGAAGGGTGAGGATGATGCGGGACAATTCCTCCACCGCCTCTTTCATCTTGTCGTAATCCACCGCATATGTGCCGTCGGGATTGCGAACAAAAGCTCCTTTTTCCTTAAAGAAGTTAAAGCGCACCAAATTGGCTCGTCCGTGGGCGCTGGAGGCGCCGAATCTGATACTCCTGAAAATGCCGGCCAGGAAGGTGGTCATGTAATCTTTTTCGTCCAAATCCACCAATCCCCAATCCTTGAGTTTGAAAATCATATAAAGGCCCAAAATATCGGCTTTGCCTTCTTCCACGGTGGAATACAAATCCTTCAAAGCGGTACGAACCGGTCCTTTACCCGTGACGGTATGTTTGATACCCAACCCGTGGGCCACTTCGTGGAACATGGTGTTTTCGAAAAAGGCATCGAATTTCACGTGCTTGCGCTGGGCGGAGTCGATAATCACTTCGGATATGGGGACCAGAATTTTGTCGAATTTGGCGCGCATCACGTTTTTCAATTGAAGGCGCCTCGATCCCTTACGTAATTGGACTTCCTCGTCGTTGGGAAGGTTTATGGCAATGGTTTTGGCCCCCGCATTGGCGTCTCCGGCATAATATACGGCATCGTAAGCTCCCAAATCGGAGCGGGAACCGGGTTTTTCCCGTTTGTAGCGGGGATCTACGGGAAGCCCTTCTTGCAATCGGGGTAGGAGGGCGGTATATTTTTCCAATCTTCGCGACCAGGCGGTGTCCTTGATGAGCACGAACCCTTCGTGGGCGGCTTTGTATCCGAACAATTGATCTTCGTAGGTTTCAATGGGTCCGATCACTATATCCAATATATTGGTTTTCATATCCATCCACAACATATCGCTGGGGCGGTAGTCGTCGGTGCGCAATGCCCGGGCGCGGGCCAGCAAATATTTTTTAAATCCTTGGTCTTCGGCCAAACGGGCGGCCTCTTCCAATAAAGAGGCGGCTTTGGAATGGGCGTCGGCAAAGGCCACGCTATAGGGCACGGTGATCAACCGCCCTGCGGAATCCCGACGAATCAAAGTATAAAGCGAGGTTTTGTCGGGCAAATCGGCTTTTTCGAATTCTTCGGGCGTCATGTCGTGAGGATAAAAATTGGCGCCCTTGGGCTTGGGTCCCACACCGGGAACGAAGGGTTTGTTATTATCCAACCGATCCCACGGTCCGTAATTGATTTCGGCATACAGGCGCGTGAGCGAATCGGGTATGCGCCGCATGAGGGAATCCTTGTCGCCGTAAGCCTCCTGCCAAAATACGCCGTTCATCAAATCGGCGGCATCGATAAGGAGAATCAACATCCGTTTGCGGTTTTCGGAAAGGCCGCTTAAATCCGCTTTCAGCTCTACTTCGGCATAGCGGGCGATCTTTTTCTCCATTTCTTTCATATGCGGAGTCTCTGTCACGGTTTTCACTTGTTCGGGACGGCGTGCTTCCTGACGCGGTCCGCATGAGGCAAACAACAGGGCGAGAATCGCCGAAAGAACGGGAACTTTCCGTAAAGGAAGGATGAAAGATTTTTTCATAACTTTTTATGTTTGAATGACACCGGGATTGAATTCTTCTTCGATGGGACGGTGGTTGGCCGTTTGAATTCCTTCGGAAATCCATTTGCGCGTTTCCAGTGGATCGATCACGGCATCCACCCACAGGCGGGCCGCCGCATAGTAGGGCGAAATTTGTTCGTCGTATTTGCGCTGAATTTCTTCCAAAAGTTTCTTTTTGGTTTCGGGGTCGATGGTTTTGCCTTGTTTTTTGAGTCTTGCCTCTTCGATTTGAAGTAATACTTTAGATGCCGACGCGCCGCTCATCACCGCGATTTCGGCCGTGGGCCAAGCCACCATCAACCTCGGGTCGTAGGCGCGTCCGCACATGGCATAATTGCCGGCGCCGTAGCTGTTGCCTATAACCACCGTGAATTTGGGCACCACCGAATTGCTCACCGCCGCCACCATTTTGGCGCCGTCCTTGATGATGCCGCCGTGTTCGGCGCGGCTGCCCACCATAAAGCCGGTTACGTCTTGCAAGAATACCAAAGGAATACGTTTTTGGTTGGCGGTCATGATAAAGCGGGCGGCTTTGTCGGCGCTGTCGCTGTAAATCACCCCGCCGATTTGCATTTCGCCTTTGGCGTTTTTGACGATTTTACGCTGGTTGGCCACAATGGCCACCGCCCACCCGTCGATGCGGGCATAGCCGGTGATGATGGTTTTGCCGTAGTCGGCTTTGTATTCGTCAAAGCTGCCGGCATCCACCAGGCGTTTGATGATTTCGTACATATCGTAGGGTTCCGTGCGGCTTTTGGGTAGGATGCCGTAGATTTCTTCGGGATCGGCTTCGGGTTTGCGCGGCTCGATACGGTTAAAGCCGGCTTTGGGCCGTTCGCCCATTTTGGAGACGATGCTGCGGATTTTGTCCAAAGCGGCTTTGTCATTCGGCACTTTATGGTCCACCACACCCGAAATGGCCGTTTGGGTGGTGGCGCCGCCCAGGGTTTCGTTGTCCACATCTTCCCCAATGGCCGATTTAACCAAATAACTTCCCGCCAAAAAGATGCTTCCCGTTTTGTCCACAATCAGGCTTTCGTCGCTCATGATGGGAAGGTATGCGCCGCCGGCCACACAGCTGCCCATAATGGCTGCTATTTGAACGATGCCCATTTTGCTCATTACCGCATTGTTGCGGAAGATGCGGCCGAAATGATGCTTATCGGGAAAAACTTCGTCCTGGAGTGGAAGGTAAACACCCGCACTGTCCACTAAATATATAATAGGTATACGATTTTCCATGGCAATTTCCTGGGCGCGCAAATTCTTTTTGGCCGTAATGGGAAACCAGGCGCCCGCCTTTACCGTGGCGTCATTGGCCACCACAATCACTTTGCGGCCGTGAATGTAGCCCAATTTTACCACCACCCCGCCGGACGGACAACCGCCGTGTTCCTGATACATATTGTAGCCGGCCAGAGCGCCTATTTCGATTTGCGGTTTGTCTTTGTCCAATAAATAATCGATCCGTTCGCGAGCGGTCATTTTCCCTTTGGCATGTTCGCGTTCGATACGCTTTTTGCCGCCGCCGAGGGCCACTTCGGCCAATTTTTTTCGCAAATCCGCTACCAGGAGTTTATTATAATCTTCGTTTTGATTGAATTTGAGGTCTTGTTTTTTCATATTGAAAGTCTCCAAAAGTGGGGATTTAAAAATACGCAATTTTTAAAGAAACATAAACGCCCGGTTTGTGCGTCATAAAATACACGCAATCGATTTTGCGCGTAATATTTCCAGTTTTATTACGCACAAAGTATTTTTCGCGTTATAGAATACGTATAAACAATTCGGTTATAAACCATTGTATTTGAGGAACAACTTATGCATTTTTAAAAATATGATGCCTTTCCCGACTATTATTTGCGCGTAATATTTTGCGTTTTATTACGCACAAATGATTTTTTGTGTAACGGAATACGCACAACTTGTGTAAAAAATGCGAAAACGAGCAAATAAATCGGAAAAGCATCGGATGCCGGTTTTCGGATTTCGATAAAATTCCTTATTTTTGCCCCTCGAAACAACAGGGGTCGGGTACCCCGCAAAACGCATATCCATGCCTGTAAAAATCAGACTTCAACGACACGGAAAAAAGGGTAAACCCTTTTACTGGATTGTAGCGGCCGATTCCCGTGCCAAACGGGACGGTAAATTCCTCGAAAAAATCGGCACCTACAATCCCCTCACGCAACCCGCCGACATCCGCCTCGACGTGGATAAAGCGGTCAAATGGTTGATGAACGGTGCCATTCCCACCGAAACGGCTCGTGCCATTCTCCGTTTTAAAGGGGCGCTCTACAAAAAGCACCTGTTGGTAGGGGTGCGTAAGGGCGCCTTCGACATGGAGGAAGCCGAACGTCGGTTCGCCGAATGGGAAAAACGCCACGAAGAAAAACTCGAACAACTCAAAGCCAAGTACGCCGCACAGAAAGCCGCCAAAGAGCAAGCCGATTACGAACGCGAAAAGGCCTATAGCGATGCTCGTGCGGCCAAGCGCGAAGAGGCCCAAAAAGCTCAGGAAGAAAGCGGCGGAGAAGAAACCGCGGCGGACGAAGCTTAAGAGCGGGGCGTGTCCATGAAAATGGAAGACCTTTACTACCTCGGTAAAATCGTGCGCCCCTACGGGCGTAAAGGCGAGGTTTTGGTCAAATTGGACACCGACGAACCGGAATTGTACGAAGGATTGGAATCGGTTTTCCTGGAAATCAAAGGACAACCGGTTCCTTTCTTTATTACCGACAGCCGGTTGCATAAATCCATGCTCCTGCGCATGGCATTGGAAGACGTCAATTCCATCGAAGAGGCGGAAGAACTGGTGGGCCGAAAACTTTTTTTGCCCCTGTCCACCTTGCCGCCCCTGACGGGTAACAAATTTTATTACCACGAAATCATGGGTTTCGAAGCGGTGGACCGCGATCACGGCTCTTTGGGAGTGATCAAAGACGTGAACGATGCCGCCGCCCAACCTTATTTTATTATACAGCATCCTTCGGGCAAAGAAATTCTGGTGCCCATTCATGACGATTTTCTCCTTCAAGTGGATCGTGAGAATAAAAAAATCCACCTCCGCACTCCCGAAGGTTTGGTCAAATTGTTTTTGGAACAACCTCTCCCCAAACGGGGAAAATGAATTGTCGCCAAGTTTTTCGATTCCGGGATTTCAGCCTCTGTCAAGACGGCGCCTCCCTTAAAATCACCACCGACACCATTCTTACGGGCCTATTGGCCCCTGTGGAGAAAGCCCGGCGCATTTTGGATATAGGCACCGGCACGGGAGCCATCGCCCTGTTGGCCGCCCGGCGGGCTCCTCATGCCCGGGTGGACGCCCTGGAACCCCATTCTCCTTCGGCGGAATTGGCCGCCCGCAATTTTTCCGCTTCGCCTTATGCCGAGCGCCTTCGCTTGATTCCTCTCCCTTTGGAGGATTTCGAGCCCGAAGGTCCCTACGATGCCATAGTGACCAATCCCCCTTTCCATCCTTCCCTACCCGACCGGCCCAATCCGGCCAAGGACGCCGCGTTTCTTCCCCCGGAGACACTAACCGATTTTGCGGCCCGCCATCTTACAACGAACGGCATCCTAACCATGATTTACCCCTCTTCGCGAACCCCCGAAGTATTGGAAGCCGCCTACACGCATCGCCTATTTCCCATGCGGAAAATTCTCATCAGAGATCACCCCTGTGCTCCGGCCAAACGGACGGTATGGGTATTCACCCCCCGGTGGGAAAGGGACTTCCGGGCCGAGGAGCTCACCCTTTTCGATCGGTCCGGCAAGCGTACGCCCGCATTCGAAGCATTGGCCTCCCCTTACCTTCCCGACCCGAAAGATTTATAGGAGCCAGTATTCAATGGCGAAGGTGATAAAGCCGGTGATGAAGCCCAAAAAGGCGAGCCACGAAATATTGCGGAGGTACCAGAAAAATTCGATTTTTTCCATGCCCATGGCGGCCACGCCGGCAGCCGAGCCTATAATGAGGATGCTACCGCCCGTACCGGCCGAATAGGCGATTTGATGCCAATAAATATGATCCATGGGCCAATCGAACATGCTCATGGTGGCGGCTACCAGGGGGACGTTGTCGATAATGGCCGAAAGAATACCCAACAGGATGATCAGAACTTCCTCATTAAATACCAAAGAGAGCTTGTACGCCAAATATTGAAGGGCATTGGCGTGAATCATACCGCCGCCCTCGCCGGGAATTTCTCCCCAATAAATGGTTTCCAAGGCAGCCACGGCCAAAAGAATACCGAGGAAAAACAGGATACTGGCCATCTCGATTCGCGAAAGGGCGGTATGGGCCGAATACAGGTGTTTACGTTCTTTATCGAATTGCTCTTCGGGATGGACGATTTCGGAAACCAACCATACGATTCCCAAAGCCAGCATCATGCCCATGTAAGGAGGCAAATGGGTGATCACTTTGAATACCGGCACCATCACAATGGAACCCAACCCGACGATTAACATGGTCTTACTGCTGAGCAACAATTCCAAACGTTCGATCTTCTTTTCGCCGTTTTGAGGGTGAATATTCAGTTTGCCGTTAAATACTTTGAAGCGGGAAACAATGATCATGGGCACGAAAAAGTTGAGCAACGAAGGAGCAATCACATGTTCGATCAATCCGCCTACACTGATTTTATGAGCAATCCACAACATGGTGGTGGTTACGTCTCCGATGGGCGACCACGCTCCCCCGGCATTGGCGGCAATCACAATCATGGACGCATACCAAATCCGGGATTTATGGTCGTGGATGAGCTTGCGCAAAAGAGTCACCAGCACGATGGTAGCCGTCAGGTTGTCGATCACGGCCGAGAGGAAAAAAGCCAGGAATCCGATTATCCACAACAATTTGCGACGGCTGTCGGTTTTTATTTTGAGTTTGATAATTTCAAATCCCCGGTGGAGGTCGATCAGTTCCACAATGGTCATGGCCCCCAAAAGGAAGATCAAAATTTCACTGATTTTGGCCAGGTGGTGCATGAGGATGTTTTTAAACGCTTCGGTGGCCGTCTCGCCGTCGGCATATTTGTATATGACCCCTTCCGCGTCGATTACCTGTATCCACCCGGCTTTAAAAGCCATACTGAGAATCGTCCAAAGGACGGCCGCCATCACCAGGGCCGGGACCGTTTTATCGATTTCCAAGTTATGTTCCGTGGCTATGAGAATATAACCGATTACGAAGATTGCTACCAAAATCCAGGGGATAATCACGGACCACTCCATCGGCATTATTTTTTTGTCGCCTTAAAATATGGTGCATAGATAAGAAAAAACATGAGAAATGGCAAGATTTTGCAAACGCGGGTGATTTTCCCCTAAGAGATCATCTTTCTTAACTTCTTTTCTTTTGAGAGAAAACTTTATTTTGTTTAAAATTTTTTATCACAAAAAATTCGGAAAATAGTGTATGGAATAGATTTTATTTCAAATTGAAGACAAAACCTTTGTATAAAAAGTATCTACAAAGTGATAAAAAAAGAGCTGTCCTCACGGAAATGGGACAGCTCTAAACGAGTTGATGAGGTAAGGAACCGGGAATTACCACAAATCATGCCAAGCGCCATTGGCATAAACCCTCAATTTAGGAGTGCCGCCGGTATTGGTACCATCATCCATATACATATCTCCGTCCGAAGGGTTATCGGGCACCACTGAAGTGGGTTCCAATCGAATGGCTTCACTTACATGAAGCTTGCGGGCAGGCTCGCTAATCCCTATACCCACGTTTCCATTATTCCGAATTACCACGCGTTCAGTTATGGCTCCTCCCTCTTCTTGGATTTGGAAAGAAATTTTTCCCGGCACAATGCCCGAAGTAACATTTCCGTCCACATAAACTTTTATGCGAGCGGCCGGCCGATAGGTAGAACCGTCAAATCCTTTGGCTATCAAACCGGTAAGTGCATCGCCGTTTTGAACGGCCGTCAAATTATCTATGGAACCCCGTGAACGCCATCCGGCCAAAGAAGCTCCGGTAGTTCCGTCACTGATTCGTTCGATTCGGACGTTTTTTTCCGAAGTTAATCTCATATGCACCTTGGCATCGGGTTCCGTGGTGCCCAACCCGATAAGTCCGTCTTTGGTAATTACCATGTGGGGCTTGGTTTGGGTTTCTGTCCCGTTAGCGGTGGAAAAAGTAATTCGTCCGGGTACCAAATTATCGGATACAGGCCCATCCACATGAAAATCGATTCGAGCTGCCGCAATATATTCATCTCCGTCATATCCTTTGGCAACCACTCCCGTCAATTCATCGTCTTCTTGAACAGCCGTACGCACCAGATTTCCTTGCGAATCTAATCCCCCTCGAGCATGGCGACCCGAAAATTGGGCGCCATATACATCATCCAAGACTCGTTCGATGCGAAGATTTTTTTCCTCCATACCTCGCAAGAGAAGATGGAATTTGGCTTCGGGATCGGTTGTATTCACCCCAACGTTTCCGTTAGACCGAATAGTGAGTCGAGGTTGGGGGCCTAAGGCACCTTCGGGGGTGGTGTACATTACAATACGAGCGGGTACGCTACCGGTATTTACATTTCCGTCCACATAAAATCGAATACGGGCTGCGGCGGCGTAGTTTGAACCGTCATATCCTTTGGCTATAATGGCCGTAAGCACATCATCCGATTGAACGGCTTCTTTATTATCTACGGTTCCGCGGGCACGCCACCCGGCCAAGGAGCCTCCCTGGGTACCGTCTCCCACGCGTTCAAAACGTACGTTCATTTCATCGGTTAAAACCACATGGAGCTTGGCTTCCGGTGCTTCCGTTCCAATACCCACATATTTTCCTTTAATGGCAGTGAGATTGGTGGCATCATTTCCCAACACCATCGTATTGCTACCAAGGCCGGTCTTGTTGGAACCGAGGACGATACTGTTGTCATCATTATTGTTTAAAGGCCCACTGTTATTTCCGATGAATAAATTATTATCTCCCGTGGTCAATCCCGTTCCGGCTGAAACGCCGATAGCAATATTGTTAGCGCCGGAAGTCATGTCATACAAAGCATTGTATCCCACTGCGGTATTTCCGGAAGAAGTGGCATTATACATTACGCGGTAACCTATCCCAACATTTTGGCTGCCATATTCGTTATTGCGCATCACCGTAAAACCGA